>NZ_JBUDXA010000030.1:0-63337 GCF_054956755.1 Rufibacter sp. JT3400010 | reverse complement strand
CGGTGGCACTACTTCCGGAACTACTGCCGGTGGCACTACTTCCGGTGGCACTACTTCCGAAGGAAAAGGACCTGAACAAAATGTAAATAGTAATAATCCATCATGGGTTGCATATTTTATTGCGCTTTCTCCAATTCTTTTGCATGTAATAGTACTTTGTTGGGTTTGGTTTAGTAAAATGAGCATAAAGGAAGCTTTATCAGATAAAGAGATAGTAATGCAGGAGAATGCTGCAATTGCAAGAATCCAGATTGAAGAAGCCAGATCAATTTTTGGTAAATCTCCATTAACGTCAGGCCCTAACTTTCCTGAGGCAGCTACTTTGAATAACCTGATTGCTGCAGAAACTTCTTTACGAAATAAGTACTTAGATAATAGATTATTTCTACACCAGAAACAAATGGAAAATGGGACCCCACCTTCTGTTAGAGTTGCAAGTGTAAGCAGGTTAATAGTATTCATGGCAGGTCATACTGCAGTTGCAATTGGATCTGGTCTAGCTTCTTTTATTATTTATTATATGTTGATCACAAAGCCGGATGCACCACAAGTTCCTTCTCTAACCGGATTTGTAGGGGTGCTGTTAGCACTTGGAATTGGCGTAATACCTTATGCCGTAAATAGAATCGCATCCTCAGGAAACGAAAATCCAAGCCCAAAATAAGTTTATTAAAAGTGCTGAAAGTAAGGAACATTACATAATAATAAAACTAGTTCAAAAAGAAGAATTTGCAATTTAATAAAAAAATAGAATTAATGATTTTAATTATTTAAAGATAGAATAAAAACAAGGATAGCCTAGAGGACAAAATTCCAAATCTTCTAAGGAAGAAATGAATAAGCCAATTGATGCAGGAAGAGTAAATGTTAAAAAGGCTGTTGAAAAAGTAGTATATGCTTTAAGTATGGCATCCAATAGTACCACTGTTGAAGTGCAATTAACATCAAATGTATAGTATTCTTGCTACTGTACAAGAATGAAAGCCTCAAATTAAGATGAATTTGTATGGTGAAAAATCAAAAAGCCCAATCAATAATTGTACCATGCCTTAAATTTTTTATATAAGCATTTCTATAACTAGTATTTTTAAGGTTTGCTTATTACACATATTTCAGTTTTAATAATTATTTGAGTTAAAAGAATGCTTGAATTTTTTAACCAAATTTAAATCAATTCTATTTTATAGTATCTAATTTATTATATAACAATTCGCCGAATTTTTTTGGTTTTATTTTTTAATCTATTCCATAGCCAATAAACTCAGCTTGTAAAATGATATATATAACTATGTCAGAAGATGAATACAGAGTTATGGATATTGTAGTTAAAATAATTACCATTATTTTAACTACAATTGGGGTTTGGTTAAGTATTAGGACATGGCGAAGAACTATTTATGTAAAGAGGTCAGAGTTTTTAGAAATTCTTATAAAATCATTCAATGATCAGAATACATTCTTAGCTAAGCGGATTTTAGATGATTTTGGGCTTTTAACTACAGAATTGAAGTTGAGAATCGAAAAAGAACATCCTAAAATTAAAATAAAAGAAATAAGTAGCCTCACAGACCAGGAATTAATTGCTTATGGTAGCTTAATGCCTTTAAAAAAACAAGATTTTAAGGCTTTCATAAGTAGGATATTACGTGACCATTTGTCTGCAGGCGAACCTGTTACTTGCCCCAGTGAACAAAGGGCACGCCAATCTTTTGATGATCTTCTTGATTTCTACACAAAGCTTGAATATTATCTTAAGTTAAAGTTAATAACTGTAAATGAATTAACTTACTTTCATTATTTTCTAGCGCAATACGCTAGAAAAGATAAAGATTTAAGATTTGCATTAAGGTACGGTTATAAAACAGTACTTCGGTTAATGCATGTGATGAATATTTATTTCTTACAAAATAATGAATACTTTGAAAATACTAACCAAATGAATAAATACAACGAGTTAAGGAAAGATTATAAGCACTTAATGGGTGAAGTTAATGCTAATAAACAAAAAAGGAAATTTTATAATTTTCTATATAAAATTTTAGAATATAAGTTTTTTATAGTCATAACATTGGCTTAACCTGTTTAAATTAGTTAATCTAAAATTAACACTATTTTTTGTGTTTGTGATAATTCTAATTACCAATTTGAATTAAATACATAATGAAGGTTAAAGTAAGAATATTTTACTTGTTCTCAGCTTTTATTATTATAAGCTGTAATCCAACAGCTTATAGGGTAAAATCCATTGTTTCAAATCCAAGTTCAATTGACTCGGAGTTTCTTTTACCCCCTAAATCTAATTTGAAGCTCAATAAAAATGGGAATGTTATAAAAAGATTGAAGTACCATATTGTAAATATTGAAGGGTTAGACTCTGATTATGCAAACTGCTTGGAAAAAATCAGTGAAGCTAAATATGAACATGAAAGTTATTACTGGATAGAAGATGAACCTGAATACGGTTTAACTGTTAATAAGAGAAAAAATAGTTTTGATATAAAATCAAAATTTAAGTCAAGTAATAAATATGACTATTATGACGGTCCGGATGGTGCTTACAAAATAGGTTACTTAAGGAGTTCTCCTTTAAATAGAAGCGATCTTATTATAGAATTCTATTACGAAAGGATATTAACTGATAATAACAAACCTTGGGTTAATAAATTTACAGATTTAACCTTTCAATTGTTACTAGATTTAGATTTACTAGGAATTAATGAAAATTGGCCTAATTCAGTAAGTCAAAATATTGTTGAAAAAATCTACGAATTAATTCCTGCTCCACAAGAAGCATCATTAAGCAGGTACGGTTATAAGGCAATGGACAGGTTTTCTTTACTACCGTTAAATCCTAAAATTCACTTAAGAGTAGATCATTCCATTATTATTGATGGACGTAATTTAGAAAACGCTGGTATGGTGGATAGATATTTAAAAGAGATAAAGAGCTTAATGGATAAAAATGATAGAAGCATTGAGAAAAATACTGAGGAAGTTACATTGAGATTAAAAAGAAGTGAACTTGAAAACGCTTTGGATAATAACTTTTATTATGAACAGTTTTCAGGCCAATCGCTAATCAGCTTTAGGAGAATACAACTTAGTACAGGAATTGTTATAAATAATTTTGATCCATTTTTAAGTATTACTTTTTCTCGGAGTTCTGTTCCAAATAATAGATTTGGTGATGGAAATATTAAATTATTATCTTCTAGCATAGATCCTGATTTTTCTAAAGAAATAAATTCTGCTAAGTACCTATTTATTTACCAAAGTTATTTAAAAACCAACAATAGTAACGGTGGTTTTGAGGATGATGATGACTTATCGGAATATTGTAGGCAATATAATGGAATGCAATGTAATACATTGGTTTTGTATAGGGGGAATTTAGATATCTTAATGAATGATTCTACTTTGAACACCAACTTATCCCCATTCGGTGTTTTTGGTACCCGTAGTCCTATAGTTCCTGCCATACCTATTTATATCAGTTCTAATTTAAGTTACCAACCTTTTGGTTACAAATTAAAGGATGTTGTTGGTAATGGTTTGGTTTATCACAAACCTCTTGTAAAAAGACTTCATGGAAGTTCTCTCAGAAAAATTAAATATAAAAGTTCAAGATTTTATCTTTTACCTGGTGATGTTATAAATTATAAATAATACTAGTATGGTGTTTAAAAAGGTATACAATGATTTTTTTGCTCCTGATGGCAATAATGGGTATGTCAAGACATTCTTATATAAAAAGGGGAGTGTGGATGAGCAAATTTCATTTGATAACTCCTTTGTTGAAAACCAGACAAAATGGGTATTACTGTTTATTAAAGGTGAGGGTCATCCAAAAGATATAGATACAATTTTTCTTGATAAGCCATTTGAGTTACCACCCACTACTGGTTATTTTCTTTGGATGGATAACTACAGCTTTAATGATGATAATAAAAGGAGAATTATAAGGTTAGATAAAAGAAGGATAGAAGCCGCTGCTATCTCTCCAAAATATGCTTCTGGTAATACTTCAAAATACCGGTTTGTATTGTTGGGACTTAAAGATAAAAATGTTGATATCTCTGCCGATAAAATTTATATTAATGAATTATCGAATTTATTAGTTAAAGTTAATAAAGGTGAAATAAATCCAACTTTGTTTTACTTTGATTTGGGTATCGGCTCTCCTAATTTTAGCTCGATATACATGGAGTCAAAATTTAATAAGATTAAATTTATTCCAATTAAAATACCTTTCATTTCTCAAAAAAACATAGATGAGAGAAAAGAACCAGCAGTTACGTATGATCTTTTTCCTCAGGAAGAATTACCTGATGCAGAATTTAGAGGCAATTATTTTCCCTTCGAAGAACTTCAGGCTCCTGATGGAAAGTATATGAGCCATTTTACTCTTTCTAAAAAAGATTTAAAAACAAATTTTTGTGATAGTAAAGGAAACCAATTTGCCATATTTGAAACGGGTTCCAATTTGTATTTTGCTTTTGCTAGGTTAAATACTGATAGTACCGATTCTCGTTATGATAGACATTTTATAAGACCTTTAGGAAAAGTAAAACTTATTTCTAGAGGTAATGATGAGCAGTGTCTGTTGGGGTTTTCTGGTACAGAGTCTCTGGCGGCTTCTGCTGGTGAGATATTATTAGAATTTACTGATAGTTCCGATTCCTTGGTAGATGAAAAGGAAGGAGTGCTTAAGCAATACAATAGGCACACTACTACTACTTTAGTTACAATTGGCAATAGAACTCATAATATAGATTCAGAGCAGTCGCCAATTTTTTTAAATAAAGGGCCAGAAAGTAATTATTCCTTTATTAAAAATGCAGATTTAACATCTGATGTTACTATTCCCGTTATTCCTACCCTAGCTTTTAAAGGAGAACCAGAATTAATAAGGATTGAAGAAGTTTTAAGAAAAGACCGATATAAAAGGATATCGCCTTATAGAAAACAAGCACCGGCATTTTTCACGGATGAGGCTTATATAACCCCTCAAGGTTTTCTGAAAGAAGGTAATACTTACAATTTTGTTAAAGACGATACCCAAACGAGTAAGCTAGATGGTAGCAAATTTCAATTTTTACTTAAAGATAAAAGAGAAACTGCTGACCTTGATGCATCGTTGCGCAAAGACCAGGTTTTTTTGGTACTTACGCCTGGACTCTTGCAGGAATATTCTGATTTTGAGTTAAATGCCCGATTTGCTATTAACAAATCTAAATTGTCTGCTGAGCTTTTTGAAATTGACTTAACCACCTTATTTAAAGAAACCACAAGAGAAGAACTAATAGATGATACTATCATAGTCTTTAAGTTCTATAAAGGTAAAACGCGAGATTTATTAAATAATAGTGCCTTATGGTCTAATAATGGGGTTCAGTTAGGGGATCGAATAAGGCTTAATGAGATTATAAGAGAAATTAAAGACAAAAAATTACTTGAATTTGAAGATGATTATTTTAAGAACTCTATTCTGGATGATGAAGATTGGAAGGGTGTTTTTATATTAAACGTTCCTATTGGTAGTGCCGAAAACCTTCCTGCTATTTTTACTGGTTTGGCATCATCCCAGCGCCTAAATAAGAAAGACCAAAATAACAAACTTGCACTTAACACCGAGCTTAAATTTCAGTATGCGGCTTTTCCAGTTAACAAAACTAAATTATCCGATGGTAAGGTAGATATAAAATCTACTTCATTTTATGGTTTAATAGATTATAACCCCTTTAATGATCCAAAAGATTATAAATTAATATCAGATTATTTTAGTAATGATAAATGGAAATTTATACTTTCTAAATTAAAAGTAAAGTTTAGAAACTCTTCCATTGAAGATTTTGAATCGTTTGCTTTTTTGCAAGTACCTGGTTTATTCGATGATAATGTACGTATTGATCCATTAAAATTATCTCATGATAATGATGGGCATACAACTGAGAAGCCAAATTTAATTCGGTTAAATGGAACGTACCAGAAGAAAAATTTAATTCAGGCTAACCAGGAAGATCAGAGCGAACTTGTATTTACTTCCAAATTAAACGGAAAGATAAAGTTTGGAGAAGAAGGTGACAAGGCTATACTGAAAGAAATCGAGATTAACAGAATTGGTTTTAGCTATGCTCCCGAAACAGATGGCTTCCGGTTTGACCTGGATGCCCGGGCTAAATTAGATAGTTGGGATATTCCTAATATTATCTCCCTTGAATTTATAGACTTTTCCAATATCGGGCTTGCTTTTAAGTTAGATAAAGTAGAACTTCCGGATATTATTCCTGATTTATCCAACCTGTTTGTACTTCCAAAAATAAATTTTGAGAAAAAAGGTTTCTTAACCAGCTTTCCCATTCGCTTCAGCCATTTCCAAAGTTTTAAAATGAAGCGGTTGGATGCTTCTGGTATTGATATTGATTTCGATTTTTTCCAACTTCCTCTTTTTAGGGTTCCGGATATATCCATTGGCAAATCTGTTAGCCTCTTCTCCTTTGTTTTTGACCTGGATCTGGGCACATTAGGTAATTTAGCTGCCTTGAGAGCAATTAAAGGGCAATTACTTTTTGGCTGGAGTATCAAAGGAGGCTTTGCTGTTGGTTTTAAGTTTGACCGCCCAAGTAAAAAAGGATTACATCTAGAATTATTTGGGTCTTTAAAGTTAAATATTGCTAAAGTAGATGTTTGTAAGCTCGGCGAACAGTATGTTTTAAATCTGATAAATGCCCGGTTAACAATTTTAAACATCCAACTACCACCAAAGGAAGATAATTTTAGTGCTTTAATTTTTGCCAAACCTGGAGATAAAATTGCCTGGCTTGTTTCCTATGTATCCAACGCAAGTAATAAACTTACCTTAGGTTTAGGGCAAAGGGTTAGCATTAATGGCTTGGACCAAATTAAAGTTGTCAATGTCGCCATGGATCAAATAAAGATAATTTTTGATCCTGAAAACGATATTTGCAAAACAGGCAATTTCCCGACTAAGCTTTATAATCCAAATAGTAACTTATTAATAGCTTCTGAAAATGTAATTCCTGATTCTTGGAAAGATGTTATTGATCTTAAGTTTGTTTTCAATGATCCTGTATTGTATGGTGTGTATGTGCAATTAGTAGGATTATTTGGAATTGATATCCTTTATAAAAAGGTCTCAGAAAACTTAGGAGTTTGGTCTCTTGAATTTGCGCTAGATCCAAGCCTCCGAAATATAGATTTGGGTGGAGCAGCTTTAACGTTGCCTAACATTGGCATAGATATTTATACCAATGGTGATTGGAAAGGAGATGTTGGTTTTCCTAGAACAACGAATGATTGGTCGCGTTCTTGTCTAATCCAAATTAAGCCATTTGTAGGTTGGGCAGGTATGTATATTACCCGGCTTAGCTCGGCTACATTATCTATTTTCGATCATTATAAGCATTTACTCCCCAAAATAAAGGGTAATCCGACTAGCAATCCAGGAGATGGAGTAAGTATTATCCAAGCAGGTTTTGCCTTCAGAATAGGACTGGGGGCATATATTGATAAAGGTATATTTTATGTGGGAGCATCTATTAGTGTGTATGGTATACTGGAAGGTGCTTTCGCGTTCAACAAAGATAAGCCTGGTGGATTAAAAACATTTTTTCCTGATCATTTTGCTTTGCGGGGTAGAGTAGGCGCAATTGCTGAATTGATAGGTTACGTAGATTTTAAAATTATTAAGGCCTCGGTATACATTATGCTGAGGGTGGAATTCGGATTTTTATTAGTTATCATAAACGGTAGTTTAAAACCTGTGCCAATTTACCTGGAGGGGGAAGTTAATGTTAGGGTAAGAGTTACTATAGCTTGCTTCCGGATATTCCGGAAGAAAATTTGTATTACAATAACCTTGTCCTTTTCTGCGAAAGTACGGTTGCCTTATACAATTGGCGGATCCGACAGAAGATTCCGTATTTCACGATTAACGGCAACAAAGGCACCAATTAAGATTAAGTTTGGCCAGATTCCAATTATTTATGTTCCTGCAGTTACAAAAACAGCGGAAGGCGAAAGAAAACTTATCCATCAGTTTGCTGTCAATTTTTTTGGATACAAATTCGATAATGAAGCAGGTAAAAAAGAATTGGTATTCTCGGAATTTAATTTGCTGAAAGACAATATTATTAAGCCCATTTTCGAAGCTGTATTTTCAGTTTATGGACCTTCACTTCCTTATGAATTTTTGCGATCTGTTTTTCTTGAGGGCGAGCAAGGTGAAAACATTGAATTTGATACAAGTGATTTTGTGCCAGTGTTTTACTCCGGCTATACGGAGGACGATAAAACTGATAAAGCATTTTTAATGGATAACTTTGGCTTTAGCACAAAAGAGGCTGACGAGTTTATTGCGCTTATAAAAACCAATGACTGCAGTAACGGGACACAAAGTGAATCGTGCCCTTTTAGGCCCATTCCTATTCCAATAACATATAAAGTAAAAGCACAAGAAAAAGGTCAAAAGCCTTTTTATACAGAGAATGGCTTTAAGCTAATTTTATCAAATATTTTTGAAGATAATACAAGTAAGACCACAATTACACAAGAAATACTAAACAGAAAAGAATACACTCAAGACCAAATAGCCCAAATTGAGGAGTATTTTGACGCTTACATGACCCAATTTGTTAACAGGAGCAAATCTTCGGGAATGGCGGGGTTAGAAAATTTATTGGATGTTCGGGAAAATGCCATTATTCCAGAATATTTTAAAATGATAGGCTTGCTTACTTTAGAGGCCTGTTACAATATTTTTATAAATCAAATTGATAAACGCCAGGCAAACACCGTGTTACCCGATGTTGAATTGGATAAAGTTCCTTCATCAACCCCCGGAAAGGATAATTATTTGTTTGTTTTCCGCTATAATGAAATTACAATTGGAGAAGACGGAAATGAGTTAAATACACCTAAGAAGGTTGAAATTAAACCATTAGAAGTTGTAAACACCGTTGTTGGACAGCTAAATTATTTTTACAACAATGGCTTACAATTACCAGATGTACTTCACCCTAAAACAGTTGATAACAAAGAATATTATGAGTCAATACCTTTTTATAAATTAATAGGGCAAACGACCACCATTAAAGGATTTGTTGAAAATGCTAATTTATCAACAGCAGATGTCAGAATAGAAAAAGTGGATATCTCCAGCCCAACTCCTAAATCAATATCTTTTCAAGGAGATATGTTTTCTGATAAAGGACTTGAAGACTTTATTGCAGAAGGTGAAAAAATATTTAACGTTAATTTGGAAGAAGTTAAAAACCAATTCATTTCTATTAATGAGGAAAAACCTTTTCAACTGGTAGATGTCAAACTGCCAATTACCAACAGTAATATCCTGTTAAAAGAAAATAATTTAGTTTATCGTTACTTTACAATTCCTGAAAAAATATATCAACATTTCAGTAGAAAGAAGGTTAATCTTAACCTCAAGGTATATAACAATGCTGATTCTATAGAATTGAAGGATTCAATACCTTTTACTTCCAGTGCAAATGTGGAAGTAAAAGTAAAGCCTCACTTGGTAGGTGGCAAAACTAAACTTTTAGAATTAGTGAATGTTTTTATCGACGACCTTACTTTAATGCATCAGATTAGGGAGTCAAATACATCGATTAGCAAGATATCTATTTATTTAAGTAAGAAAGATAATGACATTGTAAGTTTCATACCAATCATTAAACCTGGGGAAGAAACCAAAACGAGAATAATTAAAACAAATCTTTCACCTAAAACGCACCCTCCTGTAATACTACAAGAAAAAGCACGTGCTTTGGCCGAACCAGAGAGTTTTTTGGCTAACCTTAGTGAGAAAGAAAAGTTTATCAATATTTTATGGGAAGGTGTTATTACAAACAATGGTGGTTTTTATTTACTGGAAAGTGAAAATTCCGAAATCTTTAATAAAGAGATTCCTGCCGAGAAACCTGATAATGCAACGCCTGAATATACATTAGTTTTCTGTTTCGAATCAGAGGCAGGTATAGCTTTTAATGGATATAACAATTATATCAAGGTAGTTGATAATGATGGTTTGTTTGAGAAATTAGACAGATCCGTGTATAGTTTATTTGTAGAAGTATTAAAGGTTAAAGTGCATGAACAAACTGGCCAGGAGGTGTTAGAACCAGTTAAAGAATATCATGCTACCATGCCGGCCCATTGTTTTGGTTTTATTATGGCACGTAATGAGCCAAAGCCTGGTCTTGGCCAAGAGATTTTTCTGCCAGTAGAATTCGGTATAGAAGGTAGCCAGGAAATAACTCGTAGTAAAGTTCTACCACTCATGCCAACCCATAAGTATGATGAAAAAGGTGATTTAATCTCTGGAAAAATTTTTTATAATCATATCACTCCAATCGATAAATTAAGTTCTGAACGAAATTTAGATCGGTATAAATATATAGGAAAGGAAATAACGCTTTCTTTTGGTGTAAGAGATATTTATGGTTACCATTCTTTAGATTTAACTAAAAAATTTAATTATAAGCACAAGTATTTTGATAAGCTCATCCCTATTAACTCATGGCCTTTTATTAGTTTTTCCTATTGGTTTAAAGAATATAAAGAGAATCAGCTTGTTTTTGAATTAAAAATAAAAGCTTTCGAAAATCAAGATCTATCTAATGGTTTTTCAAATAATAAAAAAAGAATATTAGAAACTGTAAATACAATTATTGCACAGATTAATGATGATAAGGCCAATGTCATTTTCAATTATCCTTTTGTAAAAAAGGATACAAACTTAAAGCAAATTTGTATTGATTTTCTGGAACATATTTATAACAACTTTGAAGAGCCTATACTTAAAGAAAGTAGAGATTTAATTTTCTCTATAAAAGGTAAAGATGAACTAAAAACCCAACTTTTGCCATTACTTACAATCAAAAGGCCTACAGATGAACAATTGTTTGTTTTAACTGAACAGGATACTTGGGATGAGAATATGCGACGAGAGGTAGAAACCCCAATTTCTTTGTTTAAACCAAAAGAGGATGTTGCAGTGGAGAACCAAAAACCGGAAGATGTACTTAAAGCATTAAATCAATCTATAAGTAGCGCTCCTTCTTGCCCTTATACATTAGGTTTAAGTTCTAATGACAAAAAGAATAAAATAATTTATTTAATAAGACGGGATCTACTAGAAAAGTTGAAACCAGGTGAATTAATTCCACTCCAAAGAACAAGCTATTATGCTATTAAGCCTTACAGTAACCAACTTTGGTCTGGTGATTATAAACCTTATACAAGTAGTAACGCAGCAAGTACCTTCTCCAAAGTAGATTTAGACAAAGGTTTGCGATTGATCCTGGCTAAAATTGACCAATTGCTTTCTCCTAACCAAATAACAGGATTAAGCCGTGCTGATACAACAGGTAAAAATTATGCATCTATATTGTTGTATAATAAAAAGAAATTAGTTGAGCAGGAATTAAAGAATAAAACGGGAAATGTCGATTTACAAGATTCTGAACTTCCACCAATTAGCCAGCAGGAAAAGTTGCAACGGGAATTTCGGGGTTTGTTAATGGAGAGGCTGGAAAACTTTTATAGTTATGATGGAATTATAAACTTAACACCATCTGATTATAACGTTGAAATTTTCAAAAATTATAGGCTTACTATAAGCATTGATAAACAGGAAAATTTTAATTTAATATCTTCTAAAATTGATTTTACAATCATTAATAATGAGTATTGGCCTCAAACTGATCCAAAAGAGAATGATAAAGTTAAACCTAAATGGTTCATATTGTTTGACCAGATAAATTTTAAGCCTAATATAGAATTAAAGTTTTTACCAAAAATAACGCATATTGAATTTGATATTGAGAAAATTGGAAATGAAATTGAAAAATCAACTTGGATACAGTTGATAGAACCAATCTTGTTGATAACAGAAATTAGAACCGATACAAGTACAAATGAAAAGCAATGGCCAAGAATTATTAGGAGGTTTCCATTGAAACCAAGTATAATTGGGCATAAAGCAGAACAAAAGCAAAAGGATAGTATCCTAAGCTGGAGCGAGGATATAGGCAAATGGAGTTACGAATTAAAAATTGCTGATCCGGATTTGATTCCAGGAGTTCCAGAAGACCAACAAGATGCTTATGTCGCTAATGATCAATTGGATATTACGATAAAGGTAAAAGATTTATTTAAAGCTTCTGCACGATCAAATAAAGATTTTAAAGGATTTATTGCCTATTGGTCATCAATGTTGGAGCAAAATAATCTAACCTTTAATGACAGAGATTTTATAGATGATTTAACATCCCAGATTTCAGCCCAGTCTTCCTTTAATTCAATATTAAATAAAGACGAGAGAACTTTTAAATTTTCCTTAATTAAAAATGTTGCAGGTAAATGGGAGCATGTAAAAGATTCTTTAGTAAAGTTTAATATTAATGCAACTAGAAAAAACGGTGAATTAACTATTGTTCTGGATGGGGAGGGCTTCGATATTCTTAAAAGTCTGGAAAGAAGAATTATTTCAGTAATGCCAGAAATAAAGAGTGTTAGAAACAAACGAATTAAAAATGAAGAGTTTATATATTCAACCGAAACTGTAAGTACCTCAACTTGGGCCAGCCCACAAATAAGGTATCATTCCCCTATTTTATTACCAAGAACTGTGAATTTACAGCAGGTTTATGAAAAAATAAAAACTGTTAACCTTCCATACAAATCAACTGCAAAGTTTCTAATAAACACAACTGATTTAAACCAAGATCGAAAAGCAAAGTTACCAGTTGTTATACTTAAACAAATGGAGTTCGAAGCTGGGGGATTACCATCGAAGGACACCAATGAAAATTCCTTTGACGATAAATATAAATCTTACAGTAACGGCTATCCTGCAGTTTCAATAACGATTTATAACAATACTTCTGATGAAATTGATTTACCAGTTTTTGTTGCTGATACAATCTTTAAAAGTTAATTATTTTTGGAGATTTTACATAAAATCTTAATGCAAAATAAGCTTTAATGTAAAATTAAATTTTTGGTTAAGTTTCGCTGTTAATTATGAAATAAATATAAGTTAAGGAAAATTAAAAATGGTTATTTTAGATGATGTTAATACTGACGTAGGGTGTTTCCAACACTTGCTTCTGGCTGAAGCACGTACGCCAATGCAAGTAGGCTATAATTTTGAGGAAATTAATGTTGTACTAGAAGCTATGAAGTCGGTGATTATTAATAGAAAGGCCTTGGGGAAAAGTTATATCTTTTGCTCAAAAGAAGCCAGGACATACATTGATTTTATATGCGCACCAGTTTCATCAAGTGGCTGTCAGGCAAAACAATTTAAAGGATTCTCCAATAACACCATTGGGAAAGTAATAATTGATAGTCCAATTCTAAGCAGGATTAATGAGGCTGTAAATATTGCTAACAATACCCAACACCCGGAAAGCACAAAATTAAAGAATCATATAACTCATATTATTTCTACATCTAAGAATACTATTCAGGATCCATATAGAAATATCCCTGAATTAATATATGGGATAAGGGTGTTAAAAGGAGTTTACGGATGGAGAACCGCAGGGTCGGATGACCCGGGTGGCATCTTTGTAAAAGTGCCACAAACGGCTCCTCCCTTAACCCATCCTAATGGTAATATACAAGGTATTCAATTTTATACCATAAAAGAAGAGACGATGCAATTGAATGAAGAGGAGTATAAACTATTTTTATCAAAATCTATAACTGTATAAAGTTCTTTATTTCAGAATTAACATATTTCATTTTTTAGCCTATTTCCTTTTTTTAAAGCTGTATTCCTTTGGTTTTAACTTAATTAATTGAAGTTTACCTAAGTATAGATTAAGTCAAGTTTTTGAATTTTTAAAAAGCTATTTATTATTATCAGTTTAGATTCTTACATTTTAATTGCATTGATTTAAAATTGGTTTGGGAAAATAATAGAGCTTGCCATTAATAGTATTGATATAGTATAATAATACTACTTTTCTGTCCCTTATTGGTTATTGAATTTCATTTATTACTAGATAATTAAAATTATGCAAAATACAATTGTTGCAGCGGAACAATTTCCAAATATGAAGTATTTGGCTAATTCATTAAACAGTTATTTGGCAAAGCACCCGGATTGGGATATTGCTTCCCTTAATATATTAGCTTCAGTAACCGGTATAGATGCATTTGTGATTTTTAAAGGTATGGAAGTGTAGCAGAAACTAATAATTCAGTTGAAGAGTTGCCTTTAAATTTTGAAACTTTTTTGGTTAATCCCCCTCCAAAAAGGGTACCAACTAATAATCCTGTCCCTTTTGCTCAAGAGCCTTCCCAAAATAGTTATTGGCCAATTGATTCCAATATTTCCGAAGGACGTTTGGTTTCATATGAATCCCAAGATGGATTTGTGATAGGAAGAAAGGGAAGGAGATTTTTAGCTGACAGGAAAACCAAGTCCGGTGATTCAAGATACCATGTTGGCATTGATTTATTTGGCTATCATAATGATCCGGTTTTTGCATGTGAAGATGGTAAAATTATTGCTTTTAAATATTTTTATAAGGCTAAAAATGGAGATGAAACCTATGCCTTGCTTGTACAGCATTCAAATATTATAGCAAACTACGGGGAAGTCACGGTAGATTCTTTAGATCGACTCAATTTAAACGTTGGTGATTTTGTGAAAGCTGGACAGCAAATTGGTTTTATAAGTGCAACTAATATGTTACATTTTGAAACCTATAAAGTAGAAAATAATAACAATTCTCAACTACCGCTTAGATGGATGAAGGATAAGCCTAATCCTCCAGCCAGGTTACTAAACCCAACTAAATATTTGTTGTACTTAAAATCAAATGGCTTTTCAGGTGGTAATTCTGACCTTGTATCCTGATTTTCTATAATTTAATTCCTTATGTTTTTTTAAAGTGCTTAAATTGGAAACACAAAGTAGAGACTTGTTTGGGAATTACCCTTATTGTTTCAAATGAACAAGGTTATTAAAACAATTAAAACACTTTATTGATTAAATAGGTTTATTAATTTTTTAAATTCATTTGCTATGGACTATCCTTCCACTTCTACAGAGCTTATAGAAAGAGCTAGAAAAATGCTAAATCAAGGAAAAAGTATAAATTAGGTAAGGGTGGAAAGAATCCTAATTCCAAATTTGCATTTGAAGGATCAGATAAGTTGCTTGACTGTAGTGGATTTGTAGCTTGGTGTTTAGGTATAAACAGGCATATACAAAATGAATTTTATGCTAATTATAATGGTGATGGTAATAAAGGATGGTTCGAAACCACAGCTACATTTAAGGATGCTTTAAATCCTAAAGGATTATTAACTAGAATAGAAAAGGCAATACCCGGCTGTATAGCAGTATATGGTGATTATTATGTAAATGGAAAGCAGAAAGAAGGACATATGGGTATAGTTACGGAAGTTTCTGAAGAAGGTCTGGCTAAGAAAGTTATTCATTGCTCAAGCTCAAACACAGGAGATGCTGTAAAAGAAAACACTAGTAAAGCTCTAATAAATAATGAAAAAGTTATTTTCGCCTGGTTTGATAAATTAATAAATAAAAGTAGTTTGCCATTAGATTTTAGTAAAACATATTCAGATGAATCGTTTTTAATAGAAAGGGTTTCTACCTCTAAAACTAATTCGGATGAAAATAAACTATATTCTGTTTTTGAGTTCAGAAGAAATGAAAATTTAATATACCGTGTCTGGGGGGTTGCAGGAGAAGGAACTATAATTTGTCAATCCTATGCAAAAATTTGTGCTGATGGAGCTCCTAATGCTTACAAAATTGGAGATAAAGGTATTGATTATTTGGCCAATGCGGGTAAGCCTCCATTTAAAGGAGCTCCAACCGATAAACTTCTTGACCAATGGTCCTGGTGGGGAATTGTAACCGACAAAAATAACAATCCAATCTATCAAAAAGAAGATGATCCATTCCCTGGCTATTTTGTTTCAAAAACTGCACATGGCGATTGGGAGAATTTTGAAAAATCAGATCCTAAATGTTATGTAAATGCTAATGAATTTCCTTATGTAGTTTTACCTAAAAAAAGTAACCTTGGTGCAAAGCTTGGTGATTTTGCTTATATTATTGATAGAAAAACTGGAAACTATACTGCTGCTATTTATTCAGAGGTAGGTCCTGCAGATGCTTTTGGCGAAATATCTATTAAAGCTGCCGAAATTTTAAAGATCCGTTCTAACCCAAAAAGTGGCGGAACCCTCCGTAAGGATGTTCTTTATATTGTGTTTTCTGGAAGTGGCAATGGAAAACCAAGAAGGTTTGATGAAATTCAAGATATAGGTAATAAATTATTTAAAGATTGGGGAGGATTGGAAAAAGCTAATAAACTCCCAAAATTGAGTGTTTGAAAACTATTTATTTTGATTTGAAAATTATAGAATTTAGTTGTTGAAAAGTGTATTCTTCAATTTTAGTATTGTCTAAACTATTAAAAGTATGAGGTTGGAATTGTGTTTTGTTATCATATTTACCAGTAAATAAATTATAATTTAAAAACCAGAGTTAAAATTTCATATCTATATAGATTTTTAATAATGTGAGTTTCTTATGTTTTTCTTAAATTATTATACCTTCGAACCCTGATTGATGAACTTATATTTTATACATTAATTTATTATTTATAAACCTGAAATTTTATGAAAATTCATATTCTTGACATGGGTAGTGAAAAATATGGTGATTGCATCTTGATCACCAATGGCGAAAAAAAAATTCTTATAGATGGTGCTCACCCAGGTGATAGCAATACAATTCGGTTTCAATTAAATAAATTATTGAATATACAACCTCCTTTTGTATTTGATCTGCTGGTTGTAACGCATAACCATAGTGACCATATTGGGTGTCTTCCAACACTGGTGCGTACGGGTGATATCAAAGCTAAAAATGCCTTACTTATTGATCCCGATTGGAGATGGGGAGATAATTATAAAGATGAGAGTAAAAATGACTTCGGGCAGGCTACTGCATTGATTGAAGCCTTAAATGAAGAATTTAGAAGTGACCTAAATGATGAGCAATTATTGCAGTTTATTTTTGAAGCTTCTATGTTAAGGCAAGATTACCAAGGGTTAATAGATTATTTGAGGAATGATGGGTGTGAAGTAACCTTATATGATGGTGTAAAGGAGAATTATACTAAATTAGAAAAAGAATTCGCAGATTTTGGTATGGCTATTATTGGTCCATCTAATAATCATTTAAATATAACTAAAGAAGCTTTGTCTAAAGATCCAAGTGTTAATACTTTTAATGGTCAATTTTTATATGATTCTAAATTAATAATTGAACGGTATAATGAAATTATGGCTTTCGATTCAAGAGGAGCAATCAATTGTGAAAGCATTGTGTTAAAGTTTGATTCGGATGGATGGTCAGCTCTGCTTGCAGGAGATATGCAATTTGCAAAACCTGAAGTTTTTGGGCTTGAGGAAGAAATGAAAGTTTTATCTGATTTAGTATTGGCTAGTGGTCCCTATGATTTTATAAAAACTTCTCATCATACTTCTTATGATGGTTTATCAGAAGATTTACTTGATAAATGGATAGAATCAAAAATTGTTATGTTCGCCCATTCAGGTGGTGCAAATGATTCAATGCATCCTGAGCCAGGTGTTTTGTCTTTTCTGGAAAAAAAGAAAGAGAAAATCTTATTCGCTCGAACAGATAGAAATGGTATTATCTCAATTGGAAAAAAAGACGGAAAGTTGGAAATGGAAGTTTCAAAAGGGGTGATAAATGATTTTATCAAAAATGATTAATAAACCAATCAATGAATATAAAAAGATTTGATTTCTTTAACTTTTGTTTTTATATTATTAATGTGGATAATCATTTTCTTAAATCTTGAACCTCTTGTTTTTGTAATTTTACAATGTCCTTTATCGCATCTCTTAAATGTTTTTTATTCTTATAAGCATCTATTGAAATCCTAATTATTTTTTCTTTAATCAAATCTTTTAAAATCTCAGTTAATTCATCACCAATTGCCTTAATTGTACTTTCCGCAAGGTTCTCCTTGTTTAAAACACTTTTCAAATGGACCCTTAATGTACCAGCATGTTTGTCAAAGGTAATCTGAATCATTTCTAGCCCATTATTAAATTCTTGAGATAATTTAAAGCGGACTAATTCAATAAAATCTTGTTTCCACTGATTAAAGTATATCGAAACTTCTTCATCTGAATAGTCTTTCCATAGATTAAATATTGTAGTTTTTTCTGATGACACTATTTCTGAAGTGTTTACTGTAGATTGTTGGTTGAGTTCATTTTTTGGTATTTCTGTATCTTTAATGCTTATCTCGGTTGTCGTAGAAAACTGGATTTTGTTATCTGATATTGGTTTGGCAACTGTTTTTGACATAGAACTAAGTAGCAAAGAAATAATTGCAAATGCACTTTTTCCCATTGCTTGGAGTACTTCATAGTTGTCATATTCAAGTTTAACACTTTCCATACGCGGTTGGTTTCCAATGATATCGTTCTTCGCATCTTTGGTTAAGTCGACAGTGGCGCTACCAAGAAACATTGCTGCTATAAGAACAAATACAGTTTTTCTAATCTCACCCATAAATTCAATTTTATTATTATTCTTATTAAAATTAATTATGATTTTATTTTATTTTTGTGAACAAGTTTATGATCCCTTTATTTCTTCACATAACTAAACCTAAATGAAAAATAATGTATTTTGTCTAATTAATTGTTTCAGTAATCATTACTGAAACAATTTTCAATTTTACTAGAAAGTATAGTTAATGCATTGTGATTTTATGGTTTTGTATTATAACTAGTAGTGCCAAGGTTTTTGCAGAATATTTATTTTTTGTTGTTTTTCTAGAACTATCATTCATTGTTTTCTTATTAGATAAGTATAATCAATTAAGATTTATAAACAATTATACCTCATTATCCATCTTTGTTTTTGATTTAGTTTAAATTATAAGAGCGTATAAGTCTTGGTGAATAAAAAGGTTATATGAAGTTCGATTGTCATGTTTTATAAATTTGTATGTCGTTTTTTCTTGTTCCTATTATTTTTATAACTTTAACGAATTAATTTAACTAGTATTGGTTTATCTTGATCATCGATACTTATTTTTATAAATATATTTGTTGTTATACCTATTCCAATCATTATCAATAAAACGTGGAGGAACTCCCAAAATAAGTGTACCCTCTGCCTAGCCATCCAAGAGTTTGCTTTATTGTTATGGCTTTTAAAAATTGGCCAATTAAAGTTCTTGTAATGGTTTGTACTTCCCTCATCTCGCAAAATTTTTAATTGCCTTTTATTTGCAAGTGGGTTTATATATAATTTATCTATTTCGTTCCTTATCGCTCCCATAATTGAAGTATGATACCTAAATCTTTCATAATGCTTTCCTGCAAATAAAAATCCGTAAACACCCAAAAGTATAACTGACAAAGACGCCCAAACAGACCATATTGAAAGTTTATCATATGTAATAAATGCAATTAAGGCACCATTTATTGTTAAAATTATACTTGTCATTCTTTCGCGATAGTTCTCGTGCTGTCTTGCTTGCTGAGCATGCTCATTGTAGTAAAATATTAATTCTTCCATATATTATGTATTTGTCGTACATTAATTATTAAATGAGTATCGTAAATATTTCATTGCGCATAACTTTTGCAAATATGTCTCTACCTATCCGTCTATTAGATGAAATTTCTGAAAGCTTTAATTAATTCTTGTTTACCCTTTACTTATATGTATTTCTGTTTTCTTTTTTTTATTTGCTATCCTAGAGTAAATATTTTCTTTTGAATAATATGTTTTCTTTCTGTTGTTTATGAAGGAATTAAGTTAATTCGTTAAAGGTAAAGTTGCAATACTTATTTTTTGGTATTTTATCAAAATATGTATAAAGTTTACTTTTGTAAGCACACTTAAATTTAAAATCAAAGATTATGCAAAAAGTAAACATTAATGATGGTGAAAAGAAAAAGTGAAAAATTCGGTTGGGGTTAAATGAATAAGGTTAATAGATGATCATATCTAAATATAAAGAAACAAATCTTATCCTTGAGTCAGATTGGTTTCGCTTATCATTTTCCTCTTGCTCTATTTTATCAATTTCTTCGTTGGATTTGGCTTCATAGCGCTTTCGCTTGATCTCTTGCTCAGACAGACCAGAAGAAGCCTCAATTCTGATCTTCTGCTCTTTGCCATTTCCTTTGTCCTTGGCAGACACGTGCAGGATACCGTTAGCGTCAATATCAAAGGTTACTTCGATCTGCGGAACACCACGTGGCGCTGGTGGAATGTCTGACAAGTGGAACCTTCCGATGGTGCGGTTATCGCGGGCCATCGGGCGCTCACCCTGCAACACGTGGATCTCCACGCTTCGCTGGTTGTCAGAAGCGGTTGAGAAGGTCTCAGACTTTTTGGTTGGGATAGTGGTGTTAGACTCAATCAACTTGGTCATCACACCTCCCATGTTCTCGATACCCAGAGAGAGCGGAGTCACGTCAAGCAACAACACGTCTTTCACCTCACCGGTCAATACACCACCCTGGATAGCGGCACCAATGGCTACTACCTCATCTGGGTTCACACCCTTAGATGGTTTCTTGCCGAAGAACTTCTCTACTTTCTCCTGGATTCTTGGGATACGGGTAGAACCACCCACCAAGATTACTTCGTCAATGTTCAAGAAGATCAAGAGTAAGCTAAATGGTTTGGATAAAATCGGCTATTTTTCTAACTTGTTTTATTTACAAGTTTAAAATGGTTAAAAGAGTCATATTCTTCCTCTCGTTGGGTCTGACAGGTGGCGTGGTTTTTTCTAAACTGCTAAAGGCCAAACGAAAAACGACTACTCCTGCACAAGAACCCGGCTTAAAAAACTGGGCCGGCAATCTCGCCTATAGCACCAGCAAAGTACATTATCCAGCCTCTGTGGAAGAGGTGCAGGTTATTGTAAGAAATTCCCAGAAGGTAAGGGCGGTAGGATCACGGCACTCTTTTAACCAAATCGCTGATAGCGGAAAGGATCTTATTTCCCTTCAATTTATAGCCTCTGTGGTTTCCCTAGACAAAACTGCCTATAATGTGACGGTAGAAGGAGGAGTGCGGTACGGAGAACTAGCCGAAGTTCTGCAGGAACATGGCTATGCAGTGCCTAACATGGCTTCCTTACCGCACATTACAGTAGTTGGAGCGTGTTCCACAGCCACACACGGCTCTGGAATACAAAATGGCAACTTGGCTACCTCTGTTTCTGCCATTGAGTTTGTGAATGCAGCTGGTGAGTTGGTAATTATGTCCCGGCAGAAGGATGGAGAACAGTTTAATGGTGCAGTAGTGGCGCTTGGTGGTTTAGGCATTGTGACTAAAATCACTCTTGACTTAGTGCCTTCCTTTAAGATGACGCAGGTAGTGTATCGGAATTTACCTATGCGAGCTTTGCAGAATAATTTTGTAGAAATCATGTCCAAAGGGTACAGCGTGAGCCTGTTCACCCATTGGGAAAACCAAAACATTAACCAGGTTTGGGTAAAGAGCAAAGTAGAGGAAGGTGTGCCAACCATTATTGAACCAGAGTTGTTTGGGGCAAAACTCGCTACTCAGAAGTTGCACCCTATTGAGAGTGAATCAGCGGAGAATACTACTGAGCAATTGGGAGAAGTTGGTGAATGGTACGAGCGTTTGCCGCACTTTAAGATGGGGTTCAAACCTAGCGCCGGAGCCGAATTGCAGAGTGAGTACTTTGTGGCCATTGAACATGCCTATGAAGCCATCATGGCAATTGAATCACTGCACGAGAAGATTAAGCCGCATCTGTTTGTTTCAGAAATCAGAACCATCAAAGCGGATGAGTTGTGGCTAAGCCCGCAATACAAGCAAACTACCGTGGCGTTTCACTTTACCTGGAAGCAGGATGAGGAAGTGGTGATGCAACTGCTTCCGTTAATTGAAGAGAAGTTAGCTCCTTTTAATGCCCGGCCGCACTGGGGAAAACTGTTTACTATGGAGCCCGAGGTGTTGCAGGCCCAATATGAAAGGATGGAGGATTTTAAGCGATTGCTTCTTCAGCATGATCCGGAAGGAAAATTCAGGAATGAGTTTATGGATAAGTATGTGTTTGGTGTTTCCTGACTTGGGTTTTTTAGGCATTTCTAACCAGCTTTCTGAAAAAACGGCTAAAAACGCCCTCACATTAGAGCATAAAAAAAGCCTCTCCCAATCGGAGAGGCTTTTTTGTACTATGTCTTTATGTCTAAAGACTAAGCGCGTTTAACGTTGATGGCGTTTAGTCCTTTTCTTCCTTCTTGAAGATCATAGACTACCTCGTCGTTTTCTCTGATTTCATCTACTAATCCAGATACGTGTACGAAGTACTCCTGATTTGAATTGTTGTCTTTGATAAAACCGAACCCTTTAGAGTCGTTGAAGAATTTTACTGTTCCTTGATTCATGATATTGTTTATTATACATCTACTACCCTCAAAGGTAGACATTAGTTCAAGGTTACCTAGAAAAAGTAAAATTTTATTTTTGATAAGTGAAATTACACCTTTTGTGAAGGAAGCTCTTCTTAGGCGTTCTCTCCTATATGTTGGTCTTTTACTTTCCCGTAGGTAAAAGCAAATGTGGGTTTATCTTTTGGGGTAATTTCACAAAACAGGTTCAAATCCGCTTTTCTTTGTTCAGGTGGTAAGGGAAGAGCACCTTCTGAAAAAGTATTTCCCGCATGAGAAAACATTAGGGTAGTTTGTGTATATTCATCCTAAAGCTTACCAAAATTCTCTTCCATGAAAACCATAGATAAACTAGCCTGGATTGAAATCCATGACGGGCGAATATTGAGTACGCGCAGTGTGGGCCGTACGAAGTACTATATTCCGGGTGGAAAGCGAGAGGCAGATGAAAACGACTTTGCGGCCTTGTCCAGAGAGATCAAGGAGGAGCTGGAAGTAGATTTGGTAGAGGAGACGGTAAATTACTTCGGGACGTTTCAGGCCCAAGCCGATAGTCATCCAGAGGGAGTGGAGGTGAAAATGACGTGTTATACCGGAGCTTACAAGGGCAACATACAACCGGCAAACGAGATAGAGGAAGTAGTATGGCTTGGCTACTCTGACCGGGATAAAGTTTCGCCGGTGGACCAAATTATATTTGATTGGTTGAAGGAAGAGAAGTTGCTAAAGTAGGTTCTTTAATTGCCAAGACCAATTTGAGGCTCTTTTAAGGAAAAGAGGATTAAAATGAAATCTACTGTCAAAGACACATACCTTTAATTTAGGCAAGAGGTTTATAGGCGAGATTAGTCAATCTTAAAGGTCAAGTCCAAAAGGAATCCCCGTTGCAGATGTTTTTATCAAAAATTCTGCAACGGGGATTCCTTTGTGTATTATTTGTGTATTATCAATCATTCACTCAATCTCTCACTCACTTAAGCCGCCTGCTCAATCTTTACCTTCTTTCCTTTCAGCTTTTCATTTTGCAGGAGTTGCACTGCTTTTTCCAGCTTCTTTTTAGAAACGGCCACGAAAGCGGCATTATCCAACAGTTCTATACGGCCCAGTTCTGATTTGTCTAAGCCGCCTTTTTGCAGCATCCAGCCTACAATATCTACTTTGTTGACCTTGTCTTTTTTGCCCGCACTAATGTAAATGGTTTCCCAGGGCGAAGGAGGGGGCAGGGTAGCTTTGGCAGGCAAGTTCTCCAGTGGCGGATTCTTGGAAAGGTAAGGCGGCTTTTCACCGGGTTGCAAGAGCAGGTAACTGGTGCCTTTGGCGTTCATGCGGGCGGTGCGGCCATTGCGGTGGGTGAAATTTTCTTGATCAGGAACCTGGAAATGGATAACAAATTCCACCTCGGGAATGTCCAGGCCCCGGGCAGCCAGATCAGTACTTACTAAGGTGCGGTAGGTGCCGTTCCGGAACTTCATCAAGGTACGTTCCCGGTCTGGTTGCTCTAAGCCTCCGTGGAAGATGCCATGAGGAAGGCCTTTGTCGCGCAGGAAATCACTTACTGCTTCCACCGTGTCGCGTTGGTTGCAAAACACCATGCTGGAAGCGGTTCCAATTGAGCATAACACACCCATCAGAGCCGACATTTTGTTTCCATTCTGAACTTCTACCGCTTTCACCTGCAAATCCGGGGCATTAGTTGCCTCCTGCAGGAAGTTCACAGTAATGGGGCTCTTAAGCTTGGTAAAGGAAGGAACCTGCGGCATGGCTGTAGCCGAAACCAGCAGTCGTTTGTCTACATTCTTGAGCTGCCCGATGATATAGGCCATGTCTTCCTGAAACCCGTACTCCAGGGATTTGTCAAACTCGTCTAGCACCAGAGTTTTTATGGCGGCGGTAGAAAAGTTTTCTTCCCGTAAGTGATAGGCGATTCGGCCGGGGGTACCCACCAGTAAGGCGGGTGGATTGGCTAAGCTGCGTTTCTCTGGGTTGGTGGCATGTCCGCCGTAAAGGCTATCTACCCTGAAGCCGGTAGCCATGCTTCTGAACACCTGCTCTATCTGCATGGCAAGTTCCCTGGAGGGAGCCAGAATAAGCGCCTGCACTTCCTGCACTTCGGGCTTCAGGCGGGGCAATATTGATAACAAGTATCCTAATGTTTTCCCTGATCCTGTTGGTGATAATAAGATGACATCACTTTTCTGGGCTGCTGCCAGCGTTTGTTCCTGCATCTCGTTCAGGCTGGAGATCTTCAGGGTGTCTAGGATTTTCTGGAGCATGGGATCTTCGTTTAGAGCGTAAAGGTAGCTATTAATCGCGCAGGGTTTCGAGCTAAAAAGGAAAGCGGCTTGCAGTACAATATGGGTAACGAGTAAGTCTGCCGCAGGGGTGGGCCTTTTGAAGATTGAGCCGCTTCGGCTTTTGGGGTATTTTGCTCAAAACGGGTTTGAAACAATTCAAAGCCTCGGCATAAAATCTAAGGAAGTTTTAGTAATATTTACATCGGAAACACGACAAATACAGCACAAGACCTTCGATTTAAAAAACCGTTGGCAAGAGATGGAAGTGCATAAGGCAAAACATTTCCTGTCTTGATCTGGTGAAAATGGGCATTTACGTGTGGCCTGCGTATAGGATTAGGCATTTACTGCGTTTTTGAAATAAAGAAACAACTATGGCAATCTTCTTCGCATTCCTATTGGCCGGATTTCTAGGGTATATTTATGGCCATTACATCAGGCCCAACAATAAGCTGCAACAGACGCTGAAAGACGTGCAAGAGAAATGCCGCGCGGTGTTGGAAGACGAGAAAAAAGGCGTGTACAAAACCATTGTCACTGACAACCAGAAATCTTCTGAGTTGGTGGTAGAGGTGAAGGAACTGGCCGTGACGCAAGGTGGGCAGGTGAAAGTGGAATACCTGAGTGCCTACTACAAGAACCCTGTTTTCAGGACCCGCAAAGGCGCTGAGTTACTGCAGGAAGTACATGGTTTATTAGGTGATTATTTGCCTAAGCATGAAATTGAATGGTATGAGGTCAATGACCGCCACCAACATATCAAGGCATTTGTAAATGAGTTAGAACCTGTTCAAAACCTCCGCATTCAAAGAAACTAAGCACTATGGAAAATAAAGAAATCGTCTTATCTGAAAACAAAGAGCTGGTGCAGCAGAGAGCCCAGGAAATCTCCAAGACAATTGACCCCAGCAAGCCCGAAAGCCTCAGTTCCTTTGGGGTAGAGACGCAGCGCAAACTGGGCTATTACTCCAATGAACTTCTGACCAAGGTGAAAGCCAAGGATTCAGGTGATGCCGGGGCGGCCATCAATGAACTGCTCACCCAGATCAACATGATCAAGGTAGACGAGACCGAGAAACCCGGTTTCTTCTCGCGTCTTCCGTTTGTGGGTAAGATCAAAAACAAGACGCAGCAACTGGCCAGCCAGTACAACTCCGTTTCTGAGAACGTAGATGATGTGGTGGTGAAACTGGAGAAAACCCGCCAGAGTGTCTTGAAAGATTCTACCGGGCTGGAGGTCATGTTCAAGCAGGTGGTGGAGTACATCCATGAAGTGCGCTCCCTCATTGCCGCCGGGAGAATGAAGATTGAAGAGATTGAGAACGAACTGATCCCGCAGTTGCAGTCTGAAGTAGAAAGCAGCGGTCAGGACGAACTGGTGGTGCAGCGCCTGGCAGATATGGTGGCGTTTAAAGACCGTTTAGAGAAAAAGGTGCATGATTTCACCTTGTCGCATACCATTGCCACGCAGTCTATGCCGCAGATCAGGATGATACAGACCACCAATGACGTGCTGGCCCAGAAAATCCAGAACTCCATTGTGACTGTGATTCCGGTGTGGCGCCAGCAGGTAGCCATTGCGCTAGGCCTGGAGAAACAGCGCAAAGCCCTGGAAATTCAGAAAAAAGTAACCGACACCACCAATGAGATGCTGCTGAAGAACTCGCAGTTACTCAAAACAAATGTGGTGACTGCTGCGCAGGAAAACGAAAGGGGCATTGTGGACGTGGACACCCTCAAGAAGGTGAACAAAGACATGGTGGAAACCCTGGATGCCGTGATCAAGATTTCTGAAGAAGGCAGCCGCAAACGCGCCGAAGCCGTGAAAGAACTCGCGCTGGTGCAGGAAGAACTCAACAGCAAGATTCTGGGCACGTTAAACAAATCCAAAAAGATTGAGATTGATTAATGCCAGATAATTCCTCTACCCCTACATCTCTGAACGGAGTCCTGACGCAGGAGCAGGACTCCCTTTTAGATTTGTATATCAACAACCTGGACAATTTCTTCGAGAATCAGAAAAACGCCGAGAAAATACAGGTTGAAATTGAGACGCTCCACCTTAAAAAGTTACTGACTGAATGATGAGTTTTATGCGATCCCTGTTTGGGATGAAAGAGCCGGGCCCCAGAACCGTAGTAGGAGCACCCGTCGATTTTGATTTACAGGAGGTAGCGTATATCAAAGATTCCAATCGCCGGCTTACCCAATTGCAAGAGCTGGGTACTCGCTTCAAAGGAACGCCGCAGGAGCCTAAAATGAAGGCGGTTTACGAGAAGACGAAGAACATTCACGCCTACATGGTTTCCAGGAAGAAGCTGCATGACCTGGAGTTGTTCCACCTCAAAAACACTGACCATTTCATTACCACCTTCACCACCATTCTGGACGTGCACCAGAAACATTACCAACTGACGCACGGCACCGGCGATGGGAGTGAGCAGGAGGCCACGGCGTATTTGAACAAGGCCGAAAAGCTGAAGCGTCTGGAGAAAGCAGCCAACCTGCCAGACCAGGTAAAACCCATCACCAATACCGTTAAGTTCTATAACGCAGGCGAAGCCAAAACCACCGTTCCCCGGCTCTATGTACCCGATATTTCCATCAATACGGTAGAGAAAGTCACGTATTACACCCAAGGAAAAGCTGAGGAACTGGTACCCAAAGAGGTGGGTTTTACTTCTTCCAAAGACCAGAAAGAAGCCTTCCAGAACCATCTGGCTCTGCGGGTGGGCTTGAAAGATGCATCCTATGTGGGCAATGCGTTGGTCACCATTCCCAACAACAATGGTATTCAGCCTACCGGCGTGGTGCCTGTTATCCATTGGGAAGGGTTTCTATATGCCATTAACCTCAATGATTACCGCCTGTTCCCCGTCAGGATTTACCGAAACGGAGGAAAATAAGCACTGCTTGTGGTACCGTGGGGACAGGTCGCGACCTGTCCGTACATACTTGCCTTTGCCCTTCCGGAATTGTAAGCCCGAACTATTAAAGTAGCTGAAAGCAATCCCTTATCATTGCCATTTTCCATGCTGTTTTCCAAAAAATGTACGGACAGGTCGCGACCTGTCCCCCACGATATCAGAAAACATAAAAGCCGAGTTTTGGTGCTTTTTTCTGGAAAGCAGCGCCAAAACTCGGCTTTTATGCTAATGGTTGGTTTGCTGTGATTCTGGGCTATTTTCTGAAAAACACCTTGAAAGCGGTTCCTTCTCCTACTTGGCTTTCTACTTCTATTTTACCGCCGGCATTGTTTAGGATTTTCTTGACCATGTACAGGCCAATGCCGGTGCCTTCCACGTGATCATGGAAGCGTTGGAACATGGTAAACAGGTGTTCCTGTTGTTCGGGGTTTAGTCCTAAGCCATTGTCCTGAACAGTGAGCACGTTGTATTCCTTTTCCACGCTGCACGTTAAAGTCACTTTGGGCGCGCGGTCTGGGTGGCGGTATTTAATGGCGTTGGAAACCAGGTTGTAGACAATACTGCGCAGGTTCTTCTCAGAGAAAGTAATCACCGGGCATTTGTCCACTTCCAGTTCCAGTTCGGCGTGGGCTTCCTTCATCATGGTTTCCAGATCCAGCGCAACGTCTTGTACCAGGCGGGCTACATCAATGGTGCTCACCTCAGTGCTATGGTCGTTCTGGAGTTTGGTGATCTCTGTGAGATTGCCAATGGTTTTCTTGAAGCGTTCTACGGCGCCTTGCATCATGTTCATGATCTGCTGGGCATCTACCATCTCCATGGCACTGTTGGGTAGTTCTACCTGCAGCTCCCGCAAAAGGGCTTCAATGTTATGGATGGGCGCTTTGAGGTCATGGGAGGCGGTGTACACGAAATTGTCCAGGTCATCAATCACCCGCAGCAAGTGGGCGTTGGTGTCCTTGAGTTTCAACTGCGTGTCTTTGAGGTCAGACAAGTCAATGAAGGAACCCAGCACGCGGTGCGGCACCTGGTACTCATTGTGCAGAATGTAGGCGCGGTTGTACACCGGGGCATAGGAACCATCGGCGCGGGTGAGCCTGAATTCCTCCACCCATTGATCTTCGCCTTTGTTAATGGCCTCATTAATGCCTTTGATTACCCGTTGCTTGTCTTCGGGATGAATTTTGGTGAACCAAGCGTTAATGCCTTTGCCCATTTCTTCGGGCTCATAGCCTAAAATGGGTTTAAGGGTATCGCTCCACCATAGTTCATTGGTGATGAGGTTCCAGTCCCAGACCACATCATTGGTGGCCATGGAAACCAACCGGAAACGCTCCTGACTGGCAGAAAGTTGCTGGGTGCGGTCGGCGACTTTGATTTCCAGTTGGTTGTTGAGCTTGATAAGGTCTTCCTCGGCGCGTTTCAGGTCTTCGTAGGCCAGCAGAATTTTCTCTTCGCTTTCCCGCTTGTCGGTAATATCGCCCATGGTGAGGGTAAGACCATCGCCCATTTTGGCGGTGGCTAGCTCAAACCAGCGGCGTTGCCCGTGCATTTCCAGGCTTTGCTCCACATGCAGGGGCTCGCCGGATTCCACTACCTGCACAAACTTCTTATACAGGCCGGTTTTCTTCAGGAAAGGCATTTCTGGCAGAATGCTCTGGTGCAGAAGCTGCGCCTGTGACTTGCCCATCAACTGCTCGGCCTGCTTGTTAAGCAAGGTCCACTGGAAATCCACAATCTCCTTCTCTGCGTTGCGCACCGCCTGAAACGCCATGATGTTGTTGAGCGAGCTGTTGAGCACGCCCTGCACTACGTTGCTGAGGGTTTTCAAGGTGGTGACTTCCACAAAGCTGAGCACCACGCCGTCTTTGTTGCCGTCGTGTTTCAGGTAGGGGATAATGCGCATCAGGAAGCATCTTCCATCATTAGTTTCCAGTTCCTGCTCAATCTCCACGGAGGTGTTGTTCACCTTCTGGATGTCTTCCAGCCAGCGGGTGTACTTGAAATTATGCGATAAATGGTGAATAGGGCGGCCCAGGTCTAAGTCAATGATGTTGATCAACTGCATGACAATGGGCGTGAACTTCCTGATAACCAACTTCTGGTCCAGGAAAAGCTGCCCGATGTTGGAGCTCCTGATATAGTTGTCCAGGTCTTCATTGAGTTCCTGCAGTTCTTTGATCTTGAGCTGGTGTTCTGAGTTGACCGTGTGCAGTTCCTCGTTGAGGGACTGCATTTCTTCATTGGAACTTTGCAGCTCCTCGTTGGAAGACATGAGCTCCTCATTGGTAGACTGCAGTTCTTCGTTGGAGGTGCTCAAATCCTGAACGGTCAGGTGCAGGCTTTCGCGGGCTTCTTTAAGTTCGGCCTCCAAAATGGAAAGCTGCTGGAAATACTCGGTGTCTGAGGGAGAGACCAACGAAGGCTGCAGATTCTTAAGCGTGGGGCTAACTTTCCCCATTTCCTGGAGCAGCACCAACAGCACCTTGGGCGAATCTGGCTCCATGGAAATGGCTTTCACCGTCAACTGCACCAACTGGTTTTTAGAACCCAAACTCACCATCACCTGCCTGGACACGGTTTTCTGGTTTTTGAGCACTTTTCTGATATCTACGCTCAATGTGACGGCCAGCTCCTTAGGTACCATCTCCAGCAAGTTCAGTTGCAGGCGTTTTTCGGGTAATTTCAGGAAACGGTTGAAATCGCCTATGCCGTGCAAAAGCTGGTAATTGTCGTCAATGTAGAGGCCGGTCATTTTCAGATCCTCGGCTACTGCATCCAGAAACAGCTCATTGTAACGCAGCGCCTGCGCGTTCCGGTACGTAGGCTGACTGTTCTCGGCAGGCACGCGGGTGTGGTGGCTCACCCCGTAGGTATGCTGCACGCCTTTGGTTTCCTGGGTTTTCTGGAAAATCTTCCACTTGCGGTTTTTCTCCGTGAAATTGTATTTGAGGTCGCCAATATGTTCGCTGGGCCCCAGAAACAAATATCCCTTCAATTTTAGAGCGTACGGAAACACCGACATCACCTTCTTCTGCAAATCAGGGTTCAGGTAGATGAGCATGTTGCGGCAGGTGATCAAATCTATCCGGCTGAAGGGCGGATCTTTCTGCAAATCATGCTGCGCGAACACCACCAGTTTCCTAATGTCTTCCTTGATGGTGTATTTGTTGTTTTTATGGTGGAAGAACTGCTGCAGCCGTTTCTCAGACACATCTTTGGCAATAGACGCCGGATAAATGCCCTTAGACGCCTGCCGAATGGCGCGTTGGTCTACATCAGTAGCGAAGAGTTTCACGCGGGTTTCACGGCCAATTTTCTGAAAACACTCCTGAAACAGCATGGCTATGGAATACACTTCTTCCCCTGTACTACAGGCGGTTACCCACACCTTAATGGTTTCTTCTTCTGGAGTGTGGGCGATAATCTCGGGAATAATATCCTCTTGCAATGCCTCAAACGCCTCGGGGTCGCGAAAGAACCGGGTCACGCCAATCAGGAACTCCTGGCAGAGTTGTTTGATCTCGGAGGGGTTCTCATGGATGTAGTTCAGGTATTCTGGCAGGGTGTCCACTTTCACCGCATTTATGCGTTTTTTAATGCGCCTATAGATGGTGCCCTGTTTGTAGCTCTTGAAATTGGTTTGGGTATGGGTACAGATCAGGTCCAGAATTTCCTGTAGCACCTCATCGTTTTCAATGCCCGTTTCCTGTTCTATGAGCGACTGCACCAACGGAATCTGGCGCGTGTATTCCAGAATCTCATGGGGCATGTTTTCCGGAGGAAAAACAAAATCAACGGCACCAGTCTCTATAGCACTGCGGGGCATACCGTCAAATTTAGCCGAGGCCGGGTCCTGCACCATCACCATGCCGCCCGCCGCTTTGATCATCTTCACGCCTTTGGTTCCGTCTGTGCCGGTGCCGGATAATACCAAACCAATGGCGTACCTGCCGCGGTCTTTGGCCAGTGACTCAAAGAAAACATCAATGGCGAAGTTGGGCTCCCGGTTTCTGATTTGGTTTACCAACTTCAACCGTCCATTTTTCAAGGTCAGTTGCTTGCCGCTGGGCAGCACGTAAATGCAGTTGGGGCGCGTGATCATGTCATCTTCGGCTTCCTGCACCCGCATTTGGGTGTGCTTGGAAAGCAATTCCGCCATTAAGCTTTTGTGGTCTGGCGAGAGGTGCTGGATAATGACAAACGAAAACGTGGAGTTGTTAGGGAAATGGTCAAACAACTTATGAATAGCCTCTAATCCACCCGCAGATGCCCCAATTCCTACCAGATAGTGGTCTGTTTTAGGGAGAGTGACTGGCTGTTTTGAACTTGGCATTGGTACTGATGATATGATGCTGTCTATGATAAAACTGCGGAAGAACGTGCCTTAATATCTTTCCTTGATAATTTTTTCCAGGACAGCACTGCGAAACGCCTCAGCGGCGGCTATTTCCTCTTCCAGCCAAGGCAAGGAAGTGTGCTTCACCGTTTCCTGGTAAGTGGCAAAAGAATTGCGGGGGTGGTAGTTCTTTCCATCGGGCTCCATCTGAATGGCCTGGTTCGGGTTACCGCCCCAACTTACGGTTTGCAACACCTCTGGCCTAAAACCCAGAATATATTCGCCCTGCTCTGAGTTGATAGGAAGCACAATTAGGCCGCTGGCCAGGTCTTTGTACTCCTGTGATCGCATGTAGTGGATAGGCAGGGTGTCAGTGGTATAGATTTTATCTATTTTGTTTCTTCTGAGCCAAAAAACCAGTTCCTTCAGGTCTTGTTCAGAAGGGGTGGCCCCGCTGGTCCAGACGCCTCCCTCCAGCAACACCGCCGCCCCCGTGAGGTGGAAAAGGTGCAGCAGGTTGGTGGAACCAGACAGCAGGCCGTCTGGCAGGCTGTGGTTGGTGTAGAGCTGTTCTAGAATCTGCGCGTGCATGCCCCGCAGCCTGGCCCTGAGTTCAATGGCTTGCTCCCGTTCTTTGGCCGCCAACTGCGCCGAGACAATGCCCGACAATAATTCCAGCGCCGACCTTAGTTCATAGCTGGGGTTCATAGGCGATTTATGGTGGCAGGAAATAAGCCCCCACAGTTTGTTGTCAATGATGAGCGGCAAAGACATGGACGCCATGATTTGCAAATTGGCCAGATACTCTAAATGCACCGAGGCCACGCTTCTCAAATTACAGTCAGACAGATCTGTGAACTGCAAGGTCAACGGGTTGATGAGCGGCATTAACCGAACCGGCGTGTAAGAACGGGTAGGTATGAGGCGGTACGGATTGCTGAAATACAAATCACGGGATTGCTTGGGCACATCTGACGCCGGAAAACGAAGGTCCATGTAGTCGTCCATGTCTTCTTCCTTGGCTTGCCCAATCACAATACCGTTCCACTGCGGGTCAAACTGATACGCCAACACCCGGTCAAACCCGGTCATTTTCTTTATTTCCTCTACCGTTATCTGGACAATTTCATGCACACTGCCTGCCTGCTTCAGGAGTGAGGTAAGGTATTTGATCTGCTGATATAGTTCCAGAAAAGAATTCTGGGGAGAAGTGTCCCGGTTATTTTCCAGCTCAATCAGGACATACTCTTCTCTGGGGTGCACCAGGGCGGTAAACGAAGTCTCTTGGCCTTGTACCAGAAAAGTGATGTTAAAAGGGATCTTAACCTGGCTGTTCTGTTTCTGTACTTTTACCCTGATGTCTTCAAACTGTGCGGCCGGCAAAAAACTGGCAATAGGTTGGTCTAAGATATCTGACGCAGGAATACCTAGCAGTTGCTCCACATTCTCACTTACCTGCACTATCTGTAGATTGGAGTAATCTAAGGTAAGCAACGCGCCGTGCGGCTGAATCAGGTTTACTAAATGCAACGGAATACTACCGCAGAACTCTGAATCATAGTTTTTATCAAGGTTGAAGCTGATGGGGGCCTGCTTTTTTTCCATAGGGGCAATCTCTAGATGACTATTGGGTCAGTTAGTAAGCGAAAGGCATAACAGATAAATCGCTATTCTGTTTTGATCCCTTACCAGCCCTACAGAAATAAATACAACTTTTAAGACAGGCCAGTCTGGTTAATCCTTCTAAACCAAATGTACAACAGGTTTAGGAACTCTGAAAATTTGAGTAAAAGCAACTACGTATTACTACGCGTCCTAAGCGGAAGATACTTTAGGGTTTCATCCTTGATTCATTTGCTGTTTTAGGGCTTCTTTCCTGAAGATAAGCTTAAAACAGCCAATGTATGGCGGCCTAACAAAAAAGCTCCAGTAGACTATTGCATTCTTATTCTCCCGGTCAGGATTTGAGAATGGGAAGCAGTGCTTCCTGTCCTCTTAGTTATCATTTCATAATGTAAGCAGCAGAGAATAATAACTTCAAAGAAACGGAGGAATGGGAATGCAGGCAGGATAATGATTAAAGCTTTAAATTATAAGCATCAATTTCGGCGAGACGAATTACGTATAATCAATTCTGTGGGAAGAACTACTTCCGCCCGGTCATTGTCTTCCAGATTACCTTCAAGTTTCCTCAAGATAATGTCAATCAGCTTTTTTGACATTTCCTCCACCGGTTGCGAGATAGCGGTTATAGTGGGCTGATACAGTTTAAAGAAGTCCAGGTCATCAAACGCAATGACACTTATATCCGAAGGAATTTTCAGATTGAGGGTATTAAGCGCTTCAATGCCCCTGGTGGCTAAGTAGTTGGTTGAAAACAGAACTGCGTCAAACGCTTTGTGTTTCTTTAGAAACGTAGCAATACTTTTTACGTGCTTTGCATAGGGAGCTGCATAATCCACTTTAAGCACATAGGTTTTCAGGCCTTGCTCTTTGAGGGCTTGGGTATAACCGTCTAGCCTGTCTTTCATTTGGGTTTGACATGAATCAAGCGTAATGAAGGCAATGTTCTGGCATCCTTGTTCTACCAGATGTTGAATGGCTTTGTACGTGGCATCAAAATTGTCGATCATCACAGAATTCGTGAGTAGGCCCGGAATCAAACGGTCAAAAAGAACAACGGGTAACTTTTCATCTAATAGAGACTGAATGTCTTCTTTGATGCCCTCTGGGGGAGAAATGATATACCCGTCAATATTCCTTTCCTGAAACATTTTTATCAATTCTCTGGTTTTCTCAGGCTTATTTTCTGTGCTACAATAGATGATCTTATATCCTTGGTCAAAAGCATTTTCTTCAATATGGCGGGCAATACTGGAGAAAAAGTCGTTAGAAATGTTCTCCACCATCAAGCAAATAATCTTTGACTTGCCGGTTCTCAGACTGCGGGCAATTTGGTTGGGCTTGTAGTCAAGTTCCTCCACCAATCTAAGAACCCGCTCTGTTACCTGTTCGCTGATGCGCTTTTCTTTGGCTTTCCCATTAAGAATGAAAGAGACAGTGGTGATAGAAATATTGAGTTGCTGAGCGATGTCTCTGATTGAAAGCCTCTTTTTCATTTTTTTTGATAGTTGCAACAATACCCTCTCTTGTGTATATGAGCCCCTTCTTCTGAAAGGTTAAAGCAAAACAGGGATATGGTGATGATCGTCAATTGGAGTCGGGAGCCAATGAGCGTCTGTAAGAGAGACGCCTAAAGCATTCTAAAATTAACATTAAAAATGGTAAACTGTTTTAGCAACGTGAAAATGAGAAGAGACCAGATGCAGGAAGGTAGATAAGAGAGGTTTGTTCAGAGTTTAAAGCTGACCAAACTTCAAGAAAGTAGAGGAATGATCACATCCATGTTGGAAGGTTTTCTTGAGAGGAAAACTTACTTTCATTGCTAATTTTGCAAAGTTCCACTGAATTGTTCTTTCTCTGTGGTTTATACGGCAATTATTTCTCATCTCTTCAAAACGCGGTATAGAGCTTATATGAGCACTTTACTGGCCTTCTTTGGTGAAGGTATGCCTATTCCCACCACTGAAAGGGAAAAATAAATTTTGAGCATGTTCTTGTTTTTAAAAAATAATGTTTGTTCTTTTATCATATCGATAACGAAGAGAAGAAAAACAGGCTTCCAATTGCCAAAATTTTCAACCTCGTTAATAGATGTAGATTAAGTATCAGTTTGCATTAATTTAGTACCAGTTTTGCGAAAGACGCAAATACCTGAAGAAATTAGTGGTCTCTAAAGGTGGGGTAAGATTATTGGGAACTTGGTTTATGAGTCCTATACATTGCCATACTTATTGCTCGCTGCTTTGTCAAAGCGGCAGTCTTAATATATAATAGTTGAAATTTCCAGATTGTAATTCAAGCCCTGTAGTTAGGGTGTTTTTAATAATGTTTTGCTAAAACGTTTTAGTTGAGTTTTATTTTTTAAGATTCTACGAAGACAACTTCAGAATGAAGGCTACAATTTTTGCTTATTTATCAGGAGAAGAACACCATTATATTCTTAGAGGCGCAAATCCATTTTATAAACTTGCTAAAACGGTTTAGTAATTCTGTTAAGAAGAGATAGGAAATTAGAAGATAGTCTGAGGTTAGAGCCAATGGTAAGGTGAAAAAATATTTCCAGTGCCATGGTTGCATTCTATAGGAAAGAAATACTCAAAATAAAAAGGACCATATGAAACGAGATTTACCACTTAAATTCCTACTGAGTAGTTATACAAAGAATAATCGAGTGCTTTGGCTCAAGATTATTCTGGCAGGATTCTGCATTGTAACTACTGCAGATCCCGCTTTAGCAGATGGAGGGAAGACCTCTAAAAAGCTAGTGGGTCAACCTGTGAAAACAAAACGAGATGTTAAAACTCGATCTGTTTTTGATTTCCAAGTGAAAGGACGGGTAATTGATAGTAAAGGCGAAGCCTTGATAGGTGCCTCCGTAAGCGTCAAGGGTACTTCTTTAGGAACCATCACCGACGTGAATGGTAATTACACCTTAAATGCCCCTGATGGCAATAGCACTCTGGTAATATCCTACTTAGGTTTTCTCACTCAGGAAGTTGCCATCAATGGAAGAGCTACCCTCAATGTGACCTTAGCAGAAGACCAGACCAAAGTAGATGAGGTAGTGGTAGTTGCCTATGGAACCCAGCGTAAAATAAGTAATGTGGGTGCTCAGTCTTCTGTCTCTGTAAAAGAGTTGGACCAGCCGGTTGCTAACATCAGCACTATGTTGGCTGGGCGGGTAGCGGGGGTAACAGGCGTACAGCGCTCCGGGCAACCCGGTTATGACGGAGCAGACATCTGGATCAGGGGGATTGCTTCTTTAAGTGGTTCCAGTGCTCCCCTTGTGTTGGTAGATGGGGTGGAACGATCTATGAATAACATTGACCCACAAGATGTTGAGTCCTTTACCATCTTGAAAGATGCCTCTGCCACCGCGGTGTACGGGGTGAGAGGAGCAAACGGAGTAATTCTCATCATGACCAAAAGAGGGGAAGAAGGAAAACCACGGGTAACGTTTGATTACAACCAAGGGCTAACTCAGTTCACCAAGGTTCCTAAACTAATTGGGGGAGTAGATTACATGAACCTTACCAATGAGGCAATCTATACCAGAAGAGAGCCCGGCGGAAGCATTCCCACTCCTAGGTACAGCCAGGAGACCATTGATAGAACCGCCAGCGGGGAGGATCCTTTTGTATACCCAGATGTAAACTGGTTAAATGAGGTCTTTGAAAACTATGGCAAAAACCGCAACGCAAACTTAAATGTGAGCGGGGGATCCCCTCAGGCGAGATACTATGTGTCTCTGGGCTACTATGATGAAACAGGTCTGTTCAACACAGATGCCATTGCCCAATACAATGCCACTACTCGGTTTACCCGCTATAACGTCACCTCTAACGTGACGTTGGACCTCACTAAATCCACTAAAGTGGACCTAGGAATCCAGGGGTACATTGCTACTGGAAATTACCCAGCTGAGAACGCCGCCACCATCTACAGTTCGGCCCTTGAAATCAGCCCAGTGGAATATCCCGTGATGTATCCAGGAGGATTGGTGCCGGGTAGAAGTTCTAACGGCGGATCCCGGAACCCCTATGCAGATGCAGCCTTAAGGGGGTATCAGAACGAAAACAAAAACCAGCTATTCTCTAACTTAAGATTAACCCAAAGTTTGGATGCTCTCACGCCAGGGCTGTCTGCTACGGCCATGTTCGCTTTTGATGCATTCAACCAACACTTTATTAGAAGAAGTAAGCGGGAAGATACCTGGATTGTGGACCCAACTAACCCAAGAAACCCAGATGGAACTTTGAACTTAGGCACTGCTCCTACCTTCTCTGGGCAGAACTTCTTGTCATATGGCCGTGAAAACGGTGGAAACAGAAGGTTCTACATGGAAGGGGCCTTGAATTATGACAGGGCTTTTGACAAGCACCGGGTAAGCGGACTGATCTTGGGCAACCGTTCAGATTATTCTAATGCTTTTGCAGGCAATTTCACAGAATCCATCCCTTTCAGAACCGAAGGTATAGCTGCCCGGGCTACCTACTCTTTCAATGACAGGTACTTTGCCGAAGTCAATATTGGATACAATGGTTCTGAAAATTTTGACCCGGAAAATAGATACGGCTTCTTTCCTGCTTTTGGATTGGGGTGGGTTGTTTCCAACGAGCGGTTCTTTGAACCCCTGGCAAACACCATCAATTTCTTAAAACTGAGATACACCGACGGAAAAGTAGGCTCTGACTCTGGTGCAGGTAGATTTGCCTTTTTAGGAAATGTTACTGATAAAGACGGTAATGGGAACAACATAAGAGGGTACACCTTTGGTAGAAACAGAGCAGGGGTTGGTGGCATACTGGAGCAAACGTATGGCGTGGCTGTTACCTGGGTAGAGGCCCGTAAGCAAGACATAGGTATTGAGATTAATGCTTTCAACAGCAGCTTAGGGATCATCTTTGATGTCTTTAAAGACCGCAGGGAAGGAGCTTTTGTGACAAGAGGAGATGTACCTGCTTATATAGGGCTTACTTCCATACCCTCTGGTAACTTAGGAATTGTAGAAAACAAAGGGTTTGATGGTACAATTACTTATGACAAAAATATAGGTGATTTCTCCATGGGCTTTAGAGGCACCTTCTCTTACAACAGAAATAAAATCATAGAAAATGACCAGGCACCTCAGCTCTATCCTTGGCTGGAAAGAAGAGGATCTCCTTTATTGGCAAGTTGGGGCTATACCGCAGAAGGTCTATACAGCTTTGAGGATGATGTAAACAAAGACGGATTCATTACCCCTGATGACAGCGACCAATTTCCTGTTCAGTTTGGTAGAATTCAGCCCGGTGACATCAGATACAAAGATTTAAATGGAGACGGCCGCATTGATGCCAATGACATTTCTCAAATAGGACAAGGGGATGTGCCTGCCCTCACCTATGGTTTCGGTACAAGCCTGGGGTACAAAGGATTGGACATCAGTCTTTTCTTCCAGGGGCAGGCAGAGGCAGACATTGTTTTAGAAGGACGTAGTATCAGAGCTTTCAGCGGCGATGGTGGCGGAGAAAACCTGTATGAAATTGCACTGGACCGCTGGACAGAAGAGAACCCTAATCCGAACGCATTTTACCCAAGATTGTCGTACGGTTCTGGAGCCAATGGAAGCAGCAACAACAATCAGTACAGTAGCTGGTGGTTAAAAGAGATAGATTTCCTGCGGTTGAAAACGGCTGAAATTGGATACACCATTCCAAGTGCCATCTCCGGGAAAATAGGTGTAGGAAACGCCCGGGTTTATCTAAGAGGGGTGAATCTGTTAACCTTCAGCAATTTCAAATTGTGGGATCCTGAGTTGCTTACCAGAAACGGCGCAAGATATCCTAATATCTCAGTTTATTCCTTGGGCTTCAATCTCCAATTCTAATTTCCTGAAAAATGAAGAAAATAAAATCAATCATACTTGTAGGTTTGCTTACAAGCCTAAATTTCTCTTGCAATGATGATTTCCTGGACCAGGTGCCAGATGACCGTTTAACGCTGGAGGCTACCTTCAAGAATAGAAATACAGTAGAGCAATACTTAGCCAATGTATACTCCCAGATTCCAGATGATGCAAGCCAAAGGGGACTTGGCGGCGATGGTAACGTAGGCCCTTGGCTCGCAGGTTCTGATGAAGCAGAGTATGTCTGGGGCTTTGTGGGAAGTAACTCCGTGAACATAGGGGCATGGGACTCTTCTGCAGGCTTTGTCAATTCCATCTGGTCTAATTTCTACCGGGGCATCAGAAGAGCAAATGTGTTCATTGAAAACGTAGACCAATGCACAGATTGCGGAGCAGACGGAGCATTAGTAAGACGATACAAAGCTGAGGCCAGAACACTAAGAGGGTTGTATTACTACTATCTGATGCGCTTATATGGGCCAGTTGTATTGGTAGGAAACGAATCCATTCCGGTTGATGCGCCTGCTGAAGAACTAAAAAAGCCAAGAAATACCTATGATGAGTGCGTGGCCTATGTGCTAGAGGAACTCAATGCAGCGGCCGCAGATCTTCCAGATGTTGCTACTGAGCAAAATTATGGGCGCATGACCAAGTCCTATGTACAGGCAATCAAATCTCAGGTATTATTGTATGCAGCTAGTCCATTGTTCAACGGCAATGCGGATTATGCTTCTTTGGTTAACAAAGACGGTCAACAATTGATTAACCAGCAGTATGATGTTAACAAATGGAAATTGGCCGCTGATGCTGCCAAAGCATTTATTGATGCATACGTTCCAGGTACTTTTGATTTATACCGGAAGAATAATGCCCAAGGGCAGTTTGATCCCTATCTCTCTACGCGTGACGTGCTCCTTGATGAATGGAACAAGGAAGTAATCTTTGCCAGAGTAGATGCGAGTATCAACCCAAGACAATATGAGTTGACTCCCTTCCATGCCGGAGCACAGGCAGAAGCGAAAGGTAGTGGTGGGCTGGGAGCAACCCAGCACATTGTGGATGCTTATTTCACAGCAAACGGAAGATCCATTGATGACCCAAGATCAGGTTATATGGTCTCTGGGTTTACAAACTTTAGGGCTCCAAATGATACTGAGGCCAGACAGGTCTATAATCAATGGGTAAACAGAGAGCCACGGTTTTATGTGGGTATCACCTATGATAATAGTTTGTGGTTAAATAGAAACACCGGGAACATTGTAACCAGAACGTGGTTTAACGGCAATTCTGGCAAGAACTCTGGAGGAGGAAATGACTATACACCCACTGGGTACATTGTTAGGAAAAACATGAGCACCGGTGATTGGCGCAACGGTGGCAGGTCTTTTGTGATGTTGCGCTTGGCCGAAATCTACCTGAACTATGCCGAGGCCTTGAATGAGTACAGCCCTGGTCATCCTGATATACTTACTTATGTCAATCTTATCAGAAATAGAGCAGGAATCCCTGAATACGGCTCAGCCGAATTAGAGGAACCAACCGGTCAGGCTGCTGTGAGAGAAGCTATCAGGAAAGAGCGCAGAGTAGAGCTTGCCTTTGAAAACGTGCGGTATTTTGATGCCAGAAGATGGAAGATAGCTGAAACAGCCTTCAACGGACCTACCTACGCTCTTGACATCAATGCCCCAGACATCAACAACTTTTACAATAAAGTGCCTTTTGAGACAAGAGTGTTTACTAAGCGGCATTACTTGTGGCCAATACCTCAGAGTGAGATGAACATTAACCAACTACTGGTGCAAAACACTGGTTGGTAACTGTATGGCTAAGTTCAGGAAAGGATTGTCCATGCCTGGACTTAGCTACTCATCAACTCAATAGGATCCAAGAAGAATATTTAGATTTTCCATATAGCCTTAAAAAACATATATGAAACAAATATTACAATATGTGAGGGTGGCATTTTGCGCGCTGTTTTTTTTCAGCGTCATCAATGAAGCTGCTGCACAGGATGATCTCACAGTAAAAGGTGGGGTTCTGACGGTATTTCGGGAGAATGATGCAGGTCGTAACGAAAGAGAAGGTTCTCCAAAAGTGATTGACAACAATCCCGCCACCAAATTTTTATCTCATTTTGAAAACATGCAGTGGCTGCAGTTTCAACTCACAGAACCAGCAATAGTAGGTACCTATACGCTTGTTTCAGCAGACGATGATCCAAACCGTGATCCCAAAGACTGGAAGTTTGAGGGATCTAATGATGGTACAACCTGGGTAGAACTTGACTTACGCACTGGAGAGATGTTTCCAGAGCGTTTCCTAACCAAGACATACAATATTACAAACTCCACCGCCTACAGGTACTATCGCTTGAATATAAGTGCCATTAAAGCGAACAACACTTTCCAATTGGCCGAATGGAGACTCTATGAGGCAGTCAAAAACCCTGACATAACTGCTAGAGGTGGTATTTTGACCGTATTACAGGAAAATAATGGAGGGCGAGGAGCTGGGGAAGGATCGCCTAAGGTAATTGATAATAACCCAGCCTCAAAGTTCCTATCACACTGGCCGGGTTCACAGTGGCTGCGTCTTCAGTTGAACACACCCGCGGTAGCGGGAACGTATACGCTGGTCTCTGGCAACGATGCTCCGGAGAGAGACCCTAAAAACTGGACACTAGAAGGATCCAACAATGGCAATGATTGGACAGTGCTTGATACGCGCACGGGAGAGACTTTCTCTCAACGCATTCAAACAAAGAGCTATGCCATCACAAATACTACACCTTATACATACTACCGCCTCAATATCTCGGCTCTGAATGGGAGCGGCACTTTCCAGCTGGGGGAGTGGAGACTCTTTGAAGGAATCGCAATTGTAGCACCTTCAGCGTTGACCGCTTTAGCTACTGCTGGTGATGAAGTTTACTTATCCTGGACTGATTTAAGTGCAAATGAAACTGGGTTTGAAGTTGGGCGCTCTTTAGATGGTGTGAATTTTACCACGATAGCTACTACAGCGGCTAATACAAATTTTTATTTTGATAGAGGTTTAACACAAAATACAAAATACTACTATCGGGTTAGGACTACTGGTGCGGAGCTAAATTCTAGCTATTCTGTTATAAGTAGCACCAGAACACTAAATTATAGTGGTGCTATGGTAGATTTAACAGATAATGTAGGAAGGTTGACTGTTTCCAAAGACAATACAAATCAGGTAAATGAAAACTCCACTAAACTGATTGACAATAATTTTCAGACAAAGTTTTTGGCCGGTGGTATACCATCACCTGTAAAATTGTGGGTGCAGTATGAATCATCTACGTCATCAGATATTGTGACCAAATATACCATAGTTTCAGGTGATGATGCCCCTGAGAGAGATGCCAGAGACTGGACGTTCCAAGGATCTACTAATGGAACAGATTGGACCATTCTAGATACACGGGCAAACCAAAGCTTTGCAGGTCGTCGATTAGAAAAATCTTTTTCCTTCTCTAATAACAGGCCATTCAAATACTATAAGCTTGATATTACGCTTAACAATGGTTCCAATGATGCCATACAGATTTCTGAGTTCCAAATTTGGGGAATCCCCCAGAATGCCCCAGCTGTACCTGGTGATTTAAGGATTGCAAACGCAACGCAAAGTACGCTTACTCTTAACTGGAACGATTTGGCCTCCAATGAAACAGGATATGAGGTCTGGCGTTCAACAGACGGTGTAACTTTCACTAGACTAAGTTCAGTTGCAGCTGGTGCTACTACTTTTACAGATTCCAATCTAGGAGTTCTGGCCACTTATCAGTATCGGGTAAGAGCAATAAGCGCATCGGGTAATTCTATTTATTCACCAGTTGTGAGCGGTACCACCTTGTATGATGAAAGATTGCCTTTGCCAGTACAAAGCTTGGTGGCAACTAGCTTATCAGAAACCCAGGTAAAGTTAGACTGGACAGATAGAGCACAAAATGAAACCGGGTTCCAGATTGAGCGATCTACCAACGGAACTTCCTATTCTTTAATTCAAACCGTAGCGGCAGATGTAACCACCTATACCGATGCAGGGCTTAGACTGGCTACCCGCTATTACTACAGAGTTCGGCCTGTAAACGCTTACAGCCAATCGTCAGGGATCAGTGCACCTTATTCTTCTGTGGTTGAAACCATCACCAACGGCTCCAACCAGGCACCTACTATGGCAGCCATCGCTGATCAGAGAAGCTGTAATGTGGTAGACGCCTATACCATTCCTTTAGAAGGTTTAGCTTCTGAGCCAGGGCAACAGCTTACGCTTTCCGTTTCCACCAACAGAAGTGCGCTCTTCAGTGATCTGTCTGTGAGCACCGTGGAGAACGGCAAAGCAACACTTACCTACAAGTTAGTGCAAGGCCAACCAGGAGAGGCTACCGTGACAGTAACAGTGAAAGACAATGGTGGCACCCTGAACAATGGTACTGACACGTTCACCAGAACCTTCAAAATCACCTCTTATGAACTAAGCATGGGCATTGAAGCGGACCGTACAGGGAAAGTGCCTAGAGGGGAGACTATTCAACTAACCGTTACCGGAGAAGAAGGCTATACCTATACTTGGGCAAATGGACCTGGCATTATCAGTGGCCAAAACACCAACGTGCTGTCTATCAAACCAACCCAAGGTTATGTCTACAAAGTAACGGCCAGCACTGCTGAAGGGTGTACAAAAGAAGCGCAGTTTACGGTGCAGGTAGAAGGTGGCGTAGGGCTGCAAGCCAACAATATCTTAACTCCCAATGGAGATGGCAAAAATGATGTGTGGGTGATCTGGAACATCAATACTTACCCCGGCAGCAAATTAAAAGTTTTTGACACCGCAGGTAGAGTAGTCTATGAGACGGAGAACTATGCCAATGATTGGAATGGTACCTACCAAGGCTCACCCCTGGCACAGGGAGTTTACTACTATGTGATTGACTTAGGTTCAGGTCTTTCTCCTGCAAAAGGTGCCCTAACCATTATTCGTGATTAAAAACTTCAAGTCATATGAAAAAGACGTATACCATGAAAAAAGGGCTGCCTTTACTGCTACTTGCCTTCTGCTGCTTGGCGCAGGTAAAAGAAGCTGCCGCCCAAATCAATCCGCTAAGAGCGATCTATTTTCAGAACCAGTACCTGGCAAACCCAGCCATGGCAGGAGTGAATGAGGGACTGAGATTGAACCTGCACTACCGCAACCAATGGGGTAGCATCTCTGAGTCTCCTACTACCCAGGCCATCACTGCTGACTACGGCCTTAGCAACAAAGTGGGTTTGGGGGTTAACGTAGGGCAAACCAAAGAGGGGTTGATCAAAAGATCCAGAGCCATGGCTACCTATTCCTACCATCTGCCACTAAACCAGAGCACCCGTCAATTACATTTCGGGTTGTCTGCGGGCGTGGTGAATGAGCAGATAGATATGGATGAAATTGTGGGAGATGTAGATGACAACACCGTGGCCAGATTCAATGACCAGAAACCTTATGTAGAGGGCGAAGTTGGCGTGGCCTACACAGATTCCAAACTCACGATTCAGGGCTCTTTTCCCAATCTTAGGGCTTTTCTGGACAAGGGGTTGAATGAGAACAACACCGTTAACCGTTCCACCTACTTTGCCGCCGCCAGCTACAAGCTTGCCCTAGGTTCAAGTGTAGGAGTAGAGCCTAAAGTGGTCTACCGCGGAGTAAAAGGATTTGATGACCTGATAGATGCCGGTGCCAACCTGACGTTTGTGGACAACCAGTTTAATGTGTTTGGGATGTATCACAGCTCTAAGAACGTGACTTTTGGTTTCGGGGCCAATGTGAAAAAGAGGCTGGCACTTACCGGCATGTACACCACGGGGTCTTCGGCTTTGAATAGTCTGACCGGAGTGAAGGGGAGTTTTGAACTGGGTTTAAGAGCTTCCCTCTGGAACGTGCAACGATAGAAGTATATTACCTTTTAAAATGATTTAGCAACCGTTTGCAGAAAACAGCCTTAAAACGCCGGAGTACCTAGAACTTCCTTGGTAATGGGGTTCCTTCCTGATGCGAAAGCTCAAAGGCTGTTTTCTGCAAATCATCAATTCAAGCCATCTGGCAATATTAAAAGTTCCTTGTAAATGAAAAAACTCTTCATTTGGATTCTAGTAAGCGTACCGTTTTTCTCTTCCGCTCAGGTTTCTAAAAAAGCAGAATTATCACCGGTAGATCTGGTGAACCCCTTGATGGGCACGGACTCCAAGCCCGAGCTCTCCAACGGGAACACCTACCCGGCGGTGGCGGTGCCCTGGGGCATGAACCTCTGGACCCCGCAGACCGGCACCATGGGCAACGGCTGGGCCTACACCTACGCCGCCGACAAGATCAGGGGCTTCAAGCAGACGCACCAACCCTCGCCCTGGATGAATGACTACGGCCAGTTCGTGCTCATGCCGGTGACGGGCAAGATGAAGTTCGATCAGGACGGAAGGGCCAGCTGGTACTCCCATAAGTCCGAGACGGCCAAGCCCTACTACTATGGCGTCTACCTAGCCGACCACGACGTGACCGCTGAGCTTACGCCCACCGAGCGCGCCGCCCAGTTCCGGTTCACCTACCCCAAGTCTGACAGCTCCTTCATCGTTATCGATGCGCTGGACAGGGGCTCTTACGTGAAGGTGCTGCCGAAAGAGCGGAAGATCGTGGGCTACACCACCAAGCACGCGAGGGGGCCATTGAAAGAGTTCAAGAACCACTTCGTCATCTACGTGGACAAGCCGTTCGCCCTGGCCCGCACCTTCCGCGGAAACAAACTCACTGGCGGGGATTCCCTGGAACTGACGGCTAACCATTCGGGTGCAGTGATTGGTTTCAAGACCAGCAAAGGCGAAAAAGTAAACCTGAAGGTCGCTTCCTCCTTCATCAGTCCCGAGCAGGCCGAGCTGAACCTGAGCCGGGAGTTGGCCCAAGACAATTTTGACGCTACCATGGCCAAGGCCCGCGAGCGATGGGAAAAGACCCTGGGCCGCATCAAAGTGGAAGGAGGCACCGAGGAGCAGCAGCGCACCTTCTACTCCTGCCTCTACCGCACGCTGTTCTTTCCGCACAAAATGTATGAGTTGAACGCAGCCAACAAAGCTGTACATTACAGTCCCTACACCGGAAAAGTGCACGACGGCTACCGTTTTGCGGGAACTGGTTTTTGGGACACGTTCCGGGCCTTGTACCCTTTCCTGAACCTCATGTACCCTGCCATTAATAAAGAGATGCAGGAAGGTTTGATCAACGATTACAAAGAAGGCGGTTGGTTGCCTGAGTGGTCCAGCCCGGGTTATTCAGACATCATGATCGGGAACAACTCGGCCTCAGTGGTGGCCGATGCCTACATGAAAGGTCTGCGCGGCTATGATATAGAGAAACTTTACGAAGCCTTAGTACACGGGGCCAACAACGAAGGACCCATCACCGCCATCGGCCGGAAAGGCGTGGACTACTACAACAAACTGGGGTACGTGCCTTACGACGTGAACATCAACGAAAACGCCGCCCGTACCCTGGAGTACGCCTATGATGATTTCGCCATCTACCAGTTGGCAAAGGCCCTAAAAAGACCGCAGGCCGAGATCGACTTGTACGCCAAGCGTAGCCAGAACTACCGTAACCTCTATGACCCAGCCACTGGCCTGATGCGCGGCAAGAACAAGGACGGCAGGTTCCAGGCCCCGTTCAACCCCTTCAAATGGGGCGACGCTTTCACCGAAGGCAACAGCTGGCATTACTCCTGGAGTGTGTTCCATGACGTGCAGGGCCTCATTGACCTGATGGGCGGAAAGCAGAACTTCGTGAAGAAACTGGACTCAGTGTTCACGTTACCGCCGGTGTTTGATGACTCTTACTACGGCGGCGTGATCCACGAAATCCGGGAGATGCAGATCGCCAACATGGGCCAGTACGCGCACGGCAACCAGCCCATCCAGCACATGACGTACTTGTACAATTTCGCCGGGGAGCCCTGGAAAACCCAATATTGGGCGCGTGAGACCATGAACCGCATGTACAAACCCACTCCTGACGGCTACTGTGGTGATGAGGACAACGGCCAGACCTCGGCCTGGTACGTGTTCAGCGCCATGGGCTTCTACCCGGTTTGCCCCGGCACCGACCAGTACGTGCTTGGCGCGCCGCTTTTCCCCAAGATGACTTTGGAGCTGGAGAACGGCAAGAAAGTGGAGATTGAGGCCCCTAACAATAGCCAGGAGAACCTGTATGTGCAGGACCTGAAACTCAACGGCAAAAAGCACGAGAAGAACTGGGTGGGCCACTTTGAGCTGATGAAAGGCGCCAAGCTCCGGTTTGATATGGGCGACAAGCCCAACACCAAACGCGGAACCGAAGAGAGCGCATTTCCTTACTCTTTCTCGAAACCGCAATACGTCACTCAGAACGGGAAATAATATGGGCCTGTTTCCTTTCTCCTCAGAAAGGAAACAGGCAAAATCAAAAGAATAGCAATTTGTCTTAGTAAGTCAGCGGAAAGGTGTTTATGACCAGAACATGGCTTTCATCAGATTCAAAATCATCATCTATGAATCATGCAACAGTAGTGGGAATTGACGTGGGAGGTTCACACATCTCCGCGGCCTTGGTAGATATGGAAACGAGTTCCCTTGTGTCTGGGAGCTACGTGCGAAAGGAAATAGACACCCAAGGAACAGTGGCTGAGATTATTGACAACTGGTGTGAAGTCATTCAGCAAGCCCAGAAATATGACGGTATTTCCTCCCGTAAAATAGGAATTGCCATGCCTGGTCCATTTGATTACCCCAACGGGGTTTCGCTCATCAAAGACCAGAACAAATATGACATCCTCTACAAACTCAATGTAAAGGAATTATTGGCAGAAAAGCTTTTGGTGCAGGTAAACGACATCCGGTTTCTGAACGATGCCGAATGTTTTCTACTGGGCGAGGTTTTCTGCGGCGCCGCCCAGGGCGTAGAACAAGTACTGGGTCTAACTTTAGGCACCGGCTTGGGTTCTGCCTGGTGCCACCACGGGAAAGTGGAGGACGCAGATCTGTGGAATTCCCCCTTTAAAGAAGGCATAGCGGAGGATTACCTCTCTACGCGCTGGTTTGTAAACCGGTTCCATGAACTCACTGGCCAAGAGGTAAAAGGTGTAAAAGAGCTGGCGGATCTGGCCCCGCAAAACCAAACCGTGCAAACCGTTTTTGTTGAGTTTGGGCGAAATCTGGCCGAATTCATTAAAACGGTGGTGAAGCCCCTAGACACGGTTATGGTGGTGATTGGCGGCAACATCTCTAAAGCCTACCATCTGTTCTCTGAAGAACTGGGGAAGCACTTGCAAGACACGGCTTTGTCTATCTCTATTCGGGTGGCCGAGTTGGGGGAGGAGTCTGCGCTAATAGGGGCGGCCAGTTCCTGGAAGGGCATCCTGCCAGATAAGGAAGAAGCTGTAAAGGTCTTAAGTAAATAAAACTAGTTTAATCTCCAGTTCTCCTGATTCATATGAAACGTTTACTCATTGGTTCTTTGCTGTTTGTTGGTGCTCTGACTACCGCTTGCGCGCAGGCTGGGCAATCGGGAAAGAACATTGCCCGCATTGATGATTGGAAGTACATAGGTGCCTACATAAGCAAGGATTCTGTCACTAAAGGCCCTTACACGCTTATTTTCTATAACAGGGACCTAGCTTTCGCGCAGGAGGGCGAACAGATCAAAAACCGGATGATGGATGCCTTCTTCAAAGTGTACCCCCAGGAAGCAGCCCGGTTCAACCCAAATACCACCAAGAAGGTCACTTTCATCATCGATCCCGCCTACCAAGGCGTAGCGGCAGCCAGTGACGGCATTATCCGGTACAGTCCGCTTTGGATGCTGCAACACCCTAATGACATTGATGTAGTCACGCATGAAGTATTCCACCTGGTGCAGGCTTATAACCATGGGGCCGGGCCAGGTTGGCTTACCGAAGGTATCACGGATTATGTGCGCTATAAATTTGGGGTGGACAATGCCGGCGGAGGCTGGTCTTTGACTCCGTTCAATTCCCAACACCATTATACTAACAGTTACCGCATCACTGGTCGTTTTTTGGCTTGGTTAGAAAAGAACAAGAACCCCAAGATAGTAGACAATTTGGATTCTGCTCTGCGGAGAAACACCTACACTCCTGAACTATGGGTAAAACTGACAGGCAAAACAGTGGATGAGTTATGGCAACAATACGCTCAGAATCCTATGCTGTAAGCAGAAGAATCACCAGTGAACTAAAGCTTTTAAAAACAGGCTATTTCTTGAAAGTAAGCTGAAAAGGCTACTTCCCATTGATGTAGTTGAAGGTTGAAAAACATTCCCTTTACCAACCCCAGGAGGTAGAATGAAACTTCTGACGATTTGTTTTTTACTGTTTCTCTTCTGTTCCTGCTCTGTTCAAAAGACGGAGAAAGGTTTCCCGTTTTCTATGCCTTTCAAGCAAAACGGCTCTAAAACAGAACTGGTGAATGTCTTTCTGGGCTCTTCTGGTGACCATGGTCAATTATCTCCGGCAGCCTCTTATCCATTCAGTATGATGAGCATAGGACCGCAGACGTATCCCTCTACCCACTTGGGCTATGAATATCTTGCTAAAACGTTTTTAGGCTTTACCATGAACCGGTTTGAGGGAGTTGGGTGCGAGGGCAGCGGCGGAAATATCCTTATCAAACCCTTCCTGGGAAAAGATCCCAAGGCCTCTACGCTCACCAAAGTATCAGAAGCAGCCGGTCCAGGGTTTTACCAAGTGGGTTTCTCCAACCAAATCAAAGCCGAGATGTCAGTTTACAAAAAGTCAGGGCTGCAGCGATACCAGTTTCCGGCCGGGGAGAAGGGTGTTTACCTGGATCTGAGCCATGCCTTCGTGAACCGTTTCGTGGCGGAAGAACATACGGTGGATGATTCCTCGGTGAGCGGCTGGATCGATTCTAAAACCACCTGTAGCGCGGGCACTTATCGGCTGTATTACTTCCTCAGATTCCGGCAGCCGGTACAATGGTCCCAAGCAGGCAAGCATCAACTCATTGCCATCTTACCCGCCGACCTGAAAACGGCTGAAGTGGAGATTGGCTTTTCCTCGGTGGATGTTTCCTATGCCAAGGCTTCCCTGGAAACCGGCTCTTTTGAGGAAATCAAGCAGAAAAGCGCCCAAGACTGGAATCAGGTGCTGGGCCAAATCCAGGTGAAAGGTGACAAGGAAAGAGAGAAGCTTTTTTACTCCTTACTGTACCGTACGTTGCAGTCGCCTTATGTCGTGTCTGAGAGCGATGGTGCGTACCGGGCCACGGATGGTACACGGCAAACTTTTCAGGCAGAATTGTACAACGGTTGGTCTATCTGGGACAATTACAAAACCCAGCTTCCTTTGCTGTCATTGGTGTATCCAGACCAGTTCCGGAACATTGCTGCGTCCATTGCCAACCTGTACCGCTATGGCAAGAAAGACTACGCCACGGCGCACGAGCCTTCCAATACCGTGCGAACCGAACACGCCATTGTGGTGCTCCTAGATGCCTACCGGAAAGGATATGCAATAAACTTCCAATCCATCTGTGACTCGCTGGTACAGGAAGTAAAAAATCTAGATTACGGGCACCCTGACAAAGCCTTGGAATCCTCTTATGACGCCTGGGCTTTGTCGCAGATTCTGGCAGAGCTGAACCAAAAAGACTTGAGTGAGAAGTACCGGCAGAAAGCGTTGGAATATAAGACCTACTGGAACAAAGACTTTAAAGACCTTACCCGGCCCGATGTGGATAGAATGTCGGTGAGGGGCATGTACCAGGGCACGGTGTGGCAGTACCGGTGGTCGGTGCCGTTTGACGTGAAAGGCTTGATTGGGTTAACTGGGGGCGAGGCGGCCTTTGTGCAGCAACTGGATGAGTTCTTCGGGAGGGATTTGTTTAACCGAGCCAACGAGCCAGATTTACAGGTGCCCGCACTGTACAATGCCTCTTCTGAACCTTGGAAAGCCCAAGCCCTGATGCACAAACTAGCGGTAGATACCGTGGTGCAGCATTACTTCAATGACAACAGCCGGGGCATAGGTTCTTACGTGGGACCCATCTTCAAAAACCAACCGGCCGCTTACCTCAGAACCATGGATGATGACGCCGGTGCCATGTCCTCGTGGTTTGTGTTCGCCGCGACTGGCGTGTACCCCGCCGCCGTGGGCTGGCCGGTGTACTACCTGCACGTTCCCCTGTTTGAAAAGGTGGCGTTCAACTGGCCGGGTGGCAAGAGCTTTTCCATTCAGGTCAAAGACTTCTCGGCGAAGGCCTGCTACGTGAAAGAAGCGTACCTGAACGGCGAGAAACTGACCCGCAACTGGCTCACCCACGAGGAAATCACCAGGGGCGGGAACCTGACGATTGTGGCTTCCAGCACCCCGGAGAAAACCTGGGGCGTGGAGAACCAGTGGGTGTCCACAATGGAGGCAATCGAATAACACCGCTATAGTCTGGAGTAGTTCTTTTCTGACACCTCCTGACCTGAGTTCTTGATAACCTAGCGCTGCTTCTTTAACGGTTTTCGGAGTGTTTTCTGAAAACTGATTGGAAAACAGTTTGGCTCAATCCTGATTTCGCTTACGCTTTCTATATTCTTTATTGAAAACACCAATGAAACTAAGATCCTTTTTCTTTTTCTTTCTCTTTCTTTGGCTTTGCAGCGCCCCGCTCTACGCCGGTACGCCCAGCCTGGTACAGTATGTGAACACCTTGCAGGGTACCAACTCGTCGTTTGATTTAACCCGCGGAAACACGTATCCCACCACTGCGCTGCCGTTTGCCATGCACACCTGGACCCCCCAGACCGGCCAAAACGGCGATGGGTGGAAGTATCAATACTCTAAAAACACCATCAGAGGATTTCAGCAGGCGCACCAGTGCAGCTCCTGGTCTAATGACTACGCGGTGTTCTCCCTGATGCCGGTGATCGGGAAACTGGAGGTACATGAAGACAAACGAGCCACCCAGTTCAGCCACGCCAACGAAGTTGCGAAACCGCATTACTACAAAGTAAAGCTGGACAACAACATCACTACTGAAATGTCTCCTACGGAGCGCGGAGTACACGCTCGTTTCTCGTTTCCGAAAACAGAAGGTTCTTACATCGTGCTGGATGGGTACACCGGCGCCAGCATGGTGAAGATCATCCCCAAGGAGCGCAAGATCATCGGGTACGTACACAACGGCCGGGGCCTGAAGGACAATTTTAAAAGCTATTTCGTGATCGTTTTTGACAAACCGTTCATCAACCAGGGAACTTGGGAAAACAAGGAAGGCAAAATCTCCGCGGGCAACTTGTCCGGCGAAGGGCAGGGAATAGGGGCTTACGTGCAGTTCAAGGACGGGGAAAAAGTGCAGGCGAAAGTGGCCTCTTCGTACATCAGCCCGGAACAAGCTGAACTTACCTTGAGCCGAGAATTGGGCAAGCACAAGAAACTGGAAGACACCAAAGCCGCCGCTGAGGCAGTTTGGAACAAGCACCTGAGCCGCGTGATGGTAGAGGGCGGTACCGAAGAAGAGAAAGCCACGTTTTATTCCTGCTTCTTCCGGGCCAGTTTGTTTTCGCGCCAGTTTTTCGAATACGACAAAGACGGCAAGCCTTACTATTTCAGCCCGTATGACGGCAAAGTGCACGAAGGTTACATGTACACCGATACCGGTTTCTGGGACACCTTTCGGGCTCAGTTTCCGCTAAATTCTATCCTGCACCCCACCATGCACGGGCGCTACATGGTGGCCCTGCTGGATGCCAAAGACCAGTGTGGTTGGTTGCCGTCTTGGTCATTTCCTGGCGAGGCGGGCAGCATGATCGGTAATCATGCCATTTCGCTGCTCACCGATGCCTGGGTGAAGAACATCCGCACCTTTGACCCCAAACGTGCCTTGGACGCCTATTACCACGAAGCCACGAACAAAGGCCCCTGGGGACCTGCCAACGGACGCGAAGGTTGGAAAGACTACTACACGCTAGGTTATGTTTCTATGCCGCGGCACGGAGAGGCCACCGCAAAAACCCTGGAATATGCCTATGACGATTTCTGCGGCTACCAACTGGCCAAACTCACGGGGAACTCCTTTTATGAGCAGCTTTTCGCCCGGAATATGTACAACTACAAAAACGTGTATGACCCCAGCACTGGGTTCATGCGCGGAAGAAAAGAAAACGGCGAGTGGCTTCCCAATTTCGATCCGGTGGAGTGGGGCGGACCGTTCACCGAGGGTAACGCCTGGCACTGGCAGTGGTCGGTGTTCCAGGATATCCAAGGGCTAATCAAACTGATGGGCGGCGAAAAGCGGTTCACGGCTAAACTGGACTCGGTGTTCAGTGTGCCCAACACCGTGAAAGTGGGTTCCTACGGTCGTATGATCCACGAGATGACCGAGATGGTGATGGCCAACATGGGTCAGTACGCCCACGGAAACCAGCCCATCCAGCACATGCCGTACCTTTATAATTATGGCGGAGAGCCTTGGAAATCACAAGAGAAAGTACGCATGGTGATGGACCGCCTGTACAACTCCACCGAGAATGGCTACCCCGGCGATGAAGACCAGGGCCAGACATCTTCGTGGTACGTGCTGAGCGCCCTAGGCATCTACAGCGTGTGCCCCGGCACCGATCAATATGTCATCGGGAGCCCGGTGTTCCAGAAAGCCACCGTCACGCTGGAGAACGGCAAGAAGTTTACCGTGGAAGCCAAGAATAACAGCAAGCAGAACGTGTACATCCAGTCGGCTACGCTCAACGGAAAACCCTATGACCACAATTATATCCGGCACGCCGACATCACAGCCGGTGGAATCTTGAGCTTCGTGATGGGTGATAAACCGGCTCTGAACCGAGGTGTTAAAGAGGAAAACAAGCCTTTCTCTTTATCGGCCGCAGGCGGAGGGCAGGAGATAGAATTAGGCAAGAAGTAAGCTTGGGTTGTAGACCTAAATCAAGTGTGTAGGCAGCCAGTGCTACCGAGTTTCAGACGATTAAACCTAAGAAGATGAAAAAGCTAAAATGTCTCTCTTTATCAGCCTTGGTGCTGCTGTTCTTTGGTTGCGGAAGCGAGAAGGAAGAAGAGGAAGTAACGCCCACCAAACCCGTGGAAACGGCTTCTTTCACCTCCGCCGATGTCACCACCGCCTATACTGCTTTTAACACCCATTTTTACAATCCAGAGGCAAAACTGTATTACAGCACCTCAGCCAAAACGGGATTGGGCGCTATCTGGACGCAGGCCGTTTATTGGGACATTGCCATGGATGCCTACAACCGCACTAAAGACGCAAACCAATTGAAGTTGGTCAATGACATCTACCAGGGCGGTTTCCAACGATACGATGGCTATAACTGGAACAACACCCACGAGTGGTTTATCTACGATGACATGATGTGGTGGATCATCTCGTTGGCGAGAGCGCACCAAATCACCGGCAATCAGGTCTACCTGGATAAAGCCAAAGAAGGATTTCAGCACGTATGGAGCAGATCCTATGACCCGGTGAACGGCGGCATGTTCTGGAATTTTGCCAAAGATGGCAAGAACGCCTGCATCAATTACCCCACGGTAATTGCGGCCATGGAACTGTACAACATCACCAAAGATGCACAGTACCTGGACAAAGCCAAGACCATCTACGCGTGGTCCAGAGCCAACCTGTTCAACAACGGCCGGGTAGCCGATAACGTCCACGTGGCCCAAGGCAATGTGGGCTGGAGCGATTACACCTATAACCAGGGAACCTGCATTGGCGCAGCCGTGATGCTGTACAAAGCCACCGGCACCCAGTCTTACCTCACGGATGCAAAACTAGCCGCCGATTACACCAAGCAGAAGATGAGCGACGCCAACGGAATTCTGCCCGCAGAAGGTGACTGGAACGAGCAAGGCGTTCTGAAAGCCATCTTCGGGCGCTACATCATGATGCTCATCAAAGACGCGAACCAACCTCAATACCTGCCTTGGATTCAGGACAACATCAGCACCGCTTGGAAAAACCGGGACAAAGCACGGGATCTCACCTTCAGAGACTACCGGGTGGCGTGCCCTACCGGCACCATTCAGTCTTATGAAGCCAGCAGCGTGGTGGGCATGATGCAGGTGTGCCCTCCCAAGGAATAGCTTGAGTTTATCTAAACGTCTTCAACCGTAACCCCCATGGTCCTGAAATCTAGACTTGCTTTCTTTCTGAGTAGTGCCCTGCTGTTGGGAATGACGAGTCATGCCCAGTTAAAAGCCCCCAAACCCGATGGCGAGAAAACCGCCTTCCAGATTGCCGATGCCTGGGCGGCCGACTACGACGTGCGGTCCGATGTAGCTATTGTCTACGGTATCAATGACGCAGGCGGAGACTTTGAAGGCCGCGTGAAAAGCTGGCGCGACAAAGGCTACAAAGTGCACTTCATGACGGGCATTGCTTGGGGCGAGTACCAGGATTACTTCACGGGCAAGTACGACGGCAAAACCCATTGGGAAGACGGCCAGGTAATGAAGAACGGCGAGACCATCTGGCACGGCAAAGACGTGCCCTACGTGGTTCCGTCGGCCACTTACCTCACTTATATGAAAGGCCTAGTAAAAAGAGCCATTGATGCCGGCGTAACTGCCGTGCACCTGGAGGAACCTGAGTTCTGGGCCCGGGCCGGTTATGGACCTTCATTTAAAAAAGAATGGGAAAAACAGTACGGCTTCCCATGGATGGCCCAGGACGAATCTCCCGAGGCGACCTACCTTTCCTCCAAACTGAAATACCAGCTCTACTTCAACGCCCTGAAAGAGGTGTTCGCCTATGTGCGGTCATATAGTCAAAGCAAAGGTGTTACGGTCAAGTGTTACGTGCCCACGCACTCGCTCATCAACTATTCCTCCTGGGCTATTGTGAGTCCGGAAGCCAGCCTGGCGAATCTGGAGGGAATGGATGGCTACATCGCGCAGGTCTGGACGGGCACCTCCCGGGAACCCATCCACTTCAACGGCGTGCTGAAAGAGCGCGTATTTGAGAATGCCTTTCTGGAGTACGGCTCCATGGTGTCGATGACGGCGCCTACAGGCCGCAAGATGTTCTTCCTCACCGATCCCATCGAGGACCGCCGCCAAACCTGGGACGACTACAAACGAAACTACGAGGCCACGTTCACCGCGCAGCTCTTGTACCCCATGGTGGCTTCTTATGAGGTCATGCCGTGGCCCAAACGCATCTACTTGGGCAAGTTCAAGATGGAAAACAGCAATGAGACTCAGCCCATCCCCAGAAGCTACGCGACCCAGATGCAGGTCATGGTGAATTCTTTAAACGAGATGCCTCTGTCTTCCAACCAGGTGAACGGTACCAAAGGCATCGACATCCTGCTGGCTAATTCCATGATGTTCCAGCGGTTCCCCACGCACAAAGGCTACGAAGACCCGCAGCTTTCCAACTTCTACGGCATAGTGATGCCCCTTCTGAAACAGGGCATTCCGGTAGGAACGGTGCACATGGAGAACCTGGGACTGGACCAAACCCTGAAGAATACCAAAGTACTCATCATGAGCTACGCCAATATGAAACCCATGTCACCTGTTTCGCACGAAGTTTTGGCAAAATGGGTCAAAAACGGCGGCGTATTGGTGTACGTGGGCCGAGACCAGGATCCTTTCCAGACAGTAAAGGAATGGTGGAACACAGGAGGCATAACCTATAAGGCTCCCTCAGAACATCTCTTTGAGCAAATGGGCATCAAGGAGGTTTCAGAGAAGCAAAGCTATGCGGTGGGAAGAGGAAAAGTGTACCTCCTGCGGCGTGATCCCAAAGAACTTGTACTGCAAGCAAAGCAGGATGCGGATTTCATCTCTTTGGTGAAAAACGCCTATGAAACGGATGCCAAGGCCGGAAAGGTCATCGCCAAAAATCACTTCCTCCTGCAACGCGGACCTTATGACATTGCGGCGGTACTAGACGAAAGCGTGGGTGATGCTCCTTTGAGAATACCGGGTCCGGTGGTGGACTTGTTTGACCCTGAGTTGCCGGTGCTCCCAGAGAAAATAGTGAAGCCCGGCCAGCAAGCCTATCTGTATAACCTGACTCGCCTGAAAAGCAAAAAAGAACCATCGGTGCTGTGTGCGGCCTCACGGGTGTACGAGGAGAAGAAGGGCAAAGCTTCTTATTCCTTCCTGACCAAAAGCCCATCCAACACCCGAAACGCCATGCGCATGGTCTTGCCCGCGGAACCCAAAACCATTACCTTGACCGATGCCGGTGGTCAGAAACTCACCGACGTGCAGACCGCCTGGCACAAAGAGACCAACACCTACCTGGTGCAGTTTGAGAACGACAGCAAGGGCATCAGGGTGGAGGTGAATTGGTAAATAGGTCTTCTCTTAAAGCCAGCTCTTTCCTTGGTTAACATGTTAAAAATCTTACCTTTAGTATGCCCTCTTTACTACCTGAAAAGAACCTTTTAAAAGCTAACAAACCTTACTTCCAACCTCGTATGAAAAGAATAAGTCTGTTTTTGTTTCTGGTATGGTTGCCCCAACTAGTGCTCACGGCACAGGACTTAAGGGCCCCCGCCTATCCGTTGATCACACATAATCCGTATTTCAGTATTTGGTCTTTTGGCGATGATTTGTCAAAATCGGCTACAAAACACTGGACGGGTCAGGAGATGCCCCTCATTGGCATGGTGAAGGTAGACGGTGCCGTGTACCGGTTCTTGGGCCAGGAAGCCAAAGTGTACCAGGCGGTGCTTCCGGCGGCAGACGAGAAACCTTATTCTTTCACCTATACAGAAAATGAACCCGGCGCTGGCTGGCAATCACAGCAATTCAACACATCTGCCTGGAAAACCGGGGCGGCGCCTTTCGGGGATGATAAAACCCAGGCCAAAACGCCTTGGGAAAGCAGCAACCTATGGGTACGGAGAACCTTCTCTTTTTCTGCCGCCGAAGCCGGGAAACTGTTCCTGAAATTAAACCACGACGACAATGTGGAAGTCTACCTGAACGGCGAGGAAATTTACCGCCATGCCGGATGGGTCCATAAATATGAGTACATTCCCATTAAGCCGGAAGTCGCCAAAAAGCTGAAGAAAGAAGGAAACGTGTTAGCCATCCACATCGCCAATACCGCCGGCGGCAGATGGCTGGATGCGGGCATCGTGCGCGAGGAAACCACCAAGGAGTACGCCAAGGTAATCCCAGCCGTGCAGAAAAGCGTGCAACTGAACGCCACCCAAACCATTTACCAATTCACCTGCGGCAAAGTGGACGTGACCGCCACCTTCACCTCGCCGCTGCTCATGAACAACCTAGACGTGCTGGCCCGGCCGGTGTCTTACGTGTCTATGAAAGTGAAGTCCAACGACAAAGTGGCCCACAACGTGCAACTGTACCTAGGTGCTTCCTCAGACATCGCGGTGAACACACAAGATCAGGAAGTTAAAGCCCAGGAGTACACCGCCGAGAAACTGTCTATCCTCAAAGCCGGCACCACTGCTCAGCCGCTGTTGCAAAAGAAAGGCGATGATGTGCGCATTGACTGGGGATACCTGTACGTCGCGGTTCCGGCCACGGCCAAAGCCAACCAGTACTTGACCTCAGTGGGGAAAGCAGTGGCGCCATTTCTATCCGCCACAACTCCGGCGGTGCAGAACACGGAGCAGGGCCGAAGCCTGATGCTAAGCACCATTGTGCCCTTGGGCCAAGTGGGTACCCAAGCCAAAGAACAGGTGTTCATGCTGGGGTATGATGAAGTTTATGCCATCCAGTACTTCAAGCAGAACCTGCGGCCTTGGTGGAAAGAAAGCGAAGTAGCCACCATTGAGAAAGAATTGGCCCAGGCTTCCGCTGATTACGCCAAGACCATCAAGCAGTGCGAGACCTTTGACAAGCAGATGTACCAGGACGCCCAGAAAGCCGGCGGAAAAGAATATGCGGATCTGTGCGAACTGGCCTATCGTCAAGCTATCGCGGCCCATATTTTGGTAAAAAGCCCGCAGGGCGAGATCCTGTTTCTGTCCAAGGAGAACTTCAGCAACGGTTCCATCAACACCGTGGATGTGACCTATCCGTCCGCGCCGCTGTTTCTCGTTTACAACCCAGATTTGTTAAAAGGCATGCTAAACGGCATCTTCTACTACAGCGAAAGCGGCCAGTGGAAAAAGCCTTTCCCGGCGCATGACCTGGGCACGTACCCCATCGCCAACGGACAGACCTACGGCGAAGACATGCCGGTGGAGGAAGCCGGCAACATGCTCATCTTAACGGCCGCCATTGCCAAAGCGGAAGGCAACGCCGAGTACGCCCGCAAGCACTGGGAAACCCTCACTACCTGGGCCGAATTCCTGAAGAAAAGCGGCTTCGACCCGGAGAACCAACTCTCCACTGATGACTTCGCCGGGCACCTGGCCCGCAACGCGAACTTGTCGGTGAAAGCCATTGAAGCCCTTGGTGCCTATGGCATGCTGGCTGGCATGCTGGGCAAAGCTGATGTGGCCAAACAATACACCGATGATGCCAAAGAGATGGCCCAGAAATGGATGAAACTGGCCCAGGATGGCGACCACTACACCCTGGCTTTCGAGAACAAAGGAACCTGGAGCCAGAAGTACAACCTGGCCTGGGACGATATCTTAGATCTGAACATCTTTCCTAAAAGTGTAAGTGAAACGGAGGTCAAGTATTACCTGAAAAAACAAGGTCCTTATGGCCTGCCGCTGGACAGCCGGAAAACCTATACCAAATCTGACTGGATTGTCTGGACCGCCACCCTCGCTGACAACCCCCAAGACTTTAAAGCCATCCTCACGCCGGTTTGGAAATACGCGAACGAAACCTCTTCCCGGGTTCCTATCAGTGACTGGCACGAGACTACCAACGGCAACATGACAGGTTTCCAGGCACGCTCTGTGGTAGGCGGATATTTCATGAAACTGTTGGAAGAGAAGCTGGACAAACAGCCGCTGCAGAGCGCCGTCACTAAATAGATTCTCCCAGGCTGTTCTGCAAAACAGACGAATACAATGCTTATTTTGTGGATCCTTTGATTCCTCATCCGGGCTGCCATCAGGAAAACTGAAGGCAGCCTTTCTAAATCATCCTTGCGTCTATGTCTTTAAAATCCTCCCTTCAAAAGGTACTCCTCGGCAGCTTTCTGTCTTGTGCGGTTTTGCCTGCCTTTTCCCAAGACGCCCCAAAAACCACCCCGAAAAAAGCTACCAAAACCGTTGCAAAAGCCACTTCCGGAAATCCGGTTTTCCCCGGTTGGTACGCCGATCCGGAGGGTGCCATTTTCGGGAAGAAGTACTGGATCTATCCCACCTTTTCGGCACCCTATGAAAAGCAGGTGTTCTTTGATGCCTTCTCCTCCCCAGATTTGGTGAACTGGACCAAGCATTCCCGCATTCTGGACACTACGTCGGTAAAATGGGCCAAAAAAGCGATCTGGGCTCCGGCTATCGTGGAGAAGAAAGGCAAATATTTCCTGTTCTTCGGAGCGAATGACATCCAGAGCGACCAGGAAAAAGGAGGTATTGGGGTAGCCATTGCCAATAAACCAGAAGGTCCTTTTAAAGATTACTTGGGTAAGCCACTGATTGATAAATTCCACAACGGCGCGCAGCCCATTGACCAGTTCGTGTTCAAAGACAAGGACGGGCAATACTACATGATTTACGGCGGCTGGCGGCATTGCAACATTGCCAAACTAAAGGACGATTTCACCGGCTTTACACCCTTTGAAGACGGAACTACCTTCAAGGAAATCACCCCCGAAGGCTACGTGGAAGGCCCGTTCATGTTTGAGAAAGGTGGCAAGTATTACTTCATGTGGTCAGAAGGCGGCTGGGGAGGCCCCGATTACCGGGTGGCCTACGCCATCGCTGATTCACCCATGGGCCCGTTCAAGCGCATCAGCACCATCCTGGCCCAAGACCCGCAGGTGGCCACCGGGGCCGGGCACCACTCCGTCATTAATGATCCCAAGTCAGACGACTGGTACATTGTTTACCACAGAAGACCCTTAGGCGATACAGGTAGGGACCACCGCGTGACCTGCATTGACCGCATGACCTTTGACGAGAATGGCTTTATCCAGCCGGTGAAGATTACCCAGGAAGGCGTAGCGAAGCAGAAAATCAAATAACCTTTTCCCTAAATCTGGGAGAAAGTTTATCCAACGATATCCAAAATAAACTTACATGAACAGGAGAACCTTTATACAGAGCTCGGCCCTGGCAGGCGCGGGAATACTTTTCTATCCGCAGGTATTTGCCTCTGCCGCAGATTTTCCCGTAGTGCGGGTACCAGCGGCCAGGCGAAATTTCCAGAGCAAATCAGTAGAAGCGGCTATCAAGGAATTCAGGAAGAATGTAAAAGACAAAGAACTGGCTTGGTTGTTTGAGAATTGCTTCCCCAGCACCCTTGACACCACGGTCAACCACAAAATCACCGACGGAAAACCTGATACCTACGTCATCACCGGCGATATTGACGCCATGTGGATGCGCGACAGCTCCGCCCAGGTGTGGCCGTATCTTATGTTCCTGAAAAAAGATGAACCGCTCCGGCAGTTGGTGGCAGGCGTGATTAACCGGCAAACTGTCTATGTCCTGAAAGACCCATATGCCAACGCGTTCTACGGAGACCCCAACAAAGTGGGGGAGTGGAGCACCGATAAGACCGATATGAAACCCGGCGTGCACGAGCGCAAATGGGAAATAGATTCTCTGTGTTACCCCATTCGGTTGGCCTACCACTACTGGAAAGAAACAGGAGACACCAAGCCCTTTGATGATCAGTGGCAGCAAGCCATTAAAACCATTCACCAGACGTTTAGGGAGCAGCAGCGCAAAGAGAACTTAGGCCCTTATAGATTTCAGCGTGAAACAGCGAAGGCCACAGACACCCTGCCCATGGAGGGCTACGGTTTTCCCGTAAAACCGGTAGGGCTTATCTGTTCCTCCTTCAGGCCAAGTGATGACGCCACTATTTACTCGTTCCTGATTCCCTCCAATTTCTTTGCGGTGGTGAGTCTAAGGCAAGCCGCCGAGATGATGGATGCCATTGCCAAAGACAAGGGTACGGCAGATGCGTTGCTGAGCATGGCCTCAGAAGTGGAAAAAGCGTTGCAGGCACATGCAGTAGTTGACCATCCGCAGCACGGCAAAATCTATGCTTTTGAGGTAGACGGCTTTGGGAATCACTATTTCATGGATGACGCCAACGTGCCCAGTTTGCTTTCCTTGCCGTATTTGGGAGCGGTTCCTGTTTCAGACCAGATTTATCAAAATACCCGTAAATACGTGTTATCTGAAAACAATCCCTTCTTCTTTAAAGGCAGTGCCGCCGAAGGAATAGGCGGCCCGCACGTAGGGCAAGACATGATATGGCCCATGGCCATTACCATGCGCGGTCTCACCAGTTCAGATGCCCAAGAGGTGAAAACCTGTATAGAGTCGTTGAAAAGTACCCACGGCGGTACAGGATTCATGCATGAGTCTTTCCACAAAAATGATCCTAAAAACTTCACGCGTTCCTGGTTTGCGTGGGCCAACACACTTTTTGGGGAGTTTCTCTGGAAGACCTATCAGGAAAATCCCAAGCTGCTCGCTCTCGCTTGATTCCGAAAGTAACCGACAATAGGACCTCAACAAAACGTAATTAAATCACTTTCACAAACAAAACAAACGCAATATGGCAGGAATATCAACGAGTGCGCCTTCGGCG
>NZ_JBUDXA010000029.1:0-68891 GCF_054956755.1 Rufibacter sp. JT3400010 | reverse complement strand
CCACTCAGAGGAAATCAAAAAAAGCAAATAGTAGGTTCGCAGAAAAAGCTAACCCACTATTTGCAAAAAAGTGGGCAGTAGGGGAAAAAGGTTTGAAAGTTTTGTGATTGCAAAATGTGCTCTACCCAATTGGGCAAAAAAATAGGTGAGGATTTCTTAGCCTCACCTATTCCTGTGAAAGAGATTCTTAGTTATATAGCCATTGCCGCGATATTATTAAATGCCTTTTGGTCAGCTTTGAAACGTTCGTTTATGGTTAAGGCAGATTTCCCGTTAAAAAGGGCAAAGTTTGCAGCATTATAGACCAGCCACAGATTCGCTTCGGTTTCCAATTCCTTTTCCTCAAACCTTAACCGCTCCACGGCTAGGGTGGCCAGCTTCTTAGGTAAACCGGCTTCGGTGATAACTTTTTGTACATCGGCATCGGTAGGCATGGCCACTTCTATCAGTTTATTATAAACCGTGCCGGTGACCGAATCTTTCTGCGCAATGAAGTTCCGCAGGATGTTGGTTAGATGTCCTTTGAAGAATTCCAGGTTCAGCCCTTTGTGGTGGAATGTTTCCGCCAGAATCTTTTCCTCTTTTTTTATCCTTTCAATATTCACGTGCTCTACTTTTTCTTTTAGGGCATCCAAGTATTTCTTAGGCTGACCATTTGCCAACCAATTGAAATATTCTTCAAAAGACATGAATTCATCTGCCCAGCCCATCAAGCCATTGGAGCAGATTTGGCGATAGTAGGAAACCTTTACTTTTTCTTCGTTCGTTGATTCAATGGACGAACCCTGAATATTAAAAGGGCTTTTCCCAGTATATGAGTTGTTTATAATCAGGTTCTTATAAATCCGCTCGTTGCCCACCTTCAGGCTATCGGGAAGGATAACATTGATGCTGAAATCCCCACGGGTTGAATACCGGGCATCAATCGTATAATCTTTTGCCACGCTGTCCACCACCGAGCGCAATAGTTGATTTGGAATCAAAGTGTATTCATCGCTTTGCAGGGCGAAGATATGCTGTGTACCGTCCGGCATAGTACCGACGATAGCCCGTTGCCTGTCCGAAGGCAGCAGATTGTAGTTGTCAGGCAAAAGGCTTTGCAACTTTTCTTCTTTTACTGGAAAACAGATGTTATCCCAAGAAGTGGCTTTATCGAGGTTGGTGCTTTGAGTTGACATGATTCTTATGTTTAAAGGTTACTGAAATTTGCAATTGTTATAATATGTATATTATATTATACGTTAATGTATATTAAAAGATACATAAATTATAAAAAAATCATGCCTTATTTGGGCCTTTTTTTTATTTTCAATAACCTCTAAATGGATTTTATGAGTAACCTTTCCTCATATTTTGACCCTTGCATTTTGCAATTGCAAAATATAATTGAACTTGACCGCCCGAAGGGCGGGATGTTCAACAATCGCAGCTTCTATGACCCCGGTTTTTCTGCTCCTTGGCTGTTGCTAATTTCTCAATGCGAATAATCTTTGACTGATGAAACCTAGCTTTTAGACTAAACCGGCAATTTTAAGGAATAGCCCTCCGGGATTGGAAGTGGCTTTAATTTTGTCAGTTTTCAATTTATAGTTGAACTGGAAAAGCTTGTTCAATAAATTCTCGTCGTACAAGATTTTATTAACCAGTTTCTCTTCGATGATATTTAAATCGTCCAGAATAGTCCGAGCATTCTGCTTCCTTACATCATCGGTAGGCAACTCGAAAGCTAATGGTAATTGCTGAATCGTCTGTTTGTTCACATAGAACCGGATATGCGTAAAAACCCGGCCCCTTTTAGTCAATACATAGCTTATTCTCAAGTCGGTGAACTTATTGATTTGCTCTACAGCAATATCCAGAACGTTCTTTTTGAACAAGGAGATGGATGAATATTGCTCCTTTTCCTTGTTTTTAGGGTCTTTAAGATGCAGGATTACCTTTAAATCATCAATAGAGTATATTTTCGTTTCTCCGATGTCTTTCCATTGGCTTGCAATCTGATAAATACGTTTGGCCCACTTGCTGGGCAACATAAAGGCTGCCTGGAGCTGAAAGCTGGTGAAGTTATTCTTTAAGTCTATGAGGTACGGCCTTATATTCTCAGAGATTTCGAGTTCAATCAGCCCCTCCCCTTTTCTATGTAAGGCAGAGGCCAGTAACCCCACCTGCAAAACGGTTTTATTATCCTCAAAGACATACTCTCGGCTCCTGAGCGCGGAAGTCGCTTCCAGGAATTGGCCATGGTGCCATTGTCTTCCGGTCACTTCCTGCAATTCCTTCACAGAAATTTGGTATTTTGTACCAGGTTTATCATCGGCACGCAGTTTAGAAAGAAGGAAAAAAGAAATATCCATCTCTATAGCTGACATCTCATAACGTGCCGTTGTAATGGCGTTATGCTGCCTTATTTCTAATTTATGCGTTTCTTTTGCCTCAGTTATCCCTTTTGCCATTGCCCATTAGCTAGTAATTGCACAACTATTGGCCAAATATAGAAAATTAAAAAGAAAAAACAAGTATCAGAAAACACACTAGCTTTTGACTGATGAAACCTTGCTTTTCCACGTATCAGACCTAGCTTCTCACATATCAAACCTAGCTTTTGACTGATGAAACCTAGTTTTAAACGGATGAAACCTAGTTTAAAGGGCGCTTAATAGACAGTAAACCAATGCCTTATGGGCCCTGCAAATACTAAACAAATAATATAAATACTACAAACTTGTGGTTAAAAAATTTAGGCTTTTAGAGGATTGGTTTTGGGGAAGATGAGAAAATGGGAAAGAAAAAGCAACAAAATAATCCAATAAAGTAAGGACTTTGCGCGCGCGAATTGCATTTATCTAATAAATAACATAAGCAATGTCATTAAAAGCTAGGTTTCATCAGTGGAGGAATCCTTTTTAATACTACATGCTAAAATAGTTAGTATTGGGTGGTATAAAGTTTGGTTTTACTGATAAAACCTAGCTTTTGACTGATGAAACCTAGCTTTAACTTAATTAAGTTATAAAATAGGTGTAAATGTTGGACGGAAGTCTAAAGATTGCTGATTTTCACAATTGCAAAACTACTTATCCGTTCGGGTTCTGTCAATCTTTCCTGACTTGAGCAGGTGTTTTTCATATAATCTGAACGCTTCTTCAGCATAATCTGTCAGATTTGATGGGCCATCACTTCCATTTAATTGCACCAGGTTGAACTTTGCGTCTAACCAAAGAGAACTTAATAGCCTGACATTCTTGGTCTCCTCCGGCTGATTAGCAGCACTGGGAGCAGTTTTCCTTGCAGCAGCACGAGCCTTCTTTCCCTCTGGAGCGGGAGAGGCAGACTTTCCTGCATCCATTGGCTCCCGGGTAGAATTATTTTCTTCACCTTCTCCCCCCCTATTTTCAGCCTTGGAAGCCATTTCAACTACCGGAGTAGTTTCCGGTGCCGCTGTATCCGGTTCAGCGACTGGAGCTGTTTCAGTCTTTAAGCTTTTTACCATCGCTTCCCCAGCCATGTTTGAACGGGCTGCTTCTCGTGAAGCTTGGGGTACCACGATACGTGCTTTCCCAAATTTTGGCGCAGCTTGCTTCTTAACCTCTTTTTTTTCGTTTTGGCTATTGCCGTTGTTTTCTTGTTCAGCCATTTTTTATTCTGTTACAGATTTAACGGGTAATTCCATCCGTTCGATTAATTCATTGCAGACCGCATGTATTTCATCTGAGACATTTTTATCTCCACCTACATAGCGCAGATAAGAAGGTGTTGTCAAGCTATATAGGGTAGATGCGCGTTTGTAAGCTGCCCGATAGCTAAGGGAGGAGTTAAAACGTGCCAATCCCAGAGCATCCACATAATCATCCATTTCCTGTTCCTCCTTATTGTTTGAGCGCTTAGTGGAAATACCGAAATACTCAAAGGGTATTTCCGCCTTATCCGCCTCCGTTTTTATTGTTTGCAGGATATGCATGAATTCAGCCGTACTGGCCCTGTCTAAATAATCAGCTACTAATGGAACTATGACCGCATCACAGGCTGTAAGGGCATTGAAAACATCATCACCATCGGCCCGGCCCGGCACATCAATGAAGACTAAATCGTAATCATTTTCAGGATTATCCACAAAATCGAATATACCATTTAAGTCAACTGAAAAAATGTCAAAGGGATAAGTCGCCTCCGGGTTAGACTCTTTTAGCAATTGCAAACTTTCCTCATCTATCTGCACGCGGGTCTTTACTATGCTTTGCTGGTAGTCACAGTCCAGAACAGCCACTTTAAGTTTATAATCTACTGCCAATGCTGCTGCCAGCACAAGAGTCAAGGTGGATTTACCAGACCCCCCTTTTTGGGTCGCAAAACTTATAATCTTCATACCTAACTTTTTCTATAACGTCTTAGCTTCTTTTTACAAAGTTATAACTTTATACGTTTATAACTGTATCGAAACATAAAATTATATTTAAATAATTTTATAGGTATAGAATCTTATAACTTAATATTAATATAAGAATGGTTGATTATAATATTATAACAAAATGTTTGTATAATATTATAGTAGTAAATTTTTATTATGTCATAACTTTATAAAACTATAATATCATAATTTTATAAATATGATTAATTATTGTTTTATAAAGTTATAATAATATAGGTTTATAAACAATGCTTCTTTAATATTATAATCTTATAACCTTATGGTTTGATAAGATTATAATATTATGTTTGTTGAATGTTTATAGGTTTTTTATAAGTATAATAATATTATAATTCTATATTATTATAAATCTCAATCTAGTTTAGTAGCAACTTATGTGCCTATTATATTTATATAGTATTATAACCTTATAATATTAGGTCATATATTTAAGATATTAACTCTTGACTAATAATAAATCCAACTCTACTAACGGCGACTGAATGAGTAGGTATTTTTTAGCAAGAAGAGCATTATAAATTCAATGCTAACGCATTGATTTATAATTGTTTAGTTATAAGCATAGCTTAAAAACGTAGAAAATGAAACATAACTATCTAGTTATCAGTATGATTTTGTAGATAAACTTAAAATTTATTGAATCTTCATTTGATATGGGCATACCGGAAAAAAAATGCACTACCAGTGCGCGCCTAAATGCTGCGACACATCACTTATTAGCCAAAGAAGCTAAACGATTGGGTCTTTCCGCGATTGATTACCTAGATGCGGCCGTAAACTATTTTGGTACAAGGGGATTGAATCCAGTTGAAATTGAGGCAAGGGAAGGAGCCTTGATAATGCAAGATATTAAACGATTGGGTGACCGTATATTTGGTTTTATGCAAGAGCAGGAACGAGGATTGCTATCAGTGATGCTGGAAGAACTGATACGTTCCAGGGTAACAATTGACCGAGTTTTACGAATGGAGGAGATTGTGTTGAGTGCATTTAAAGACGAGGAGTTGAGGAACGGGAAAGGAAAACTTAAAGCCTTGCGGGAACAAAACGAGGGGGCCATCACTAATCAACTTAAACTAATATTTGAATCATCTAAAGAGATTGCACCGGGCAAAAAAAAGAAATTAGAGCAGCCGAAAGCAAATATCTAACAAGAAAGTGTCATGTATATAAAACTGATAAATCCGAAATCACATGGTCTTGCAGCCTATGACAATAATGGCAGCAGTCTGCAAACCCTAAACTATTTGGTCCAGGAGCCAAAGAGGGAGGGCAAGGATTTAGGAGTGTTTTTTAATCAGGACAGCGATGGCTTAAAGCCTGAACGGGTGCAACAGGATATCGATTCCAATGTAAAAGGTCTTTCAGGGAAAGATTCTAAATTCTATTCTCTTATCATAAGCCCCAGTGCAGATGAGCTCACGCACATCAAAAATGATGAACAACTTCTGAAAGCTTATACCCGGCAAGTCATGGAGCTGTACGCTAATAACTTTAACCTGAAAGGTGATGAGCGGCTTGCCTCCAAAGACCTGATATGGGCTGCTATTATTCACCAAGACCGTAGCTACCGGGGAACAGATAATGAGGTATTAGCTGGAGAGGCAAAGGTGGGGGATAAGCGCCCAGGGTTGCAGACCCATGTGCATATAGTTGTTAGCGCGCGGGACAGGAACCAAAAAATAACATTGAATCCCAATGGGCGCAAGAGCAGGTTTGACCTGATAGATTGGCAGCGGAAGTCAGGGCAGCAATTTGAGCATCAATTCAAATATACCGCTAAAGAGAAGGAGAAGATAAAGGTAAAGGAACGCGATGCAAGCCGGGATGCCACCAGGTCCATTCGCATAGGGGAGCGGGTAGAAGATATTAATAGGAATGTGCCAAAAAGCCAGAGGCTTGATGGTGAACACGTAAAGAAAATCGCCGTTGGAAGAAATTTTGACAAGACTTTTTACCGCTCCTTAAAACGGATTGAATCTAAGGCGCAACAGGGAAAGCCAATTGATAATGCCTATTATCTACTGCAGACTGGAAGGGAGCAACCCATGGCAAGTAAGGCCCCGGTCAGAAACATGCTGCACGCTTTCCAGCGTGCGGTGAACTCAGGTGCAGGTAAGGATATGAAAACGGAAGAAATAGGAGAGCGGAAAAGCCGTAAGCATGGGGAAATTGAAATTGACTAGAGGTACTATGTCTTTCATATTTTGCAATTGTGAATACATTCAAGCCTAAAGTGGGAAAAGGGTAGGTTATTCCTGCTACGATTGTGAGACCACTTTAAAGAAACAATTCCGGAGCAGACGCAACTATGTTCGGTACTGCCTAGGCAAGGCAATAGAAGCCATATTTTATTTTAAGAAGGGATAATTATGCAGGTACCTACACCGGGTAAGAATCAAAACCTAGCCTTGGTTATTGGATTAGTGGTTTTAGCAATAGCTTTTGGTGATTATTATGTTTTGCTTCATCAAGCAGAAATACGCCAGGCACGTGCCTGGGTGAAAGCCAATCCCGAACTCATGCCACAACAAAAGAGAGTTGCCCGGCAATTGGAGCTGAGGAGGCGGCAAGCTGACCGTATGAGGACAGGAGTAGGAAAGAATACTGAATCAGTCATTGGGGTGGCAGAGATGGACAGCACCAGTGCCGTAGAGGGAGCAGGTGGTGGATTGGGGAGTGCCGGAAGTGGCATTAGGAGAAAGTTTCTCTTGAAAGCAGATAGCATATACAATAAAGCTGGTATTTACTTCCGGCTTTCCCTACTGGCTGCTTCGCTTGCATTTCTCTTCATTCAGAAAGCCCCGGAAAGGAAATTAGGGCAGCCCAAACTTAAACCGATACCTAGAAGAAGCAGAAAGGTTATTTTCCTGCTTTGTGGCGGGTTTTTCCTGATAAGTGGCTATGTGCTTTTAACAATTGCAAAGTTTCCCTCAGACTTCATTATGTACGGCTACCCCATGGCCAGCCTGTTGGGAATTCTCAGCGCATTCGCCGCCGGTTCGGTAATCGCCCGCAACAAACGGCCAGAATTCGGATTAACCACTGAACGCAGAAAGCTTAATTCAGAAAACGGTTTCAGCTTACCCACCCAGGACGGGGGGTATATCAATGTGCCAAACGCTTTTCGGGGGAGTCTGGTACTAGGGGGGGCAGGGGCTGGCAAGTCATACAGTATCGGTGAACCGGTCATTGAGCAATTCGCCAGTAAAAACTGGGCAGGTTTGATTTACGATTTTAAATTCCCTGTGCTAACCGAAGTCGCGCAACGGGCTTTGACCCTTGCTGCCGAACAAGCGGAAGCCCAAGGCGAACCTGAGCCCAGCGTACAACTCCATATCATCAATTTCCGGGATTTATCACGCACGGAGCGACTTAACCCTTTAAGGCCGGAGGAAATGCCTGTAGTGGCCTTTGCAGAAGAATACAGCCGGGCGATAATCAATAACCTGAATACAAATACCATTAAGAACTCAGGAGAGTTTTTCAGTACGTCCGCTATTGCTTATTTAACGGGCATCATTTGGTTTTACCGTAAGAACTTTCCAGCATGCTGTACTATCCCCCATGTAGTAGCAACGGCCCTGTATAAGGATTTTAGGCATGTGTTATCAATGTTGGATACTGACATAGAGTGCGGAGATATGGTCCGAAGCCTCATCACCGCAGTAGAGCAAAAGGCCGAGAAACAAATTGCCGGGGTAGTGGCCACCTTGCAAATTATCCTGAGCCGCATAAACAGCCCGGAAATTGTTTGGGTGCTTACCCCGGATGAAAGTAGGGGAGAGGGGTTTTCGTTAAACCTGAATGACCCGGATAGTCCCAAGTTATTGTGTATTGGCAATGACCCTACCCTGAAAGATACTTTTTCACCGGTTATCAGCTGTATTATAACCGTGGCGCTCAAACTGATGAACCAGCAGCGGAAGCACCCAAGCTATGTTTTTCTGGATGAGGCAGCGACTATCTATGTGCCTGGACTGGAGGTAATCCCCGCGACGGCCAGAAGTAATAAAATAGCTACTATTTACATGAGCCAGGATTTAAGCCAGATGGTTGATTCATACGGGCGGGATAAAATGCAGGTAATGATAAGTAACCTAAATAATTGGTTTATCGGGAAAGTAAACAATATGGAGACTGCTGAACTCATTTCTAAAATCGTTGGTCGGGAAGACAAGTCCATGGTTTCAACCAGCAGTGGCAGCAGCACCGGCGGTGCCGGCCATCGGAACAGGAGCCAGAACCAAAGCGTAAGTCTTCAAGAACGAAGTTTGGTCCGTATCCAAGATGCCGTTGGGTTAGAACAGGGAGAATTCATCGGGCAGACTGTTGAAACAGATTCTACCTTTTTCCAAGGGCGGATAGACCGCAGCGATGCCCAAACAGAGAGACATGAACTGGAACCATTTGCTCTCTTTGCAGACGAGGGTGAAATCGATTCCCAGGAAGCGCAGAGAATAATAGTTCAGGCGAACTACCAAAAAGTACGCGACGAGGTAAAAGAAACAGTAGAGATATATCCTAATACGTTGGCTCCCGGAGAGGAGTAGCAGTACCCTTGGCTACTGTTTTTGCTTGCTTTTTTGGCCTTTTTTGCGTAAATTGTATAGAAAATTGAGTGAAAATAAAGTATGGAAAATCGCAATTGGAAACCCAGAGGCACCTTTTTCAAGCCCGCCCCAGCAGGATTGAGTATTGAGGAACTGACAAAGAGAGCGGAGCGCGAAAGCATCGCAAACCACGGATTTGCACTTGTTATGAGCAATGGCCCGATGCCGGACGGAGAAGCCATGGAATTCATGCAGAAGTATGTTGACGGAGAATGGACCCTTCGGCAAGCCTTAGATGAATTGACGAAGTACCACGGGCTTGATTCACCTAGCCCGGAACCTGAACCAGCAAACATAGCATTGGCCGTTCCCGAGGAAGCGGCCAATGCTGTTTCAGACGTGCCTGATTCCGATGAAGAATATTGGAATAGAAGAATATCATCAGCCCAAGCCCAAAATGGGAAGGGGTTATCCGGGAAGATGCCTAAGCTAATCTTGCCCGACCTTTTTCAGAATAAGGAAGAAGGAGAGAAAGAAAATTAATATTTACAATTGCAGGAATGGCTAGGAATGACGGGTTCAGTGATGAGAACGGGGTCTTAATTAACCATAAGGGTATCCGGAATAGGGATGTTCTGGCGCGTCTGGAAAATAAGTTTGCTGGTTTCAGTGCGGCTATCCTGAAAGAAGAGGGTGGTATTCCCGGTAACTTTGACCAGGAGCATTTGCAAAAAATACATAGGGAGCTTTTCCAAAAAGTCTATCCTTGGGCCGGTGAAACCAGGGCAAACAGGGGAGGCTTTCAAGGCGTAAAGGAAACCTTTACCAACCAGGTGCCCCAGGAAATGAGATATGCGCCTTTCAAGGAGATAGAAATGCGTCTAGGAGCCATAAGCAAACAGCTCCAGCAGGAAAACAACCTGAAAGGGCTAAGCACGGAAAAATTCATAGCTCGCGCCGCCTATTATTTAGACCAATATAACCATGTGCATGCTTTTCGGGAGGGTAACGGTAGAACCCTGCAAGTCGCTCTTACTCAATTAGGGAAAGAAGCCGGTTATGATATTGACTTTAACAGGGCAGACCCTGCCAAGTACAATGAAGCCAGGAATTTTGCAATTGTAAAACCATACGCTCCTCAGGAGGCAGCTAAAAACTTAGCTCCGCTGAAAGCTTTTCTAAATGAAATCACTACTCCATTACCTGGAATGGAAGCTGAAAGGGCTAGGTCAGAAGGTACTTCCAAGATGCCGGAGCCATCCGCAGCCATTAAACGCATAGAAGCTCTGCGGGAGTTGGAGGTGACCGGTGGCCGGATAGCTGACCGTTGGGATATTGCGGTAAAGCAGCAGGTGAAAAATATTGTGGAAGAACCTAAGAACCTGAAAGTCCACGACAAGGACTTGCGCACCATTAGTAAAGCCATCCTAGAGGGAGGGGCGAAACCAGACCATTATCTTTATCAAGATGCCGAGCGGTTCACAAAGGCCTTGGACCAGGTGAAATATGTTTCCGCCGGGAAGGAGATTCCTGCTCCAAAGGCACTTTTGCCAGCGCAACAACTCCAGAGTGGCCAGCCGAAGAATCACACGGAAGCAAAAGAGCTTTTTATTAAAGCTTCAGCCATCGTAAGCTTGGAGTTGAAATCCCATGGGAAAGTGACGGAAGGGGAGCGGTTGCAAGACGTGGCAAAATTCGTTTCCAAAGTCCCTTATGTCGGAGGAGTGAACAAAGCGCACGTCAATAACGCGCTCGATGTTTCGGCTACAATTCCAGGCTTAAAAGAAGAAGGCTCTATTAATGATATCAAAAGAGCCATTAATATTCTAGAAAAACCCGAGCGGAGCCTGAGTAACGCTATCAGTGGGCGAGACCTGGATAGGGGAGGGGTAGAGCAGTAAGTAGTTAGTTCTATTTGAATTTTAGGTTATCCTGTCTCACATCAAAATCATCTATGTATTGAAATGACTTTTCGCCTATTGACTTTTCATCTTTATAAAAAGTAAATTTTATTGCCATCGGGCCAGCAGTGGCGGGAGCCACGGGGATAGGACTGATGATAAAATTAAATTCGATTTCTTTGGAAGGGTTCTGAGAAACCAATGTGATTTTAGAACCTGATAAATCAGCGTTTTCTAAATAGTTGTCCGTTGTTTGGTTTTTCTCAACGCTGTTGAATTTCAATGTTTGGCCATCCATGTCAGGAGTAACCGCAATCAATGATTTATTGTAATTCATGTAATCCCCGGACTGTTCAATTATTACTTTGTAGGTGCTACCATCCGGATTTATGTCTTTATCCTCACTGCAAGAAAACAAAAGGATAAGAACCAGGAGCTGATAATATTTCCTCATTTCATCGAGCTTTAAAAAATTAGACAAAAGTTATAAAAAACTTATACGTCTTAATATTTAACTAGGCTCAGAAAAACAGGAAGTTATTTTAAGCTTGTTTCACACAGGTTTGTAAATATTCTTCATAGATGGCCTCGCCAACCAGGTTCCGGATAAATTCTTCTTGTCCAATATCGTTTTTCTCCATCACGTAGCGGGTAAAGGATAAGATGTCTCGGCATTCTTTAAAGCCCCTTTTCTCCATCCCAGCACGGACATTGGCTGGTAATCCTTCCAGCCATTCCAAATAATCCGCTTCGGAAGGCTCAAAGTCTCTTGCCCTATTGTGATAAATTATAGTTGCGTTTCCAATTGTAAAAAGTAACTCATGAAAGCGCCGTTCTTCTATGGGAGCAGCAGAAATAAAACTTTCCTGTGAAGTATTACATTTATCCTCTGGGTGTTTAATGTGTATCATTTTGTAAGATGAATCCAAATCAGTATAGATTATTTTTAAATTAACTTTAAAAGTTGTTTTCCTTTGCTGGATGATTAAAAATGAATCAGTTGAGACAGGAAAGCTACACAGTATATTTTCGCAATTGTAAAATAAACTTACTGAGTAGAATTTGAAAGCAAATGTTTCTCCATCAATTCTATAAACTTTGGAGCATCAACCCCCTTCTTATCTAAGCCAATCCTTGTAAGCCCCCGACTTAAAGCATTCCCAAGCTTTTTTGTTTCGTTTGAAATGTTCGAGGTTCTGCTGGAAATCTGCGAGGATTGACCCTGATTGTAGAGCTCTTTTAATTCTTCGGGACAATTCTGTTCCGCCTTTAACATCTCGGCTTTCAACTGTTCTAGCAGTTGAATTTCGTAATTCTCTATATCTTGCTTCAAGAAATTCTCTCTCTCGTTCAAATTTAGCCGGAAGGTCTCTGCCTGACTCCTGAATTCTTTCAATCTCTCTGCTTTCATAATTTTCAAGGTCTGCAAACTGTCTTCTAGTGTGTTCTTTGAGCTGTTCAAATTCGCTTGATAGACTTCTCGCCTCTCCCGCAATCTGGTTGATTCTAACTCCTGCTGCCTCAAGTTCTCTTCTAGCAGAGTCTGCAGCTGCATTAAGGTCTCTTTCTCTTTCTCTAAGAGTAAGTCCAGCTGCTCCAAAGCTTTCTTCCTCTTCTGCGATTGTTCGTTCAAGAATCTCCGCTTCTGCATTAATTCCTGCGACATTGACTCTATATGTAGATTCCAATGTTGCTGCGTTTGCTCGAAATCTTTCCTCTTCTCTTCTAAGCTGCTCTTTTGCGTAATCAACTTTTGCTTCTTCTTCTGAATATCTGCCGACAAGCTCTGCTCGATGCTTTTCTTGAAGCCCACGCAGTCGCTCTTGATTATCTGCTGTATTTCCCTCAACTCTTGATATTTCGTCTCTAAATCCTGATTCAATATCTCGGTATGGTTGCGATGCCAGGCATTTGTTAATTCCACGTACAAAGCTTCTAATTTGCGCTGCTCGGCACTCGAAAGATTCTTCAAAAAGCTTTCTTTGGAGTTCATCAACTGATGGTACTCCCACTGCATCTGGGTTGGGAACTGGTATGTATTCAGCGCGTTCTTGCTCATTGTTATATACCCACTTTGTTTGTTCTGATTTGTAAAAGGTGTTCTCTATTTCCTCCGGAGAATCTTTCGGTATGCGGACCAAAATAGTATCAATTCCTAACCGCCTTATTTTAACCCGTTTCTCTAGTGTTAGACTGTGGGTGGCCACAAGTTCAATAAAAAGGATAGGGCGGTAGTCTTTATCAAAAAAAGTAACATCCGGTTGGATAAGTAGGAAGCGCTCGTCTACGTCTTTTTTCTTTCCCCACTTAATTTCCCCGTTTTCATTATCATAGAAGCAAGTTTCATTTTCTACCGTGCATGCTTCTATGAATCTGTCCTCTAGTAGTAGATTGGCTAACCCATCATGACCTTTTGGAGGGTACTTGTAGACCGGTGGAACTTTAATCCTCTTGATTTGCTGGAGAATATCTTTGGCTAATCTATGCCGGTGGGTTTCATCTGAGTAGGTACACTTTCTGTTTGGCTCTACTCCTTTAGGGTCATGCCTGAAGTACGATTGATAATTCTCAATCTTAAATTTGACGGCTTGCATTTCCCGCCTGCAGCCCAGGCAAAAGTATCCTTGTTTACCACTGCGTGCTTCGGAAATATGGATAATTTTTTCCTCTACATTGTAGGCATATACATTTCCCGCGTCTTTTTCCACTTCCATGCTAAAAGATAATACTTTTCCAGCTTAGCTGAAATGTTCAAAATTAAATTATTTTTATAAGGATTTAAGTGGAATGTAACTTTTAGTAGAGATGCGGCTACTAATTTCACTTAACCTGTTTGCCATAAAGCATTATATTTACCAATTGCAAAGAATTTATCCCTTGCCTTTTTACACATTGCCTACTCCTACTTGAGTGCAAAAATCATTGCCCAAATATTCAATGCTGCATAAGGAAGGGGTTCTAAAGCCTAACCGTGGTTTTTAGAAAACCTGCTTTCTATTGGTAAAGCAGTATGTTTCAGTGGATAAGTGTGTTATAGGTGGATAGAAATTAATTATAGCCCAGAATGAGCTTTCAGAAAATACTAGATAAATACCGGGAAATATCCTTTTCAGAACGTGATAAAGGTGAACGCTTTGAGCGTTTGATGCAAGCCTATCTTAAAACGGACCCAAAATATGCATACCTGTTTAAGAAGGTATGGCTTTGGAATGAGTTTCCGGGGCGCAATGATTTAGGAGGAGGTGACACTGGTATAGATTTAGTTGGGTTAACAGTAGATGGCGATTATTGGGCCATCCAATGTAAATGCTATCAGGAGAATGCCATGATAGATAAACCGGCGGTAGATTCCTTCCTTTCCACATCTAGCCGGGAGTTCAAATCTGAAGACTTTAAATCTATTCGTTTTGCGCATCGCCTATGGATTGATACCATTGGTAAGAAATGGGGAAGCAATGCCGAGGAGGCCATTAGAAATCAAAACCCGCCGGTAACCAGGTTAAACCTTCATGATTTAAGAGAAGCACCGGTAGAATGGGAAAAGCTGGAGCAGGGGATTCACGGCGAAGCAGCCAGAACTCCTAAGAAAGACTTGCGTGCGCACCAGAAAGACGCTTTAAGCAAAACTCATGAGCATTTTAAAGCGTCGGAGCGCGGTAAGTTAATCATGGCTTGCGGCACCGGTAAAACTTTTAACTCGCTGCGTATTGCTGAAAATGAAACAGATGGTAAGGGATTAATTCTGTTTTTGGTACCCTCTATCTCTTTGTTGGGGCAAACGCTGCGGGAGTGGTCTGCAGATGCTCTGGAGCCTATTAACCCTATTTGTATTTGCTCAGACCCTGAAATAACCCGTAAGAAAACAAAAAACGAGGACACCGATAGTTTCAGCGTGGTTGATTTAGCCTTGCCCGCATCTACCAACGTAAATGATATTCTACAGCAGTTCAGGCACATAAAAGAAAACAGAAAACCAGGCATGACGGTGGTTTTCTCCACTTACCAATCTATTGAGGTAATTGCACGGGCGCAAAAGCAACTACTCCAATCTGATATTGGTATTGGCGTTTTTGATTTGATTATTTGCGACGAAGCCCACCGAACCACGGGAGTAGCATTGGCCGGAGAGGATGAATCGGCTTTTACCAAGGTACACGACCCAATTTTCCTGCAAGCGAAAAAGCGGTTGTACATGACAGCTACCCCCCGGCTCTACAGCGATGACACTAAAAGCAAAGCTGCCCAGGCCGATGCCGTGTTGTGCTCCATGGACGACCCGAAGCTGTACGGCGAGGAAATATACAGAATTGGTTTTGGGGAAGCAGTATCTAGGGATTTGCTCACCGATTATAAAGTCCTGATTCTTACATTAAGCGACCAGGATGTGCCACCAGCAGTACAAAAAATGATTGCTGGCCAGGAAAGTGAAATTACTACCGATGATGCTTCTAAACTGATAGGTTGCGTAAACGCGCTCTCAAAAAAGATGCTGGGTGATGCTGGCATTATGAAAGAGAGTGACCCGGAGCCGATGCGCCGGGCTTTGGCCTTTTGCCGCAACATAGAAGAATCTAAAAAGATAACGGCCAATTTTATGACCGCTACCAATTCTTATATCAACTCCTTGCCCGACGAGAAAAAAGAGCAAATGGTGTCGGTGGCATCACAACACATAGACGGTACCATGACAGCTCCCCAGCGGGATGAATTGTTAGGCTGGTTGAAAGCAGAAACTGAAAACAATGAATGCCGGGTACTTACCAACGTGCGCTGTTTAAGCGAAGGGGTAGACGTGCCTTCTCTGGATGCCGTGATGTTCTTGTCTGCCAGGAACTCACAGGTAGATGTGGTGCAATCTGTAGGGCGGGTAATGCGGAAAGCAGCAGGAAAGAAATACGGGTATATTATTATACCGGTGGTAGTACCCAGCAATGTGGAAGCAGACAAAGCCTTAGATGATAATGACCGCTACAAAGTGGTTTGGACAGTATTAAACGCGTTGCGTGCCCATGATGACCGCTTTAATGCGACCGTTAATAAAATAGAGCTGAATAAACACCGTCCGGAGCAAATCATTGTAGGGCGTCCGGAATATGCCTTTAACCCGGACGGCTCGCCTATGGCAGCCGATGACCAGGCAAGTTATACTACCAATCAAAATTTGGCTAACCAATTAGCGCTGCAATTTGAGCAATTGCAAAATGTGGTGTTTGCCCGTATGGTGCAAAAAGTAGGCGACCGCCGCTATTGGGAGCAATGGGCGAAAAACGTAGCTGAAATTGCCGAACGCCAGGCGGAACGCATACACAAGCTGATAAATGAAGACATAACACACAAAGAAGCTTTTGCCGGTTTTTTAAATGGGTTGAAGAAAAACATCAACCCCAGCATTACCCAGCATGAGGCGGTAGAAATGTTGAGCCAGCACATAATTACCAAGCCGGTTTTTGAAGCTCTGTTTGAGGGGTATTCATTTGTGAACAACAACCCTATTTCGGTAAGTATGCAAACCATGCTGGATTTACTGGAAGGAGGGGCATTGGAGAAGGATACTGAAACGCTCCATAAATTCTACGAGTCTGTGAAGATGCGGGCCAGTAATATTGACAACGCCGAAGGAAAGCAGCGCATTATTATTGAGCTTTATGACAAGTTCTTTAAAACAGCCTTCCCAAAAATGGTGGAAAGGCTGGGCATTGTCTATACGCCCGTGGAGGTAGTGGATTTCATTATCCATTCGGTAAATGATGTGCTGAAGAAAGAATTTGGCCGCAGCATTTCCGATGAAAACGTGCATGTGCTTGACCCTTTTACGGGCACGGGCACCTTTATTACCCGCTTGTTGCAGAGTGGCTTAATTAATAAAAAGGATTTGGAGCGCAAGTTTAAACAGGAGCTGCACGCCAATGAAATTGTATTACTGGCGTATTACATAGCGGCTGTAAACATTGAGAACGCTTTCCATGACCAGTTAGAGGAGAACAAGCAATACCAATCTTTTGAAGGCATTGTTCTTACTGATACTTTTCAGCTGGACGAATTAAAGACCACTCAGTACGGTACTGAAACTACTTTTTCCAGGAACTTTGAGCGTATCATGTCGCAGAAGAATGCGCCTTTGCGGGTAATAATGGGTAATCCTCCTTATTCAATTGGACAAAAGTCGGCTAATGATAATGCTCAAAATCAAGACTATCCTAGGCTGGATGCTAAAATAGCGGCAACTTATGCAAGGAAGTCCGTTGCTGGTCTTAATAAATCTTTATATGATGCTTATATAAAAGCTTTTAGGTGGAGTAGTGATAGGTTAGATGACAATGGTGGAATCATCTGCTTTGTTTCAAATGGTGCTTGGCTTGATGGGAATAGTACTGATGGATTTCGGAAGTCTTTAGAAGATGAGTTTTCTTCTATTTACGTTTTTAATTTAAGAGGTAATCAGCGCACCAGCGGCGAGTTATCCCGAAAAGAAGGCGGTAAAATATTCGGTTCTGGCTCCAGAACCCCGATTTCTATAACATTACTAGTAAAGAAATCAGTGAAATCTGACAAAAAGGCTACTATTTACTATCACGATATTGGTGATTATTTAAGTCGTGAAGAAAAGCTTTCATTAGTTAAAGACTTTCAATCTATGGGAAACGTAGCCATACCGTGGAAGACACTATCTTCTAATGAGCACGGGGATTGGCTTAATCAGCGGAATGATACTTTTAGCTCCTTTATTCCCTTGGAGCCTGAAAGGAAGTTTGATTTAAAAACACAAACATTTTTTAATGCTTATGCCATAGGTGTCTCTACTAATAGAGATGCATGGGTTTATAATTCATGTCAGCGGCAGCTGGAGAATAACATGAAAAGAATGATTGAATTTTATGATGAACAACAAAACGAATTTGCAATCGCAAAAAGATATAATAAAGATTTAAAAGTAGAATCCTTTATAAGTTCAAATCCTGAAAGTATTAGTTGGACGCGTTCTTTGCGAAATGATGTCAATAAGGGAATAGAACATAAATACAAAGATGACAAAATTAAAATAGGGCTTTATCGGCCGTATTTTAAACAACGTCTATATTTTGACAAAGCCTTTATTGAAAGCCCTGGGCTAAGTTTAAGGTTTTTCCCTTCACCTCAACATAAAAACTTAGTTATTTCATTGACTGGTGAAGGAAACTTAGGTTTTTCTGTATTGATAGCAGATTCAATGCCTGATTTGTGTTATACGAAAACAGGTAATGGAGGTGGGCAAACTTTCCCTCTGTATTATTACGAAGAACGCGAAAAGCAAAGCCCCGGTTTATTTGATGCTTCCGGAGAAAGTGAGTACATCCGCCGGGATGGCCTTAGTGATTTTATTTTGGAACGGGCAAAGAAGCAATACGGCAAAAACGTCAGCAAAGAAGATATTTTCTACTACGTTTATGGTTTCCTGCATAGCCCTACTTACCGCACCCTATTTGCCAACGACCTAAAGAAAATGCTGCCCCGTCTGCCCTTGGTAGAAGATGTGCGCGATTTCTGGAAGTTCAGCAAAGCCGGGAAAGCCCTAGCAGACCTGCATATCAATTATGAAAGCGTACCTGCCTATGAAGGTATTACCGTAACCGGGGCAGAGAGTGGTTTCTATAAAGTAGAAAAGATGCGCTTCCCTAAAAAAGGCCAGAAAGATTGCATTCTCTACAACAGCAAAGTTTGCGTTGAGAACATTCCTGCCAAAGCCTATGAGTACACGGTCAACGGCAAAAGTGCCATTGAATGGGTAATGGAACGCTACCAGGTAACCACCCATAAAGACAGTGGCATTAAAAACGACCCTAATGACTGGTCAGCAGAAGTTGGCAACCCACGGTATATTTTAGACTTACTATTGAGTGTTATCAATGTAAGTGTGCAAACGGTAGACATAGTGGAAGATTTGCCAAAGCTGGAGTTCTAAAAGAGTAATTTGGTATAGTTGTTTTTGGCCTGTTTTTAGGAAAACAAGCCAAAAACAACTATTGCTATCACCTAAAGGCAAAATTGTAGGTTAGTCAACAGTTTTTATTGCCCGTTGGCTAGTGAAGTCCTATTGTGCTTGAAGATGAACAGTATAATGTGTTTTCTGTTTTCGGCCTGTTTTTCAGGAATTAGGGCGAAAACAGAGATAGTTTTTTGCTTTGGCAAAAACGCTTTTCAAACACTCTAATGCAGGTTCATTAATACATTCTTATTTTACACTCTGAAATTACCCTTTTAGTGTAAAATAATTGCTTCTCATAAGAATGCATCCATACTTTCATGCCAAATGGCTTAGTTCCTAAAATCATCATCAGTGGTTTCAGGAGCCGGGCTTCCTTATAATTTGCAATTGCAATTAGTGTTTCCTCGTCTCGGTCGCTTAGATATGCGCTTGCTTTCGGATGGGTATGCCAGTCCCCCAAATAGGTTTCAATTCGTCCGGTTGTAGCATAATGGGTACTAATTTCATTAAGGTGATATTCATTGTCCGGAATAAATGACCGCTTCAAATGAATAGCTTTTGGGCCAGGGCCAATAACAGCAGTAATTACAGCCTCATTATTTTTTCCCCAATAGCCCATTAAGATACCCCCAGTTTCTAAGGGCATTTTTTTAATTGTTTCTATCAGAATAATATTATACGCTGATTCTTTGAGCCAAACGGTATGTAAAGGGCTATTCACCAGAGCAATAAGGGCAATTAGGATGTTTTTTCAAAGAGAATGTTTCCCAAGTAGGGGCAATAGGGTTTTGGTCATCCATCAATTTAACTACACCCACATCCCAAGTGAAATCTGGGTAGCCTCCTGGAGTTTCAGAAAGTACAGTTGATATGGCCAGCCTGACACCAGCCAAAGTCACATTCTGCAAATCAAAGCTGGCTCCAGTAAATGTTTGGTTGCCGCAGCCCGCAGCTTGTATCTCACCTGAATCATCTTTTACAGGAACCGGTATGAGGTCGGTATCTTGGGCATGTTTTAAACACATCCAGCAGCCTTCGGTTTTGCCAGGCACTACCCGCACAACCAAGCCGCCCCAAGCTCCTGGGGTTGCGTGAATACAGATGTAAGGTATTTTTCTCTTTTTTGCTTCTTCTGAAAGGAAATGGCTAACCCCAGATTCGGCGGAGGCATCAAACAAGAGTGAAACCCCTTCTAATAGCTCTTCCATTTCCTGCTGTTCTGTTGGTATTCCTTCCAGAATATTAGGTGCAAATGGACGGACACCGCCAACCCTATGATTAAAGGTTTTTACTTTAGTCTGAGGATAATTTTCAGCTATGAAGTTTTCTATTGCCTGTGTTTTCAATAGTCCAGCTGCAGCTAGTCCTAATGGCCACCGCACAGTAGGAGCGGGCTCCACTATATCATAATCCATAACCCTAAGTTCCCCTACTTGGTTACGGGCAAATTCTATAGCCGCAGGACCCCCTAATGCCCCAAGACCAACTACAGCAATTTTGTGTTGCTTTAGCCCCACTAGCTTTGGTACCCTTATTTGTAAATCTGCCTCCCCAACCCGTATGGCCTTGGCGTAATAAGCAAATTTTTTAGTGAAAGTCTGCGACTTCTTTTTTCCAATTGTAATTTGTTCATCAACTGTTCCAGTAACTAAAAATAACCACCCCAGACCCATAACACCGGGCCCTACCTCTTCCGGAAAATTAAGTCCTATAATTCCAGTTACCTTATTACCACCCTTTAGGGGCACGGGCTTACGGGTCAAAGAAAGAATGTTCGTTTGTTTTGCCATTAAACTATTCAGCCATTTTAAGTCTTCCGGTCCGTTGCCATGTGGTGGTCGCTCTGATAAGCGTACTAAGACCCCGTCAAACCTGGTTGGGAATAGCTTATTAAATGAATCCGGAAGCTGGCTTATTGATTCCCCATCCATGGTAAAGGATTCTAAGACGGCCATTCTGGTTGGCAAAGATGCTTTTTCAGGAAGCCCGACACGTATTCTCCCAATCTGGGTAATTTCCGCCCCCGCAGTAGTTACTGTATCAAATGCTGTTCCATCAAATATGATGGGATTATTTAACACGCTGTAATATTCGCTTACCGGTTCGGCTTGCTCATTTGGGTCTGCTAGAATTAGCTTCGGGTCTGTAATTGCCCCTTTTGCCAGTACTTTTGGGAGTTGCGATTGTAAAAATGAAACTAAAGTCCATTCGGGGTTCCAGTTTTCTGTAGGTCGCGGTAATAGACACAGGTTTTTGCCAAACGGATTAAAGTGCCGGGGCAGACTTAGATTAATGGCATGAACTTCAGGGCGGAAATAGGGATAATTATCGGGGAAAATAGCCTCTAAACTGATAGGCTCAGGCATACCTGCCAAATCAAAATTTGGATTGGCGTTTTCAATAATCAAGTTAACCTTCATAATGCCTTGACTGCCTGTAGTTGCATCTATTTCAAACTCAACTTCTGCAGCAGTCAAGGTATCTATTTCTCTTTGGAGAAAATATGGATTGGCTTTATACCAAGGTAAATAGTTCATTCTAAGAAGTAAAGTATTATCCTACAGGTCTGTCTCCAGGAGGTTTAGGTGGATTCTTTGGACCTGGGTCAGGTTTACCCGGAGGTGTCCCAGGTCCTGTGGGATTGCCTGGAGGGGTAGGATTCCCAGGAGGATTTGGATTGCCGGGTGTTCCTGGCCCTTTGCCAGGATTGTCTTGCTGTGCCATAAATTTTTAAGTTAAGTAAAAAGAAAAAAGTAAAGGTTTTAAAAGCTATTATATGACAAATACTAACGAGTTATTTTGAGTTTCGGCCTTGCTACTTCTGTTACCTGGTACCGAGAATTAAAATCATCAACTTGTAATGATAGCAGTTGAGCCAATTCTTCTTCTGAATAACCTAATTCGTTTAAATGGGCATCTACCAGTTCTTTCAATAAAATAGGTGGCTCAGGACTGGCATCCAGTTCTTTGGGCTCCTTGGTTCGATACCCGAGGCTACTCATTTGCTGCCACAGATACCGGTACTGATTATCGGAAATCAGGTGCAATGTTTTGGCGCGGATAATCAGGGCGGCCATGGATACTTTCCAATACCGTTTTAAATCCGCCAACCGGGCAATATCCACCTTTCCCAAATGCGTTTTAATTTCAGCGGCTGGCATCAGAAATTCTGCCGCAAACGCATACGCTTCTCCTTCCACATCCCGGTTTTCCGCAATGGGTTGCCCTAAGTGTAGTAAAATATGCCCTAGTTCATGCGCAATGGTCAACCTTTGTCGGTCAGTAGGCATATTGCGATTGTAAAATATGATAGGGTGGTTCGTGTCGGTAAAGATGTTCAAGCCATCCATCTTAGGTGAATCAAAATCAATGGGAACCACCAATATACCTTTATCCTCTACCAGCTTGGTTATATTCTCTATTCTTCCTTTCGGTAAACGCCAGTATTCCCGTAAATAAGCAGCACATTTCTCCGGAGAGCCGTGGATATTTAAATCCCAGCTCGGTAACTGTAAATCAGGTATATCAACGGAGTTCAGTAATTTCTCCAAATTGATTTTGCCAATATTCATGGCAGCATCTGCCTTGGCTAAATCTTTCTTGGTGAACACGGTTCTCTTTCTGTAATGCACCAGGTTTGGGTTGTACAATTGGTTTTGCTGATAAAAGAAGCTAACAGGATAAGTTAACTCAGTACTTAATGCACTGAGCACTTCCTCTGATACACTTTGCAGGCCATTTTCAATTTTTGAGAGCGTTCCCTGTTTGATGCACAGTTTTTCGGCCAGCTCTTTCTGGGTAACCCCACGCGATTCACGAGCTAAAATGACCATGTTGGGGTTCACCTTACCTAGGAAAAGCATATTTGTTTCCATCATTTAACCTATCCTTCTATAGTCTTGTCTGCTTGTGGTTTATTCTTTACCGTTACCCTTCTTTCAGCAATAGGGACAACTGTTGCACCGGTTTCGATATAGAATGGAATTTCCGGTTGCTCTTGACCCATACGGGTTCTTAAATCTATTTTCCAGATAACTGTATTAAAGGGCCGATATACTAGATTGATACTACCAATGTTGTCAATGGCTTCTCGGTTTGAGGTGTATCCCGCATAAATACAGGGTATATTCTCAAATCCTTCAAAGCTATTCTGGTAGTTCAGGTCTTCCGTGCGTTTTGTCGCATTATTGGTACTAGGGGACAAGTCAGCGTTAAGCTTGTTGAACCGAATAAATAATTTCCCCTTTAACAAGATGCCAAAAGGGTCATTGCGTAAAGGGTTGATGATTATCTCCGGGTCAGATGAAAAGGCTTCCTCGGCATAGATGCACATGAAATTATTAACCATCACAGACTTCGCTAACGGGGACCAGCTTGTATATTTTTCCCTTATCTCTGAGTGAGTTGCCTCCAGTCTCTTCACATCAGCCATGGCCATTTCAATGATGGAAACAAGTTTCTCAAAATAGGGGAGCAGGTATTCCGTTGCTTCTTCCTGAGGTAATAGTTTTTTCATAGTCTTACATCTTTAAGACAAATATATAAGCATTTTTTGTAAAACAAAACAAAAATATTCCTTCAAATTAAATTATACATTAAAAATATTCCTTACTACTAATAGGCGGTAGGGTATAAAATGATAAAATTTAAGTAGTTTATTCTAGGCTTTGTTTCCCAATTGCCCTATCGAACTACCAGAATATCTTCTATGCGCGTGGTATAGCAAGGCGTACCGTAATCCTGCTTCATCTTCCAGGTTTGGTTTATTCCCTCGGAAGCCACTTTTACTATCCCGGAGCCCATTTTACTGGAAAGTAAATCAATGGTGTTCATCAAATCTAAGTGCTTGCCCCGGTCTACTCTATCAAAGATATTCCCCTGAACAGCCTGAGCCGGTCGGATATCATCTATGATAACGCCCGCCTTCTTGAATTTATACCCTGGACGGTAAATGGCATCTACACCTAACATCGCATAGTGTGCCAACTCCAGCGTGGAATTCGTAGGGACAGGTAGCTGGAGAGTTTTGCAATTGTAAAGCTGTTCCTCATTTTCCTTATAACGGTTTGCATGAATGAAAACTGTAATCTGTAGGCAACTGCTTTTCTGCTTCCTAAGCTTAAAGGCACAGAGCGTAGTATAGGCGGTAACTGGCTCTTTCAGTTCTCCTAGGTTGGTTATGGGTTGGCCAAAGGAACGGGAGGTACAGATGCCTTTCTTGGCCGGTGGCTTTACCTCCAAGTCAGCGCATGGCACCCCGCGTAATTATTTTACAATTCTCAACCCTCTGATTATTGATCTCTAAGATTGCCTATGAGGTGCTAAATTTGCTGCAACGAAAATTTCACATTCTGCTGTCCATCCATATCTAAAGGGCTGAATACGACTGTTGCCGATGCAAGCCACGGTACAATTTTCAGGGGAACTTAAAGGTGAGGAAGGCGTATATTTTATTTAATATTTTAATATATATACTATGGAAAATCATAATCATCAGCAGCTAATTGGAAAGCTACTAGACTGTGCTAACACCTGTGAACTTTGCTTTCTGCACTGCCTTTCAGAGGGCGGAATGATGGCTGATTGCGCAAGGCTCGACCGTGACTGCGCCGATTCATGCCGTCATGCCATTGCATTACTCCAAAGCCAATCGGCCATAGGCCACCAGTATTTAGTTCTCTGTGAAGAGGTTTGCCGCAGATGTGCAGAAGAATGCGGTAAACACCAGGATGAGCATTGTCAACGCTGTGCCCAAGCCTGCCAGGAGTGTGCCGATGCCTGCCATGCCCACCATCAGCAAATCACACAGCGATAGTACCCTGTACCATCCTTAACCGGAAACACAAGTCCCTTCCTTGTCGGGGAAGGGACTTGTGTTTCCGGTTCACTATCGGTTTATCTGCCGTTTATGATTGAAGTAGAAGCTCATGCCACAAGACCTGGACATTTCACCTCGAAGTCAGAATAAAGCCCGTCTCAAATGGGTTCTTGGCCTTACCTTAGTTTACCTGCTGGCAGAGGTAATTGGCGGCGTCTTAACCAATAGCCTAGCCTTGTTAGCGGATGCCGGGCATATGCTAACCGATGTGGGAGGCTTAATCTTTGCTTTGATCGCCATTAACCTGGCGGAAAAGAAAGCCACGCCTGAAAGGACTTTCGGATACTATCGGGCCGAAATATTAGCTGCTTTAGCCAACGCCGTAGTATTGATTGGAATATCCCTTTACATCCTTTATGAAGCTTATCTCCGTTTGATGGATCCCCCGGAAGTGGAGAGCAAATCCATGCTGGTGATTGCCGGGATTGGGTTGATGGTAAATCTGGCAGGTATGTATGTCCTCCGCAAAGGAGCTACGGAAAGCCTAAATATGAAGGGTGCGTACTTCGAGGTTTTATCTGATATGCTAACGTCTATCGGGGTGATTGTTGCGGGTACCATCATGTGGGCCACTGGTTGGTACTATGCTGATCCTATCCTCTCAGCGGGGATTGGCCTGTTCATTCTGCCCCGCACCTGGGTGCTGCTCAAAGAAGCCGTGGGGATATTGCTGGAAGGAACCCCTGCCGATATAAATATTGCCAGCTTACGCGAAATCATATCCAAATTGCCGGGCGTAGTAGCCGTTCATGATTTGCATGTTTGGTCACTTACTTCCGGGGTCAATGCCCTGAGTGTGCATGTGGTGATGCAGGCACCAACTGTCCCTAATGAGTTGTTAGAAAGGATTAACGGCCAAATAAAAGCCAATTTTAAAATCAGCCACACCACTATTCAATTGGAGAAGGAGGGCTATGAAGAGCAGGAGGTTCATTTGTAACCATTAATTCCAAATAAATCATTTCAGCATATTAACTAAGAATAAAAGTTATTTAAGAGTCAGCTTTTTTATCAAAGCTCTGGGTCTAGCACCATTTGCTCGATTAACATTACCAGAATATGAATAATTTTAATATGGATTTCCTGTATGCGGTCAGCATAGCCAACGTGCGGAACCCGTATCTCCACATCTGCTAAACCTGCCAGTTTTCCCCCACCGTTGCCGGTCAGCGCCACCACATGCATTTTTCGCCCCTTTGCCGCGTGCGCCGCTTGTAAAACATTTTCCGAATTTCCACTGGTGCTAATGGCCAATAACACATCGCCCGGCCTGCCTAATCCTTCTACAAAGCGGGAGAAAATAGAATCAAAGCCATAATCATTTCCGGTACAGGTAATATGGGTTATATCTGAAATAGCAATAGCCGCCAACGCCGGTCGGTTTACCCGAAACCGGCCGGTTAGTTCTTCGGCAAAATGCATGGCATCGCAGTGAGAGCCGCCATTGCCGCAGGAGATTACTTTATCACCATGCTGCAAGGCGGTACTGATTAATATTGAAGCCTGCTCCATGGCCTCAATATTATTTTCATCCCTTAGGAAGGCAGTTAAAATAGCTTGGGATTCCTGAAACTCCCGCGTAATTAGAGTACTGAAATGATGAGGCATGCGGGTAGGTTCAAAGGCTAATGATTGACGGACTTTCTTAAATCCTACTTAAAAGTAAAGTAAAGTTCAACTGCAAAGGCAGTGTCTGGTTCATGGGTCATTAATTTTACGTGCAAATGCTCCCAAATCATGAACTCCTGGTTTAAATAAGCAACCGTTTCACCATATTCTTTTTTTGCTAATGGGGCTAGTAGTTCGTTAAGAAGGGGCAACTCATTTTCGTCTATTACCTGCAAGCTCAGGGAGGGATGCACCCGCTCTCCTGGCTGCAAGCTAAAAACCAGCTTACTTAAAACCAGAACGGTATGGTTATGTTTGTTTGCAACCTGAAAACTGCTATTCAAGTTATTCAACTGAACGGTACTCATCATTTTTACTTAGGAAAAATACATTATGGTATATTAAAAGGAAGGTTCTACCAAAACTTCGGTAAAAACCGAATTGGAGATAAAGCAATCGGTATGAGCTTTATGATGCAATTGCTGGAGTTGTTCGGCCGTAGGTTGGGTTTCACCGGTAAAAATTACTTTGGGTTTTAACACGACCTTAATAACAGCCATTCTCCCTTGAACGTTTTTACCTAAGGTGGCTATGGCCTGGTCTTCGTAACTTTGCACCTGAAACTTTTGAAAAGCAGCCACGGCTAAAAAGGTAAGCAGGTGGCAGCTGGCCAAAGAAGCCACAAATGCCTCTTCCGGATTTACCAGCTCGGCTTTTCCTAAGTATTCCGGGGCAGCCGAGGCCTCCAAGGACATGCCACCGCCAAAGGTCCAGGTGTGGGTACGGGAATAAGTTTTATAGGTGAAGGGCGCCGCATCGGCTGCCCACCGCAAGGTTACTTTGTGTTCACTCATAATAGGATAGGAAAGCGGTATAGGTTGTTCTTTAATTAGATGTGAATAGCCCGGTTCGCTACTGCCAGGCAGGCCTCTTTCAGCGACTCGTAAAAAGTGGGATGCCCGTGGGACATGCGGGCAATATCCTCCGCCGCTGCCCGGAAGCTCATTGCTGCCACCGCCTCGCCAATGATATCACTGACCCGGGGGCCAATCATGTGAATACCGAGAATTTCATCGGTTTTATCATGGGCGATCACTTTTATTTGCCCGTCCAAGTCCTCATTCATACGGGCCCGCGCATTGGCTCGGAAGGCGAAGGTGCCGATTTTGTAGGGTTGTCCACTGGCTACCAACTGCTCTTCGGTATAGCCGACACTGGCCACCTCCGGCCAGGTATACACGATGCTGGGGATAAGCAGGTAATTCAAATGCGGCTTTTGCCCGGCCAGGTGCTCGGCTACAAATACTCCCTCCTCCGATGCCTTGTGGGCCAGCATCGCGCCTTTCACCACATCCCCAATGGCAAAGATGCCGGGCACGTTCGTTTCCAGGTACTCATTTACCTCAATTCGACCACCTTTGTCCGTTCTGATGCCTACCGTCTCCAGGCCTAAACCAAGTGTATAAGGCTTCCGCCCGACAGCCATCAGGCAGTAATCGCCCTCCAGGGTCAGCGTCTTTCCCGATTTGTCTTCCGCAGTGAGCATCACCCCCGATTCAGAGCTTACGGCACCCGTCACTTTGTGCTTCAGGTAAAACTCCATACCCAGCTTTTGCAATGATTTCTGCAGCTCCTTGCCCATTGTCCGGTCCATGCTGGGAATGATGGTGTCCGTGTACTCCAATACGCTGACTTTTGACCCGATACGGGCATACATCGAGCCAATTTCCATGCCGATCACCCCGCCGCCGATAATCAGTAGATGCTTCGGGATCTCCGGTAGGGTCAGGGCCTCGGTGGAGGAGATTATCCTTTTTTTGTCAATTTCAACCCCCTGCAGGGAGCTTGGCTTGGAGCCGGTAGCCAGGATAATGTTTTTGGTCTGGATCGTAGAGGGTGGTCCTTCCCCAGCTTGTAGACTCAGGGTTTGGGATGTCAGCAAGGTGGCTTTCCCGCGGAGCACATCTATCTTGTTTTTCCTCATCAGGTAATCCACCCCGGCCACTGTTTTCCCCACCACGTCAGCCTTATGGGCCAGCATCTGCGGGAAATCAAGTTGCAGGTTGTCCATTCGGATACCATGGCTCTGAAATTTATGGCGCGCATTGTAAAAATGCTCCGTACTATCTAGTACGGCCTTGGAGGGAATGCAACCCACGTTCAGACAAGTACCCCCCAAGGTGTTATATTTCTCGATGATTGCGGTCTTGAAACCTAATTGGGCACAGCGGATAGCCGACACATAGCCGCCAGGACCTGAACCAATGATCGTTACATCGTACATAGACTGGGTTATAAAATGTTTACTTTTTATTAACGTAGATTGGCAACCCTGCTATACTCTCATGCGCTGTATCCGGACGGCGTTCAGGATCGCCAACAACGCCACCCCCACATCGGCGATAACAGCCTCCCATAGAGTGGCCACCCCGCCGGCCCCCAGCACCAGGACGATTATTTTCACCACCATGGCCAAGGTGATATTCTGCCACACCACACTGCGGGTGATCTTCCCGATTTTGATAGCCGACACGATCTTAGAAGGCTGGTCGTTCTGAATGACGATATCGGCGGTCTCAACCGTGGCATCACTGCCCAGACCGCCCATCGCGATACCCGCATCGGCCAAAGCCACCACCGGTGCATCGTTCACACCGTCGCCCACGAAGGCGATCCGTTTCCCGGCATCCTTCAATTCCTGCACTTTCGCCACTTTGTCTTCCGGCAGCAGGTTGCCATAGGCATTATCAATGCCCAGTTGTTTGGCCACCTCGGTCACCACGGTCTGCTTGTCCCCGGAAAGCATGACGGTTTGGATGTTCAAGGCATGCATCTCCTTTATCGCCTGGCCGGCATCCGCTTTGATTTCATCGGCAATCGTGATGTAACCGGCATACTGGTTGTTGACGGCCACGACCACGATGGTGTAGACAATGGCATCGATCTCGGCCGGGTAGGGGATATTGAATTTCCTCAGCAGCTTGGCATTCCCCGCCAGTACCTCCTGCCCATCGATAAGACCCTTCAACCCGTGGCCGGAGATTTCCTCTACCTGCCCGATCTTGGCTTTCTCCCGGGCCTGTTTGCCGGCATAATCCGTAATGGCTTTGGCAATGGGGTGGGTTGATTGGGCCTCGATGGCCGCAGCCAGGTTCACGAACTCCCGCTCATCCCGGTTGCCGGCCGCGACGACTTGCTGCACCTTGAATACGCCGTGGGTCAGCGTCCCGGTCTTATCCATCACCACCGCGTTCACCTGGGTCATGACATCCAGAAAGTTAGAGCCCTTGAACAGGATACCGTTGCGGGAGGCCAAGCCGATCCCCCCGAAATACCCCAGCGGAATGGAGACCACCAGGGCGCAGGGGCAACTGATCACCAGGAACACCAAAGACCGGTAGAACCAGACATTGAAGTCATAATCGTCCACGATCAATGCCGGGGCAACGCACACCGCCAGCGCGAGGAAAAAAACGATGGGGGTATAGACTTTGGCGAAGCGGGAGATGAAAAGCTGAGTCTGCGACTTGCGGGCGGTCGCGTCCTGCACCATCTCCAGAATCCTACTGAGTTTGCTGTCCCGGAACAACGAGGTTACTTTCACCTCCGCCACCGTATTCAGGTTGATCATCCCCGCGTACACTTTCTCACCCTGCCCTTTGGTGTCAGGCTTGCTTTCCCCCGTCAGGGCAGCGGTGTTAAAGGACGCCTTCTCAGAAATCAGCTCACCATCCAACGCCACCTTTTCGCCCGGTTTGATCTGGATGGTTTCCTCCAGTTGAACCTCCTTGGGGTCTACTACCGTAGGGCTACCATTCCTTAGAACGGTGACTTCGTCCGGACGAATGTCAAGCAGGGCTTTGATGCTCCGTTTCGCCCGGTTCACGGCCGCGTCCTGGAACCATTCCCCGATGGAATAGAACACCATCACCGCCACCCCCTCGCTGTAGGAGCCGATGGCAAACGCGCCGATGGTGGCCACACTCATCAGGAAGAACTCGTTGAAGAAATCCAGGCGCAGGGCTTTGCGGAAGGCCAGGTTCAATACCTTGTATCCCGCCAGCAGGTAGGCGGCTGCGTAGATGATCAGGTTCACCGGAAAGGGAGGGAGGTAGCCAAACCCATATTCCAGGGTGAGCATCACGGCCAATATGGCCAGGGACAGCAAAAGCGGCCAATGGCTTCTCCATCCGGCGGCTTCCTCCCCTCCGTGGTCATGCCCATCGTGGTCATGATCTTCCTCCCGATCGGCGGGAGCGGCCGTTGGAGATCCCTTTTGCCCTTCTATGATCGTTTTCTGGGAAAGTACCGCCGGGGCGGCAATGTTGGTGGTTGGTTGGCGGTCTTCCTCGCCGCAGCAGTCTTGTGCCATGTCAGTAAGTTTAGTGGTAACTATTCATATAAAAAGGAGGCCAATCCCAGGGCGATCAGAACAACGGCCGTTATCGCATGCCCATGCCGATCCAACAGCGTGCTTTTGAAGCGGAGCATTCCTGTATACCCCAAGGTGACCAAGCCCAGCATCCCCGGGAGCGTCACGCCCAGGAAAACCAGCGCCACCAGGGAAATCCCCTTCCACCCATGGACGCCCGCCGTCAGGAAGTAGGAGGCTATCTCCAGGCAAGGGGAAAAAAACAGCGCCACGGCCATGGTGGTGAACCAGCCGCGGACCGAACGCGGTTTCTTGGGAAGAGGCCCCTCCACGGGACTGGCATGGGAATGGGAGTACGCGGTACCCAGGAAGAAAACCCCTCCCATGACTAAAACAAACGGGGTGATTTTCTGCGCAAAGGCGGTGAATTCCTCGGACAACCGGAGGCCCAGGTAGCCGACCAGGGCGCCCAGTAAGATAGTACTGCCGATATGCGCCAACCCCGCCCACAGGGTCGCCCGCAGCGTGGTGCCCAAACTCCACCCCTCGGATCGGCCAATAGCCACCAGGGCCAGCCAATGGCTGGGGATAAGGGCGTGGATCAGACTGATTAGGAAACTATCCAACAGAACGTGGAGCATGCCATTTATCGGTTACAGGTTACAATGGGTTCCCTCCTTTTCCGGTATCCCATTCATTCCAAAGACCTACGCCTCCGGGGCGCCAAGGGATCAGACGTACGGGGCCGATTCCTTCCAGGTCTCGGAAGTGGGGGATGCCGGGTTAACCCCCCGGCCTTCCCTTCGGTGGTTAGTCCTCATGCCCACCCTCGCCTTTGTTGGCTTGGGCAGCTACATAGTAGGCTCCCCTCGTCACCAGCTGCGCCCCGGCGGGGAGGGGCTCCAGCAATTTCACCTCCGTATAGCCCGCGTCGGAGACTCCCGTTTGCACCCCGATTTTCCGGAAGGTCCAGTCTGGGGCCAAGCCCGCCTCATGCTCCTCTTCCTGGGCTCCCGGCTGGCCTTCTTCCTCAGCTTGCGGGGCTGCTTTCTGGGCGGCAAAGACAAACTTCAAGTTCCCTTCCGTCACGATGGCCTCGTCCGGTAATGCCGCAACGGCGTCCTCCGAGGTGAGGATACGCCCGGTGACGAACATGCCGGGAAGCAGGCTGGCTACCTGGTTCTTCTTGATCTCCGCATGGACCGCTACCGAGTTCGTCTCGTTGGCGAAGGCCTTCCCCACGGCAAAAACGGTTGCCTCATATTCCTCCGCAGGCCTAGAATTCAGGGCGAAAAGTACTTTTTGCCCTGCTGCTATCTTATTGACGTCCTTTTCGAACACCTGCAGATTGATGTAGATGTGATGGTTGTCTACCACCTGGAACAGCTCCCGGGCCGGTTCCACCAAAGTGCCGGTATTCACCTGGATCTGATGCACGTATCCGTGCATCGGGGATACCACCGCTATGGACCGTATAAGGGAACCCACCCGCACCCCGCCGGGGGAAATCCCCATCTGGCTTAGACGGCTGGCCAGGGAAGCGACCTCCGCCTGCCGGGCCCGGTATTCAGCCTCCGCTGCCTGGAATTTCTTGGCCGCGATGACATTCTCATCCAACAGCTCCCGCTGCCGCTCGTAATCGATTTTGGCATAATTCAGGGCGCTGCGGGCCTTTAAGTACTCCTCCTGCATCTGGATGATGCTGGGGTGCTCAATGCTCACCAGTTTCTGCCCCTTCTTCACGAACTGCCCCTGGGTAACGAAGATCTGCCGCACGATCCCCTCGGTCAGACTTGAGATGGCGGCCTTGTTCTGCGGGGGCAGGTCCAGGATCCCATTCGCCTGAATGCCGCTTTTCAGGGGCCGGTTCTCCATCCCCCCCAGCTGGATGCCGACCGCCTCCATTTGGGCATTGGTCAGACCTACCGTTCCCTCAGGGCCAGCTTCCCCTTCCGCATGGCCCTCCTCGGCCTCTTCCGTTGCCGGCTCGGCTTCCTTTTGGCAGGAACTGGCCCCCAAAAGGCCTACCATTAGAAGGGTTGACACCAATACTCTTATATGCTTGAACATGTTAGTTGTTTTTTAGGTGATACTCTAATTGGATCGCCGTTTGGTTGAACTGCGACAAAACGTCCAGGTACTGCAATCGGATCCGTTGCGCCTGGGCGATATTCTGGATGTATTCCGTATAGTCGGTTTCCCCGAGTCGGAACCCTTTGCTGGCGTATTCGATGATGAGGCGTGCCTGCGGCAGCCCTTTTTCCTCATAGTACCGCAGGGTTTGCCCTAGCCGCGCATATTCCTGGCTCAGGCGCTGCAGTTCCGTTTGCAGGAGCAAGCGTTGGTTCTGGTACTGGGCGGCCGCTGCCTGGGTCTGCAAGTTGGCAGCCTGGATGCGGGCCCGTTGTGCCCGTGACACTACCGGGATGCCTACCCCAACCTCCACCGATTGGAAGCGTTTGCCCGAACCATAGTACTGCTCCGTCCCGCTTACATTCTGAAATCCCTGGATGGTCTGGCTCGTTACGCCAATCGAGAGATCAGGCAGCAGCTGCGCCCTTGCCACTTGCGTTTGCGCCTGGCTGACGGCTACCTCGTTTTTGTAGAGGGCCACCTCCGGATGGGTGCTGAGCCAGGCGGTATCCACCGGTAGGCTCAGCACCGTTGGCCTCAATTCCGGCTCGAAGCTGACGGTGTCCGTAAGGAAGAGGGAACGGACCAGCCTTTGCCGCACGATGGCCGCTTCCGCCCTCGTAGTCTCCAATGCCGTACGGGCCTCCATTGCCTGGGCCTCGGCGGCGATTTTCTCCAGGTAATTGGCCTCGCCGGTTTTGAACCGCAGGCCGGCGGCACGCTCGAACTGCCGGGCCAGGCTATCCTGGGCGGACAGGTTCTCTACCTTTCTGGTCAGCACCGCCCATTCGTTATATGCCATTTTCACGTCCCGGACCACTGCCCGGCGGGTCTGCTGCAATTCGAGCTCCGCCGAGCCGACCTGCTGGGCTGCCAGGCGGGCCTGGGCCCGGTATACCCCGGGTAGGGAAAAGTTCTGGGCCACCGTCAGGGAGTTATCCCTGGCGGCGCTGTTCATCTGCCCATAGCCACCCGACACCACTGTTTGGGGTAAATCAAAGCTGGTTCGGCGCAGTGCTTGCCGCTGCTCCACCCTTAAGGTGCCCGCCCGGACGGCCGGGCTATTTTGCAGCGCCAGGTCAACTGCCTGGCCCACCGAGATTGTTCTCCCGGCAGGATTCTGGTTCGTTTGGGCCATGGCCGGGGACATCAGGCCACAGACGGTTAGAAAGAAAACCGTCAGCGCCGCATAGCCCCCGGAACCCAGGGAAGCATCGTTCTTCTTCATTTTCTCCACGTAACTGTACAGAATCGGCAGTAAAAACAGGGTCAGGAGCGTCGAGGTCACCAGTCCCCCGATCACAACGGTCGCCAGGGGTTTCTGCACCTCGGCACCGGCGGAGCCGGAAAGGGCCATGGGCAGGAATCCCAGGGAGGCAACCGCCGCCGTCATAATCACCGGGCGCAACCGGACCTTCGTGCCTTCCATGATGCGGGAGTATGTGTCTTCCAGCCCTTCCTTTTTCAGTTGGTTGAAGTAACCGATCAGCACGATCCCATTCAACACGGCGACCCCGAACAGGGCGATAAAACCGATGCCGGCGGAAATGCTGAAAGGCATTCCCCGCAAGATTAGGGCCCATACCCCACCGATGGCGGCCAGCGGGATGGCGGTGAAGATGAGCAGGCTTTGCTTGAACGAGCCGAAGGTCAGAAACAGAAGGATCAGGATGATGGCAAGGGAGAGGGGAACCGCCACGGAAAGCCGGTCCTTGGCCGCCTGCAGGTTCTCAAACTGCCCCCCGTAGGTGATGTAATACCCCACCGGTAACTTGAACCTGGCGTCCAAGGTTGCCTGTATTTCGTTCACCAGGTTCTCCACGTCCCGTTCCCGGGCGTTGATCCCGATCGTGATGCGCCGTTTGGTGTCATCCCTGGATATCTGGCTGGGGCCTTCCTCCAACGTCACTTGGGCTACCTGCCGCAAAGGGATCTGCGAACCGTTGGGCAGGGAGACCAGCAGATTCTCCACGTTGGCAAGGCTCTGGCGGTTGGTCTGGGCCAAACGGACCACCAGGTCAAACCGCTTTTCGCCCTCGTAGATGACGCCCGCCTCCCCACCGGCGAAACCGGTGCGCAAAATCCGGTTCAAAGCTTCCACGCTCAGTCCCATCTGGGCCATCTGGGACCGGTTATACCTGACCAGGACCTGGGGAAGTCCGGTGGTCTGCTCTACTTTCAGATCCCCTACGCCCGCGATCGGCCGGATCAGGTTGGCCGCCTCATTCGCTTTCTGGGCCAGCACTCCCAGGTCGTCCCCGTAGATCTTAACGGCTATATCCTGTTTGACGCCCGTGATCAGTTCATTGCTGCGCAATTGGATCGGTTGGGAGAACTCGGCATTCAGGCCGGGAATGACGGACAAGGCCTCCTCCATCTTCTCCATGAGCTCTTCGCGGGTGCCGGCGGAGGTCCATTCCTCCCTGTCCTTCAGGATGACGGTCATATCGGCGGCCTCCACCGGCATCGGGTCCGTTGGGATTTCAGAGGCGCCTATCTTGCTGATCACCTCCTTCACCTCCGGGAATTGCTTAAGCAGGATTCTCTCCGCCTGGGAAAAGGTCTTGACGCTCTGGGTCAGAGAGGAGCCGGAGCTGATGGAAGACTCTATGGCAAAATCACCTTCGTCCAGGGTCGGGATAAACTCGCCTCCCATGCGGCTGAAAAGGAACAGCGTGAGTAGGAACAGGCCTACGGTCAAACTAAGCAGCAAGACCCGTAGTTTCAGGGCCTTTTGCAACAGGCCACCGTAAAGTACCTCCAGTCTCCCAATCACCTTATCGGCAAAGTTTGCCTTATGCTTCGTTTTCTTGCTCAGGAACAAAGCAGAGGCCATGGGAACGTAGGTCAGGGATAGAATCAGGGCTCCTAAAATGGCAAAGCCCACTGTCTGGGCCATCGGACGGAACATCTTGCCCTCGATGCCGACCAAAGCCAAAATAGGCAGGTACACAATCAGGATGATGATTTCCCCGAAAGCGGCCGACTGCCGGATCTTAACCGTGGCATCCAGGACCACATCATCCATCTGCCGTTGGTTCAACCGGTCAATGCCCGCAAACTGTTTATTCACCCCGATCCGGTGCACAATGCTTTCCACGATGATAACGGCGCCGTCCACGATCAACCCGAAGTCAATGGCACCAAGGCTCATCAGGTTGCCCGATACCCCGAACAGTTGCATCATGGAGATGGCGAAAAGCATGGCCAGTGGGATGACGGAGGCTACCACCAGGCCGGCCCGCAGGTTCCCCAGCAGCAGCACCAGCACGAAAACTACGATCAGCCCACCCTCAATGAGGTTTTTGCTCACGGTGCCGATCGCCCTATCCACTAACCGGGTACGGTCCAAAAACGGCTCCAGCACCACGCCGGGAGGCAGGGTTTTCTGGATACCCTCAACCTTTGCCTTCACGTTTTCGATCACCTGGGCGGAGTTCTGTCCTTTCAGCATCATCACGATGCCGCCCACCACTTCGCCCTCGCCGTTGCGGGTCAGGGCTCCGAATCGGACGGCACTTCCCTCCTCAACCGTTGCCACATCGCGGATCAACAACGGCAAACCATTTGTGTTCTTGACCACGATCTGCTCAATATCCTCAAAGGTGCTTAGCAGGCCGATGCCTCGGATAAAGTAGGCGTTGGGGCCTTTTTCAATAGAAGCCCCCCCGGTATTCTGGTTGTTCTGCTCCAGCGCGTTGAAGATGTCCGTGATGGAGACATCAAAGCTCCGCAGCCTATTGGGGTCCACTGATACCTGGTACTGCTTCAATAGCCCGCCGAAACTGCTGACCTCCGCCACACCCGGCGTACCGCTCAGCTGACGTTTGACGATCCAGTCCTGCATGGTCCGCAACTCCGTGGGCGAGTATTTCTTGGGTGAGTCTGGGGTGGTGTGCAGCACATACTGGTAGATCTCCCCCAGACCCGTGGAGACTGGGCCCATCTCGGGGGAACCCAATCCATTGGGGATCTGCTCCTCGGCACTTCTCAGTTTCTCACCCACTATCTGGCGGGCCAGGTAAGTGTCCACATTGTCTTCGAAGACGACGGTTACCACCGAAAGCCCAAAGCGGGAGATGGACCTGATCTCGACCAGGTCAGGCACGTTCGCCATCTCGATCTCAATGGGGTAGGTGATGAACTGTTCCACTTCCTGGGCCGCCAGGGTAGGAGAGGTGGTGATGATTTGTACTTGGTTGTTGGTGATATCCGGCACCGCATCAATGGGGAGGCGACTCAGGGAGAAAAGCCCCCAGATGACCAGTGCAAGCGTGAATATCCCTATGATGAGCTTGTTCCGGATGGAAAAAGCGATAAGGTTATCGATCATGAAAAAATAAGTTTAATCAAAGGAAATTAGTGTATGCCCTGCCATAGGAAAACATACATCATCAAACATCAGGAGAAAGGGGGCCTTCTTCCTGAGTTTTCTTGTAAACAAGACTTGAATTAAACCCGCGGCGGTTGCCAGAAACTCAAAAGAACCGATAGAGACTTCTCGGAATAGAAAGCAACGGGTTGCTGCTTCGGAAGGGAAAGCGGTAAGTTAAACTGGATGGGCCCTGACCCATTGCCCAAGGAGGCCCCGTAGCAGCAACTGCATATGCAAAGAGGGGAGCAGAAATCTTGGGCGAGATCCCGGTGGGAATCGGGATCCTGACTGGTAAGAGCCAGCTGAACAGGTCCCATATAGGTGCGGCTATCACTGCAGGCCATGGAGGCCAGCCCAGTGATATACAACGCCAGAATAAGGGTAACCCATTTCATCTTGCAAAAATAACATTTTTATTGGAAGACTCAATTCTGAGCCGACTTTTGCTTTAAACTCTTTTCAAGGGCGAAGGTTACAATTTTCACAAACAGTTCCTTGGCTACAAAGTGTCAGGAGCACTTCTTCCTTGGGGAGTTGGATTCAGTCCTGTTATTGAGGGAAACGCCCGAATGGGGCTTTTAGTGCGTTCCCTCATGAAAGAAGGGGAAGTATGCTTCCCTGAAGGCAGGTTTTCTACACGAGAGGATCTCCCATGCCCAACTAATTCCGTGGGTTGTTTTATCATTTGCTTTATTTGGCATGGGAGGAATAAAAATGCCAAAGCCGTAAAGAGGCCGCAAAAAGCAACAAAGCAACTAGTATAGCAAAGAAAATGATCTTGAGGACCTTGGTCGTCGGCACCTTCTTTTTACTCTTTTTCGATTTTTTAGGCATCGTGTTTTTAACCTTTGGGGTGGATTTTGCTTAATATATTTGTTTCCTTGGGAAGGGTCCATACTATGAACTCTCCAAACAAAAGGAAACCATCTGTTCCTTACATGAGGGAGGTACACTGCTTAGGAATGCTTTGATAGATGACTAGGGGATTCTTATAGACATTTTCCACCCTTCAATCCCTACGCCAACTGGCGGGTATCACTCGTAGTCAATTAAACAGCCTTGCGACGGCAGCTATACTCAGGGCCAGCACAATGGTATTGAAAAAGAAGGCGATCAGACTGTGCAACAGGACTAACCTTCGGATCCTAGGGGAAATGACCGGGACATCCGACACCTGGGCCGTCATGCCCACCACGAACGAAAAATAGGCGAAATCAAGGTAATCCGGCTTTCCCTCGCCCGGGAAGTCAATGCCACCACTGCGTAAGGTGGGCTTAACCCTTTCATCACCATAGTAGAGGTGTGCATACCTTATCGCAAAAACCGTATGCATGAGAAACCATGAGCAGCCAACCGCCAACAAGGAAATAGGCGTATGCCAATCCTTGGTAAGACCTGTTTCTACGCTTTTGGTTCCGAGCAGGATAATCACAGCGACCAGGCATGAACCGGCCAGCAAGACAACCACAACAAAGATCAAAGGACGACTAGCATCCTGCTTCTCAGCCTTCAGCCGGATCTGCTCATGGTCTGTTGTGAAGAAGGTTATCCAGTCCAACGATAAAACAACGAGGGCGAAAAGATCCCATACGGCAACGATTCGGGTCCTCCCTTCCATTGTCACCGGTAACAGGGCCAGGTAAAAAGCTATCGCCATACCTATGGCTATCAATAAACGTTGTTCTGCACTAAGGCCATTCAATCTATTCACTAATAATGTCTTTGGCATACTACGAAGTAAAAGTACTGTCTATTTCCGTCGGAGGGAGCTCCCCGAACCGGAAAGATGGGGGGTTTAAACCTAGGAGGATTCAGGATGCATCAAGGTTTACCTTGAGGTAATCACCACATGAAAGCGGAAAGATTCCTTGAATGGAGGTAAGGTGGGGATTATCCCCTATACCTCCTCTTCTTCCCAGGAAAAACCTTTCTTCGGATGGCGGGTATAGAATTCTATGGAATCTCAAAAAAATATCCCTTTGACACCGTCGAAAAATATGGACAACTTAGAAGGAATGATGATGTACCCCGTTAGTCCTCCCGATCTTGGTTTCCCTTTCCCAAGGAACTGATTCTCCCCTGATGTGGAAATACTTACTCTTTATGCTTTTTGCCGGAAATATTGCCTCAGGGCAGGCGCAAAGCAATGTGAATGTCAAATTGTTCGGTCTGAGTTTGCACCCGAGGGGGGATGTAAATGCCCCGCTCATGCCCCTGAACCCAGACAATAAGGGATACTTCGTCCTGAATATCGGAGGGACATTGGGCTATGAACGGTTTGTCAAGGCCGATAAATTCTCCCTCAAAGCTATCCAGGCCTTTTACTCTGATTGTGCCTTGAGGTTTGGGGGATTCTCCCATCTGGGTGTACGGTGGGTCATTTTCAAGAAGGGGAGACATTCCTTGAATGGGGGAATAGGCCCCACCCTGGTGTTCAGGCGTTCCTGGTATGGCTTACCCGGTTATCGGGATTCAGGTTTTTTCGAGGGTAATCCGGAGGGCAAGTGGCAGTATAAATTTATCCCCTACGCTGGGGAACTGGAGTATAACTATGCTTTAGGCCCTAAGCGTGAGATCTCCACCACCTTGATCCCTGGATATCCCAGCCTGATAAGTTTATCGGTCGGGATGCGTTTCTGGGTGAACCCTGGTAAAAAGGTTCACCCAGAGGAAAGGGGATACCCAGAAATTGAGGCAAGAGAGTAGCCGGAGTAGGGCAAGAATCATCACTTGTCTCCAGCGGAGGGCTAAGGCCACGAATGGAGACAAGAAGTGGGATTTGAAGAAGGTAGCGGTACGTGCACGGGAAAGGTTGTTCCGAGGCTTCAAATGGAAAGGTTAGCTCCTTCTTTCATAGGGTTGGGTTCCCAAAGCACTCCGTCTGAAAAATGAGCAATTCCGGAGGTGATTTTCAGCGATTTATCAAAGGTTCAAGATACCCTCCTTTAAGCAAAGGGGTGAATCCTCAGAAACTCTCCGATGACTTCTTTTCAACCCTCGCGAGAATGGTTGTGCCCAAATAGCCATTGCCTCCCTCCCGCACTACATGCCATCCCATCTCCTCCAGGTTCTCCTGGATGTAACGGTTCAATAATCCATGGGCCACCAATACCACGGTAGCTTTTTCTTCACTTGCGGCGGCCAATACCTGTGCGTCGTTCTTTGCCCGTGTCCGCGCCTGGGCGAAACTTTCAGCTTCTTGCCGGTCTATGCCGAGCGCCCATTTGATGCGGGCAGCAGTTGTCCAGAATTTGATGGGCATTCGCACATTCGGGCCATGGTTGCCAATGGCGGTTTCAAACTCCCTGAAGTCAGGAGAGACAACCATCTGGGTGTCTGAACCAAATAGATACTGAGCAGTAGCCTTAGCCCGGTTGATGGAACTGGAGAAGAAAGCAACCCCATTGGGGTTGGGAATATTGAAAAACGGTTTGTCCGGTACAATGATCCCCACACTATCATAATCCTGGACGAACTGACGGGCCTCACTATAGGAGAATTTCCCTGATTTCCTCAAATCAGGCTCTCCGTGACGGATAAGGGCAATCTGTCGAATTTCGCTTCCTGCAGGCAAACCCAGGGCATCTTCTTCCTGCAGAAATCGGGTTTCCTGTGCTACTGAGATCCCTTTGGAAGTTACGTATGCAGCACTGCCGCCTATTTCCCTATACTTTCCCTCTATTCTTTCAAGTGTTTGATGGTCTGTGTGTCTGCCCTTCGCGTTTGCTGAAAGGTGAGCAAACAGGACAACTGCAAAGCATAAGTATAGGTGTCTCTTCATTTTATAATCCATCAGGTAATGTCATCTAGAAAACAGTTGGTAGGGGAGATGGGTTCCACCGCGGGCCGAAAGGAAATTCAGGCTTGCCAACTGCCCACGGCAAACGCCTTCAAAAGCCTCCCTTCATGGGTGGATGCTTCAGGAACATCAAACCCGCACATGATTGCCTTTAACCTGATCAGTGCCAAAGCATAAGGCCGCCTGGTTAGCATCCAGATACTGTGAGGTATAGCTGCCAGACGGGCCATCAATATATAATACCGTCTGCTCCTTGATCTTGTTGATAATAGGCTGGGCCAAATCTAATGGAAGGGCTGGGCATCCTTGGCTACGGCCCAAACGACCATTGGCTTTAATGAAGTCTTCACTTGCATAGGCTGCGCCATGTACAACGACATATCTGTCAAAGGCATTGGAGTTGAACCCTGCATCCAATCCCTCCAGTTTCAAGGAGTTTCCATTACTACCCATGTATGTCCCTTGGGTTAGATAGAAGCCCAAGCTGCTTTGGTTTGAATTGGGGGTATCTGAAAAGGAAGTGGCATACTCTCCGCCACTGCCCTGGCCATGGGCAACCCATGTATTGAACACTACTCTGTTCTCAGACAGGTCAATCACCCATAGGCGGCGGTTTTTGCTGGACTGGTTTAAATCTACTATGGTGATCAAAGGAGAGCCCAATACCGCTGGATTCTTTGACATAAGGTTATGGTATCCGGTTACCGCTTCCCGATAGGTCTCTAGGGAAAGTCCGGAGCTGTCTAAACCAGCTTTGAGGTAACTTTCCCTGATGTGCTGTTCAAAGGAAGCCTTATAGGAAAGGTCAGCCAAACGCGCCTTGCCTTCTGTAGTAGTGCTTGAGGGAATAGCTGAACCCGCCAGAGCAGGCTCATCCTTAACAGAAGACCTACTTCCCTTATGGACAAAGCTCATATTAAATGAGATGGATGCGGCAATCAGGATCAATCCAGCCGCTCTGGTGAAATATCTTCTTACCATTACTTTCTATTTGAATAGAAAACACTTTAGCACGGGCCATTCGTTCCACCGGTTTATAGGAGCGGAGTTTATTGTTTTGCTCAGGATTAGGCTGGCTTTCATACGGTGTTGGTATTACGACAGAATCTGCTGGGGTAAGTTAGCTTTCTTCGGTCTCTTCACTATTTGCTATAGAGTGGCACAGTCTCATTAAGTCAGTTAGCTCTAGTACCTTGAAATTTGTAGCAGTTATTGCAAAGGGCAGGTAAAAAATAGCCTCTACCTGCAACCCTTTGCTTTTTATAACGATTAAGCAGATGTTAGTTTACCACCTTTCACTTGTCGGCTTATGAAAAGTATTATACGTATTTGGCTTGCTATCACCTTTTGCTTTGGCTTGTCTAGCCAGGAACTGTTAGCCCAGGAGGCAGACACCCTGAAAAAGCACCAAGACCCTGTGGTAACGGATACTTTGAAGAAATACCAGGACTCGGTGAATGCCCCCGCCTCTAAAGCTCCCTTTTTCAAATCAAAAGCATTCAGAGCTACCATCATCCCTACCATCTTGATTGCCTATGGTCTGAGCACCATCAAAGACAATGGAATCTACAGCAGCTATGACGCCAAAAGAGACTTGCAGAAGCATTTCCCCAACTTCAAGACCAAGATTGACAACCCGCTTCTCATTGTGCCCTATGTTGAACTGGCCGCGGCCAACCTCTTCAACATAAAGTCAAACAATGACTTTCTGAACACGTCTATCTTGATACTAAAAGCCGAGGCCATTTTTGCGGTCACGGTATTCGGGATAAAAAGTGTCTCTAACCAGGAGCGGCCCAACGGCGAAAACTGGGAATCTATGCCCTCGGGGCACGCGGCGCAGGCATTTCTGGCGGCGTCTATCCTCAACTCAGAATTGAAGCACAAGAGCCCGTGGTACGGCATTGGCGCCTACACCATCGCCACCAGCGTGGGCGCTTTCCGGATGCTCAACAACAAGCACTGGCAGTCTGATGTGTTTGTGGGCGCGGGGATTGGTATGCTGTCTTCGCACTTGGCTTACCTGTCGCACCGTAACCGCTGGGGCCGCAAACCGGCCATCGTGATGTCGCCCACGTACATTTACGGCGTGCCGGGTTTTGCCCTGGCCATGAACCTGGATGATTACAGGAACCGCAAGTAGAATCCGGTAACCACAGCTCCTGCTTGATGTAACCCCCTTCAGCTTTTCTATGACATCCAACCTCTTCTAAAGGTTATTTGAGGTTAAGCATAGCTCGTATGCGGGTAGCACAGCAACAGCAATTGCGATACGAAAGATCAAAAGGCCCCTTGACTTGGATCAAAGAGTTGTCCAATGGATTTTATATCGCTAACCTGTCAGTGAAAATTGTGAAAGGAAATCCCACCTAAGACTTCGTACTTCATTTAAAACCAATCAGACTCCTTCTAAAGGATCAGGAAGCGTCCCTCTAGGTGCTTCTACATATCTATTGTTACCAATTCATCGTACATGATGTCCTCATAGCCCCTAAGGGTTTCCAATACTGTTTTTATTTGTCGTAGAAACCTGAAATTTATCGCAGTATCATCACGTCAGCAGACTTGGTGCTATGGTTATAAAGCAGCCTTCCCATACTTCTCAACCCTGTTGTTTACTGCTTCTACTTTATTCTATCGATTAGCTATCGAATCGAATTTGCTCATATCATATCACTTTTCAATGGATGATGCTTCACCTGTTATCTGACCTATCCTGTTCCGCTTGAGGGTTGCTCAAACTGTGGAAACAATGGGTAGGCTAGGAAGTTCCAGAACTAGACCGTCAGGTCTTAGTGCCCGGTAATCTTTATGCCATCAGGAAACATTTGGGTAAAGTTTCTGTAAATACAGTGTCTTCTCCCTTGCTAAATCAAGCGTAAGAGGGGAGCAGTTGCTTCGGTGGAGTTCACGGGCAATTTTTTCACTAAAGTACTGTTCCTTCAATTCATCCAAGTCTGTGTTAAGGGCTTGGGCCACCCTGGCCAGATCGATTTCCCTAGGCAAAGCGGCGTCTGCCTCCAGTCTGCTGATCTGATTTATCCCCATACCTATTTCCTTCGCCAACTGGGTCTGGGTCCATTTGTGAGATTTTCGTAGACGTCGGATAAGCCTGCCGAAAGTTTCCATACCTTTCCTTCTGATTAGAAATGCCAAAGTATGGCATTTCTAATCAGAAGGAAAGTCCTTTTTGCCGGTGAATCAAGTAAGTGATTTCAAAGTGTTAAATAACCCAGATTAGAGTAAACGAAAAACCAATAACCCCGGTCCGCATGAGAGCAGATCAGGATTGTCGGCACCTACAAACCTGGGAAAGCCTCTTAGAATTTGTATGACACAGTAGTCACAAACTGACGAGGGGGAATTGGGTTCACGCTATAGTTTTCATGCACCAGATAATTCAACTCATCGGTGATGTTGGAAAGTTTACCAAGGATCGAAAGCTTTTTAAATGAATAGCCCAATGACAGGTCAAAGGTGGTGAACCCACTAACCGGTATTAAACGGCTGAATTTTTGGCTCTGCCCGACTTGGTTGTTCCATCCGGCATTCCGCTCACCAGTGTAGAAGGCAGAGGCCCCGATTTTCAAGCCTTTCAAGGACGTGTTCTTAACTGTGTAAAATATTGTTGCGTTGGCGGTGTGTGCTGGGTTGCTCACCAGACGTTCTCCCTCAATATAGCTGCCTTTTGTGTCGGGAGTATCAGTGTAGCGCATGTCATTGTAGCTATACCCTGCCAAGAAAGTCAGCCCCTGCACGATGGAACCAGTAAGGTCCACTTCAATCCCGTCGCTAGTAGTTTGCCCAGTGAACTCTTTGATAGTGGCGTCTGTGTTCAGGGTAATTCCGTCAGCCAAGTATTGTGCCTGTAAGGCCAGGTCATTATTGATAATACGGTAAAGGGTGACATTTACAGAAAGCTTGTCTTTAATAAGGTCATTCTTCACGCCTACCTCATACTGGTCAACCAAGGAAGGCTTCAGGTTCTGCTGGTATACATCCTTTCCCGTGTTAGGCGTAAAGTTATTGGAGTAGCTGGCGAAGAGGGAGGTGGTGGGAAGTGGTTGGTACACTACTCCCACCCTGGGTGAGAATGCCCTGTCATATCTGGTGGTTGCCGTAGTGCTGTTCTTCACCTCTCCATTGGCCAGGTCATATAGCTTGGCGACGGCCACCTTCTGGTAGGACCACCTTAGGCCCGCCAGTACTTTGAACTTGTCAGAGACACTGATCAAATCCTGGAAGTATGTCCCGAAACGGTACGTGGGCGTCTCAGTACGGATGGTGGCCTGGGCGGCAGGCTCGTCCGTACGCGGTATGAATTTATTTGGGTTTAGTATGTTAATAGAGTCATATACATCACCTTTCCAAAGCGAAGAGGTTTTAAAGGTGTGTGAGGTGTTCAGGTACCTTTCAGCGTCTGCGCCAACCAGTATAGTGTGGCCCATGCCAAGTACTTTGATATCACCATTTAAATTGACCTGGCCTGTGTAATAATTTTCAGAGATGTCAGACCTGGTCAATTTGCGGCCCCAGTCTCCGTCGGCATCCGCCTGGATACGCTCTGTGGAGAAATAATCCCGGTCAAAAGTCTGTTGGGAACCGATAAAATTCAGTTTCCAAACCTCATTCAGTTGATGGTCAATGGTAGCTGAGGCAGTTCTCTGCTCCACTTTATTGTATGCCCAGGGTGTGTTGAAGAAGCTGGAGCGGCCAATGGTGGTAGGAATCTTGCTGTCCAACGATCCGATGCCAAAGTCAGGTGTAAAGTCATTGTTCAAGTAATCGCCCTGTACAAGGATATTAGTCCTTGAACCTAGCTTATAGAGTAAAGACGGGTTCACATAGATACGCTGAGACTCTACGCCGGCTCGGTAGCTATCAGCGGTTTCATAGGTTCCGATCAACCGGAAAGCCAGCTTTTGCGTGATCGGACCATACACATCGGCAATTGGCTTGAAGAGATTGTAACTGCCTACCCGAAGGGCGGCCTCTCCGCCGTATTCAAACTTGGGCTGTTTTGTGACCATGTTGATGATCGCCCCACCCGATACGTTTCCATACAAAAGGGCGGCGCTGCCCTTGAGCACCTCCACCCTCTCCAGGGTGCTGGCTTCCGGGATGACAGCCGAGTTGGAGCGGGCACCGTTTTTGAAGATGTTATTTGCCCCGAGGTTATACCCGCGGGCAAAGAAGGTCTCTGCCGTACTACCGCGGGTTGTTCCTAGGGCTATGCCATTTACGTTCTTGATGACGTCACTCAGTTTTGAGGCCTGCTGATCAGCTATTATCTCACTATTGATGATAGTCATGCTCTGTGGCATATCCAGTGGGGCAATGGCTATCTTGCCAATATTCAAAGGTTTAGTGTTCAAAGTCTTGCCTGCTGTGACTACCACCTCAGAGATCTGGGCTGCATTCTCTACCATCTCAAAATCAATAGTGGTGGTTTTGCCCGCAATAACGGTCACATTTTTTTCCTGGCTTTGCAGACCCAAAAAAGAGCATTTCAAGGTATAAGTTCCTGGGGCTACCCCTAGGATTGTATAAAATCCATCCTCTCCGGTAACTGCTCCTTTAGAGGTTTCAGTCAGTCCAATGTTCACATACTGAGCAGCTTTTCCATCACTGGATTTTATCCGGCCGCTTATCCTACCCATGGTTTGGGCTATTGAAAGGTGGGTAGACATCACAAAGAGGAGGTTCAGCAGTAGTGGGAGGGCGTAGCGTCTTGTCATCTATTTTATTTAGATTGATTCTAATTAGAGGCAAATATAGGGGCAGTATCTTTAACCACAAATTTTATTAAGAATAAATCTAAATAGAATCAAATAATTATCCATCCATACTTTTTAAGAAGCGATAGGTATCATTCAAGGGTTTATTATATGGCAAATACCCATTAGTTTACCCTAACTATTCTTGAATGGAATGCTTCAAAAAGATAGAAGTGATGACACAAGAGCAGACGGCCATTTTGTTATTTCCATAATCAAAGATATACCAGAACCTGCCAAAGGGGATATAATAGGAAAAAGAGAGTTAGCGATTATACAGTATATTTGTTTAAATATACTTTGTGGATGAATTTAGAGCTAACCAACAAAATCAAACGTCTGGCTATTATTGCTCTGGCTTCTGACGATGAATTGATAGAGAGCATTGTCCTGAAAGGAGGGAACGCGATTGATATCGTTTACCATGACAGCAATTCTATCTCCAGAACTTCCTATGACCTTGATTTTTCCATTGACCATGGGGATTTTGCAGAGGACGGGGCCACTATCAGCAAGCGAATAGAAAACACCCTGGTGCAGACTTTTGCAGAAAATGGGTTTGTCATCTTTGACTATACTTTTCTCCCCAGGCCCAAAGTCGTGAAAGAAGCGGTGGCTGATTTCTGGGGAGGCTATCAGGTTACATTTAAGGTGCTGGACCGGAAAACCTACGATGCCCATAACGGAAATTTGGAACACCAAAGACGGATTGCTGTTCCGTTGAATGCAGGCCGCTCCACTACTTTTGAATTGGAGTTCAGCAAGTTCGAGTACGTGGCTAAAAAAGCCCAGACGAAGGTTGACGGCTATACGATTTATGTCTATACGCCGGAAATGATTGTCTTTGAAAAGCTGCGGGCCATCTGTCAGCAACTACCGCAATATTCCGAGATTATCAAGTCACGTACCGCCCGTGCCAGGGCACGCGACTTTTATGATATACACCTGATTATGGAATCCCATCAGATTGATGCGACGACCGAGGAAAACAAAGAACTGATAGCGAATATTTTCGAGGCCAAGCGGGTACCCCTGTCTTTTATTCAGGAAATTGCCAATCACAAAGCCATTCATAAAGACAACTGGGAAAGCGTGAAAGACACGGTGGCCCGGTCAGAGGAATTGCAGGGCTTCGATTTTTACTTCGGTTACGTAGTCAATACGTTCCAAGGAATTACATTCCCTTAGGGTAATACAGCTGCCAATTATCCGAGAAATCTTTTTCCTCCATTCCATAAGTCAGGTAAAACCTGAACTCTTTCTTCCGGCTGCGCAATTCCTCCAGTTTTTTCCCCGAGTAACCTGCGCGTTCCAGGTAAAACCCAACGGCCTGGTGGTAAGGATAAATAAAGTCGAGGTTATCCAGCGTAGCTAACAGCTTATTAATGGAAATCTTGGGCAGGGCGTTCTGGTAGGCCTCTAATACCGAATACACCCCACCGGCGTAGCTTGGGCGGACGGTAATATCAATCAGGGTTCGCTCCAGGCTGGTTACCGGTACATTCTCAATGGAATGAACCCCGATTCTGCCCGTGTACATGCCATTAAGAATCAGGAAGGAGTAATCACCATAAACGGCTTCGGTGACTGCTTTCCGTTGTGGCTTGGAGAAAGCCGCATCAATGGCCTCCTGCTTCAGTTGGCGGTTGCCATCCGGCTTTTTGCTTTGCTCAAAGGTGACATAAATGGTTTTGGGCACCTGCGTGGTCAGCCCATTCAGGAACATCGCCGTATAATGGGAAAGGTAAGACTTGTTAATCAAAGAGGCCGCTATCTCCAGCTCATTGGCATCCTCGGTGATATACCGCTCCTTCTTGTTGATGTAGCCGTCAAACAGGATTTCAATCTTGGTTAGGATTCCCCTTTTCTGCAACTGCTCAATAAACCTGAGGTCAGTGGTGGTCACCGGTAGGTTCCAGGCCGTTTTCCTTTCCTCAAAGATTCCACTGAGCTGCTCGCGGGAGAAAGCTTTGCGAGGATTCCGTTTGAAGAAAGACTTAATACTACTTTCAGCAATAATAAAGCGGGATTTACTTGGCATAATCGTATTGTATATTCTTCCAGACGGAAAGTATATATACTTTCCGTAAAGTTAATCCTTTTTTGGAATAGAAGCAATAGGTAACCAGTAATTGTTGATGGAAAAGAAGAGAACTTGATACAACCAAGGAGTATATAAAGTATATATACTTTATATACGCAAAGTTAATCGTTTTGTTTTGAAAAAGCAATTGAAATCTAAAGAGATTTGTGTTGATAGGAAGGGCTGTTGGGTATTAAGGAACAATGCAGTTTTGAGATGCGTAAAGTATATATACTTTACGCAAAGTTAGAAAAAGTAATTTAAAAGTCAAGGGGCAAAATATATAGTGTGATAAATCCCATGTCTTCCAAGTGTATAATACCAGGCCTTTGAATTAGATAGTTAAGAATTGCTTTTCAACTTAGTAAAAATTTAGAATTTCAGTGCCATGGAAGAGGAGGCCAATTTATCAGAATTGAATCAGATTAACTTTACTTTTTTAACTAGACAGGAAAGGGAAAAACCTAATATAGCAGTTAGTAAGCTTTTTGAAGCAAGTTCACTGCCTTTTCTGAGAAGAGACCTTTGGAACTACTTAAAAGCAGCTACTTCAGGCCAGGCGTGGACATTGATGGACCAGCCCTGGGATGCAACTTTTCTGCAAGAACAGTTGGGAAAGCTAATTGAGGCCTTCTGGTTAATGCTTCAAAAGAAAGAGGAGCTAGATGGAGAGGTGCAGCCTACAAAATTTACTTATGAATCAGTAGAGCGGCTTAGTGATGAGCGAATAATGCGGATAGAGTACGACAAACTGTTAAAAACATATAATGGAAACATACGGCTTCTGCGACAGAGAGAACTGGACAATCCTTATCATGTTGTGAAAGGTTTTTTCCAAGCTCAATCCCTAATGGAGTGGAAAAGCATGCTGGAAGATTGGACAGAATACGCTCTTCGGCGAGCAAGCATGTTGGAAGAAACTGAGAATAATGACTTACTAATACATTTCGAGCAACTGGAAAAGCTACTAGAGGTTTCTTATTTTATTTGGATTCGCCAGCAAAAGAGTTGCAAATCGGACGTAGATATAACGTTGGCTGTAAAAGAAAACACTTATAACATAGAAGAATCTGATAAAGGAAGTAGTGTACGCTCAATTGCTCAATTTATAGCTGAGATTGTGCAGCCAGAGAAAATTTATTTACTTAATAATCCAGCCTTTGGGAAAGAGGGCAGCTTCGGGTTTATTGAACTAATGGTTATTATGCCAACAAATAACCCAAAGTCATTTGCGAATTTAGAGCCTCTGTTGGAGTTCGCATTATTATGCAGTAGAGAAGTCACTTGTTCTCTACATAAGGCTGACAATGTGCAAAGAGCCCTCTTGAATGGGGATGTATTCTATGCTCTTAATTGTAAACCAGAGAACTTAATTTATGACAACGGAGGTCCAGCCTTTGCTCCTACGCCGGTGGAACTTTACCCTAAAATTATTGAAAATTCTTCTAAAGATTTTCAGGCCAATTACATTAAGGCTGTGGATTTTTATGTAGGTGCTACTCATTATTACAGCATAGGAAGCAAATCTCTTGTGCCTTTCATGCTTCACCAAGCTGTAGAACTAACCTATCGAGCCATAATACAATCACATACTGGAAAAGAAAGTCGGACTCACTCTTTGAAGGCGCAAATTCGACATACCCGTCGTTGCACCCCTAGCCTTACCAAGGTATTCCCCCGAAATAATAATGAGGAAAAGAGATTAGTGCATCTGTTGGATGAAGCTTATCTGCATCCGCGATATACAAGTGAATTTCATATAGAAGATACAATTATAGACATTTTATTAAACCGGGTGCATCGCTTACAGGTACTGGCTAAAGAGGAGTTTGAAAAAAATATGCAATTGTTAAAAGACGTATTAGGGCGTGTTGACAATTAAATTTCACAAGGTATTTTGAGTGCGATTTAGGCTTGCTGAAGGCATTTATGAAGGGCAATGCAAGGCCATCCTTCGCTTAAAGTAATGTAGAGTAAGCTAAAAACGTCTTAAGTTCACCGTTCAGGCTTAATTGTCAACACGCCCTAGTTTAAATTGGGCTAAGGGAGGGGGATGTGGTCATTTCCTGTTTTGATGTTCAAAGGTTCTACATGTAGGGCAACAAGAACGGTGTCCTATATAAATAGGATAAATGCTTTAGCAATAGCGGTTAAAGATTCGTTGTACCTGAGTTGCCTGGAACTCACCTCCTCTGCTTGCCTTGAAACCGGACTGGTTTAGTTTCCCGGCAATGGCCAACCAAGTCAGCCTTTGCTCCCGGTAAAGGCGGATTAACTCAGCTGCTCTCCTATTATTGTCATTAGCGGCGGCTTTCCTTTTGATGGCCTCCACGCCAAGTTCCCGGCCATTATCGGTCAGGTTCTCCAGGTTGCCTAACTCCCTGCCACGAGCTTTGAGAGCCTGCAGCGCCACCTTAGTACGTTTGCTTATTTGCTCCCGTTCGTGCTGGGCCATGGTTCCCCAGATGCCGATGTTGAGCGTGTTCATCTCCGGGATGTCCAGGCACAGCCAGTTGATATTGTTTTTCTCCACCCGTTTTTTCAGTTGGAACAGGAAGGCCACTTCCCTGCTCAGGCGGTCCAATTTTGCAATTATTAAAGTGGCACTTTGTTTTTTCGCTGCCAGTATTGCCTGCTCCAGGAGCGGACGGTCATCATTCTTGCCCGACTCATGCTCGGTAAATTCCTGAATGATGCCGTCCGGGCTTTTGGTGAAGGAAATAACGGCGGCACGCTGGGCCTCCAGGCCCAGACCGCTCCTGCCCTGCTTGGCGGTTGATACCCGGTAGTAGGCGATGTACTTTTGAGACTCCATATATATAAGAGTGGCGGCTGGAAATTCGGGTGTTGTTTTGCAATTGCAAAACTGATTAACTTTTGTTCCCTACCGCCCCTTTTCTTTACTTTTTTGCTAAGGTACCCCCTATTTTACAAATCAGCAACGAACGTTGCTGATTTGTAAAATAGGGAAGGAGGAGAGATTCTTTGTAGGAGCAGCCTGCGGGGGAAGTCGAAAATCAAAGACACGTGGTGCTAGTAAGGTCTAGGGGAGGAGGTGAATTAACAGAACAATTATTGCCGTCTGCCGAAGGCCTTCTTTATTTGTAGAAAACCTAAATCATGGAAATAAACGCAACGCTTAAAAAATTCCGCAAGAAAAAAGGTATTACCCAAAAGAGTATGGCGGACAAACTCTGTATGGCCAGGTCAACCTACAGTAAATTGGAATCAGGCAGCACTGCCTTACCCTACGAGAAATTAATCAGTATCTCTAAGGTGCTGGATGTCCCTGTCTATGAAATCATTCAGGAGAACGGGGAGTTGTTCTTCAAATCTCTTTTCGACAAGTTCTCGCTTATGCTCTACCTGGCCGAGCATACCCTTTCTGAGACGAAATACGAGATGATTCCTTATGAGAATCTTCAGGCACAACACTTGGAATTCCTCCTGCCCACAGGTTTCTCCGGGAAAGAGGCTTATGAGGCTACACCTTTAGGTGGGAGGATTTATGAATTCGGCCCTAAAGAAGCTTTTCAGCGGATGGTACAGAACTTTGGAATGGCTGTCCTTTTCGAGGAAAAGATGATAAAGGATGAATACTGGTTAAAGAAGTGGAAGGCTTACAAAGGAAATACCAATCCTGAGTTTGAGATTGACGATAAAGATTACTTTATCGTGCATATGATTATGCTGACCATGCCTGACGGAGAAGAAAGATTTGTTCAGATGGCAGAAAGAGATTTTCCGGAAGGGGCAGATGAATGGGATGCCTTGAATTATATTGTTGAGAAAACAGAAGCTTATGATGGTGAATTCATGGCTATCACCTATGAAGGTTACGACCCATTCTCGGAAATCATCAAATGAGTTGCAGTGGCGAAAAAAGCGAATCCAGGTAAAGGAGAAGTGGTAAAAGAATGTTTTTTTAGTTAACAGCTAAAAGCAAGGGCAGGCCGATATTTCCGTAAGGCAGCAACCGGGTTTTGCTCTTGAACCCCAAGACATCCTCAATGTCGCCTTCCGGGGAGAAGTGTATTTCTGAGAAGAAATCACCTATTCCATAAAGAGCTTTGCAAGCGCCGTTTTGGGTTATAGCTTTAATAAACTTTCCCGATTCCCAAACCGCATTGGCTTTGCCATTTTGGTCTAAAGAATTAAATTGATACAGATTCATAGCGTTACAATTGCAAAAAGTGCATTTTAGCTACTGCTTTATCATAATCCTTTTCATTCAAAGGAAAGAAGCGGCAGGAGAAACCACCCAAAGTTTCCTGAAAGGCCACACCATCCCAAATTCCGGAGGAATCCAGGTACATAACCAAGTAATCAGAAACTGGAATGACTTGATTAATATAGGCTAAAATGTTATCAATGTTGTTGGTTACAGATTTATTACCCTTATCTAAATCACATATGGTAAGTATATCCCCATTGAAACTGTAATCGAAATCAGACTGCCTTGCCAGCTCCTCAATATCTAAAGGTCTCATTTTGCAATTGTAAATTAGTCTGTCGATAATCCTGCCTCTTTCATTCTAGCCCTCAGCCTTCGGTTCGTGTCTTTTAACTGTATAATTCTGTTTCTGTATAAGGCCTCTCTTTCCTCCCAGGGTAGCTTAAAGAATTCTTCATTGGATAAAGCAGGTGAGCCGTCAGTAGGAACAGCAGGAGCAGCAACTTGCTGGTATATCACCGTAGGCCGGGTAATTGCGTTGTAAAGTTTTCGGTTATAGCTCCTTCTCCTTATAAAGGCATAGACAATTAACCCACCTACGACAATTATTGTCAGCGGACCAGATATAGGCTCCAATAAATCCCGGAACAGCATACTTGGGGAGTCTATCTGCAAGAACAAATCACCCATATCCGTATATCTTTGAAATTCTAAAATCAGTTCTTAACTTCCACGTCTGTACTTTTATTTTGCTCCCTTGGTTTAGTTTTACCTGTATTAATCAAGTCGCAGATGTCTTGCATTTCTGCAATTGTAAATGTTTGGTTTCTCTTCTTTACTTCCCATGTTGGGCGCGGCATTCCTATTCCCTTATACACGTAAACTTGTTTTATCCCGAAAGAGGATAAAATCGCAGGGAGTTTTTTTTGCAATTCTAAAAACAGCTTAACCGGCTCATCCGATATTTTCATAGGTGGTAAATAGCTAAAATATCTTTTAAGAAAGAGGCGATTCTGCTTCACTCAATTCATCCGCTAGTAATTTTCTCAAGGTGAATTTCCTAGCAAGAATGACAAGTACAGCCTGAATCACTCAGTACCTGATTTGGTTCACTTGTACTTTCTGTCCAAGGTTTTCAGATACTGCTCAATATCTGTTCTAAAGCCTTTTATTGAATGCTCTATATTTTTTAATTGTAACTCAATATTGTAACTCAATATTAAATTATACGATAATTGTATATATAACGATACAATTATTGTATAATTTAATATACATGTAAGTTTAGGCGGAGTTTGAATTTGCATTACCTGTTTGTAGTAGGGTTATCCCTTATAGAAAAAGCCAGAGCAAAAATTATATTTTAGTATTTTAGGAATTGCTAAAATATAATTAACTTCGCGACATGGAAAATGCACTTTGTATCCGGCCATTCGCAGATACTACCCAAATAAATCGCTGCAGAGACAAAGTAAATGCTCTTAATGACTCCTTTGTACATGTAGCCAACGGCTTAGAGATGGCCGGGAACCACGTTCGGTTGAAAATCCTTTTCCTGCTATTTGAGGAAAGTGGGGTTTGCGTGTGTGATTTTAGCGATATCTTGGGAATAAGTGTCTCCGCTGTTTCACAGCATCTGCGCAAGATGAAAGACCGGAACCTTATTCAGTCCACTAAAGAAGGTCAAACCATTTACTATTCCCTCACACGGGAATATGCTGAGGTCTTGAAGCCGTTCTTCAAAACAATCGCGGATAGCAGAGAACTGGAAACGGTATGAAAGCGGAGAAAAACCTTGCGGCAACAGGCATTTTAACCGCTCTTGCGGCTTCCATGTGCTGTATCACCCCTATTCTGGCACTTGTCGCTGGAACGGGAAGCCTAGCTACGTCATTTGCTTGGATTGGCCCTTTGCGGCCTTGGCTCATAGGCCTTACGATTGCAGTACTAGCATTTGCTTGGTACCAGAAACTAAGGCCACAGCCACAGAACGATTGTAATTGTGAACCAGAAGAAAAACCAAATTTTATGCAAACCAAAACCTTCCTTACCCTAGTGACCGCGTTCGCGCTGTTAATGCTCACATTCCCTAACTACGCCAACGTATTTTCCAGAGAATCCTTGAAGCAGAACAGCCCTTCAAAAGCCCAGACGAAGTCAAAAGCAAAGACGGTGGCAGAGTTCACCATCACCGGTATGACCTGTGCCGCGTGTGAGGGCCATGTTGCCAGTGAGGTGAACAAAGTACCAGGGATTCTGGGATTGACCGTTTCCTACGCCAATTCCAATGCCGTGGTGGAGTTTGACAAATCAAAGACTTCAGTTGAACAGGTGCAGAAAGCCATAAAGGCAACGGGATATAAAGTCACAGAAACCAAGATTAAGAATTAATGGCAGTCCTTACCGCTTCCACCATCACGTGCCCTGAGTGCGGCCACACCAAAGAAGAGGACATGCCCACCGACGCGTGCCAGTATTTCTATGAGTGCGAGAACTGCAAGACAGTGATGAAGCCGCTTCAGGGGGACTGCTGTGTGTTCTGCAGTTATGGCACCGTACCGTGTCCCCCTATTCAGAGGAATGGAAGTTGCTGCTAAATTAAGTCTGAAACCAACGTCCAGGTTGCGACAGGCTATTTCTTAGATGTTTTTTAATATAGGAAATTATCTGAAATGGTACCTTAGGCCAAGACTGGCAAAACCTGGCCATTCGTCCAAGCGAGACCTGTTAAACGTCTTTCCCTTTATTCCTGTCGCAACAAACGAAATCCGATTGCTAAAGAAGAAATCTACCTCGGCACCAACCTGAGGCCCATAGGTGAATCGTTCCCGCCTGCCCGCATCATTTCTTTCCCCTGCGAAATCTTCTTCTGTTCTTTCGTAGGAAGCGGTACCTCCCAAGAGCAGATGGAAATAGGCAAATTCACCAATCCGGAATAATTGCGGTGCCAAAAATGCCCGCCCGCTGAAGGCGGAGTATTCCCCACCTTTCTCCAGGTTGCCATACTCCCGCAGGCCGCTGACCCGCACGCTCAGTTTATCGGTAAGGTAGTTCATATAGCTGCCCTCGTAAAAATCTCCCTTTTCAGTGCGGCCATAATGCGCTCCCCAGGCAGAAATGTGTCTGATATGCCGTTGTGCCAGTACAGGGGACAATGTGCTGATGCTGATAAAAAACAACAGGGAGAGCAACGCCTTTTTCATTGCTTAATAGTTTTTAGTTCTTCTTTCCAGTTCAATCAATTGCTTCTGCGCAATGAGGTCTGTGTAAACCATTTCAGCGGCAACATGCGCGGGCCCTTTCTGCGAACTCTCCGCAATCAGCCTATCAGCCTCCTGCCGCAGTTGCATGGCCCGAACCATGTTCTCATTGGAGGAATTAATCATAGCCATTCGTTCCCCTTCGGTCATGGAATAACGCCCAGGGTTCTTCAGTGTGGCGTTCATCTCAATGCTCTGTTCGGTCATCTCGTCGGCAATCTTGTAATAATTCAGGGCCGTCTGAATTTTCTTTTTCTGGTTCATTTCCTCATAGGCATAGGCTGATACCGCCGATTCTTCCCGGCGCTCCACATATTCCGCCGAACTCATGCGGTCATTGTTGTCAGAGTCCCCCGAAGTCCGGGAAAACACCGAAAAGATTGTTTTAATGTCTTCCTCCGGATTGTTGTTCTGCAAGGCTACCCGCAGCCGTTGCGCCTTCGAGAAGTGCGGCATGTAGTGCGTGCCTGAATTGCCCCCGGACATGGCCAAGGCACGGGCAAAAAGTTCCGCCGGGTTGGAAATGCGCAAATCCATGATAGTGTTTACTTTCCGTAAATCCTCCTGAATCTGCCGTTGCAAGGCCAAGCCTTCGGAGGTTAAATCCTTTACTTCCCCGGTAATATCCTTTGTCACCCCGGCTATGGTTTTGGCATCTTTTACCACCTGGTAATTCTGCACCGTTTCGGCCCATTGCGCCAGGCGTTTGGCAAAATCACTGATATGTACCCCCATGTGGATAGGGTCGTTCACCACCATCTGAGCATCTGTATTGCTGGGGCGGAATATCAGCAGCCCTGCCGCCAATACCGTAATAACTATTCTTTTCATACATCACCTTTTTAGGTTGAACTTAATAAATCAATTTGTCCCGGTGCTGGCTGCAGGAGCCATTTGCCCCGCCGCTGCGGAAGTAATCAATATGGGATACCCGTCTGGCAGCAGTACGTCCCTCAGCCGTTGGCGGGACCTGGGTTTCGAGACGACGTTGGCCGCAACACGGCCTGCCACCCCTACCACCGAATTTGCCGCCGAGGCCGAACGGTCGATGGCCGTGCTCAGTTCCTGGCTTGCTTGCCGCTGGGCATCATATATCCCTTGGTTCGTATCCTTGGCGATTTTCTTTTCCGGGTCTATCATGATGCCCGGCATATAATTAAAATCAAAAATATCAGCTTTCACCCTGGTAGGGCCTAGGCGCTCAATTTGCACCGTCACCCGGTTGGATTCAACTTTTGCGATACCGGCAAAGACCATGTTCTTCGGAAAGGTTACCCCAGATACCACGGCATCCTCCAATAAGCGCATTATCACCACGGAGCCGGTCCTTACCTTTTGCTCCCCTGAAATCACGCATTTATAAAACACGTCGGGAGTAAGGGTTTCTTGTTGGGTATTCGATTCCCCTAGGTTAAACCGGGCGTTAGACACTTTGTAGGTATTGAAGCCATCAGCTCCAGGCAGGGCCGCCTGCATCTGTCTGGAGTCATTGACCGCACCAAGTTCCCGGTAACGCTTTCCGGTCGTCTGCTCATATATTCTGCGCGTTTGCGGCGAGGAGGCTGCCAGCATCCGCAGTACTTCCGGATTCGTCTCGAAGGGTGTGCCGTCTGCATCGTAAGCTGGTGCCACAGCATTGGTAGAACCTCGGCGGCCAGCGTTTCGGCGGTTGGCGTTACGCGGTACGATGACTTGTTGCGTGCGGTATTGGCCGGTGGATTGGTCCTGTACCGTGGTTTCCACGGTGTCTACCTCCTGCGCGGCCAGCTTTTCCTTCTGCTGTTGCAATTGCAAATTATATCGCCTCCGTGCCGCCTGCCCGGCCGTGTCTACCACAAACGCATTGACTACCTCTTCTTCCGTAGGGCTAGCTTGTACGTACTGTGCCTCCTGTTCGGCTTTGCGCTGTTCCTCTAAAATAGTGGAAGGCGTTTTGTTTTCCAGGTTATCCGTCACTACGTCTGGGATAGCTTGCTCAATGTTCTCCGAGGCCGCTGCAACCGGTACTGTATTTTGCTCAATAGCATTCTGCGCTGATTTAAGCCAGAGGAACAGCCCAGCGAAAATCAGCATCACCAAGCCCAGCAGGAACTTGAACCAGTGCTCTTTCAAGATTTCCACCGGCGTACGTTTCTCTTTCACCGGCGCGGAATTGTTGGCGGTCGGCGATTGCCTGAAGTCATTTTCCGCGCCATACTCGTTTAAATTTTCCATTCTTGCATTTTCCTTAAATGGTGGAAGCCCTGTTTATTACTTTGGAAGGGATAGGGAGTACCAGTACCCGTGCTCCGTTAAGTTCCCGCAGCGTTACTTCCAGGTAACCGTTTTCCGTGGCCGCATAAAGCGGAATAGCATAGGTAAGGTAACCAGTGGAACGCCCTGTGATATTCTGGTTTAATTCACCACCGGACGGAGCCAGAGGCCTTCTGGCTTCATTTTTTTTTCTGCCCAGGAATTTATTTTTGGAATTCTCCACCAGCTGGAAATCGGTAAAATCAACATTGTAGTCGATATTCGTTTTATTGATAACCTTAAAGCGCAGATAGGTAAAGTCTTTGTCGTTGCGAATGTTGGCTAATGAAAGCACCAGGTCGTTTTCCACCACCGCCACTGATTGGTTCTCTTCTTTGGCTTTGCGCAGCTTGACCAGATTGCTTTCTATTACTTCTTTCTTTTCGGCTGATTTATCCAGGGCCAGTTCATTCTCCGGTGAGCCCCCCGAATGGGCTGAACCGGTTCCATTATTCAAGGTTGGCGTGCCGTCGTTGAAATCATACAACTGCATCACTGGGCCTGGGGCATACACCAACCGCCCCATCCAGTATTTAGAGCCGTAGCGAATCAGGATAGGGGTGGGTGCTGTGTTCTTTTTCTTGGCTCGGACAAAAACAGCGTTCGCCTCAATCTTTACCAGGTAATTCCCGGCCATTCCCACATCCACCAAGGAAACCGGGCCATTGAAGACCATATAGGTGGTAGAGGAATCCGATACGGATATATCCGAAAGAGGAGCTACTTTTTGCGCCCTGGCCGAACCTGCCGCCAAGGCCAAAAGAGAAATAACAAAACCAAAGAAAATTATATTTTTCATAAGACGACCTTTTATTGAAGTTTATTGGCCAGGCGGTACAGTCCCAGGAGCAACCGGTGAACCATCCGCCGGAGCCGGTGTAGAATAGGCGGGAGGGGGCGCTACACCTGCCCCTGCAGCTGCATCCCGAAGTCTTCTTTGCCGCTCGGCCTCCTGTTGCTGTAGATATTCTTTTTCTTCCCGCGAGACCTGTGGGTTATAGGCGATGTAGTCAAAGTTTGTAATCAGCAGCCCATAGGGGTTCTCATCGGAGCGGTCAGTTTCCACGAGGTTGAACTTGGCCGCCATCGGCAGGCTCTGCCGTTGCTGGTCTCCGATGAAAATGCGCTGTTTGGTGTAGACCCTGCCGGAATAAGGCCGGGTTTTCATGTCCAGGTAGATGCTGTCCACGTCTAGAACCGAACGCGCGGAGTATCTTTGATAATTCTGCAGGACCTGCCCCCGGTTGAAGTTCTCGAATATCCTGCGGCCACCGGCACCTTCAATCAAAGGCAAAGCGGCATCCAGGTTCTGCTTGAAAGTGTATTGGTCGTGGCCGAACATCGTTTTCATAAACCCTTTCACCATGTTTCGGGCCTCAAACGGCGTATGGGTATCCTCCTGAACGGCCAGAGCCGCAGCTGAGCCCGAATTGGTCACCACGTACACCCGTCGCCCCGCATCCTGGGTGACCTTGTAAAACCCATATCCTGCACTCACCGCGAGTACCACGAACCCAATGATGCAGGCTAGAGAAATGGTTCTCATGGTTTTGAAAGAGGTGTTTAAATCCTTTATGTTACTCATATAGCCTAGCTTTAATTTCCTGAACTAAATTTTAATCATTGAATATTTCATCTAAATCATCCTCTTCCCAAGCAGGAGGCTTACGGTTTTCCCTTCTTCTTCTTATAGAATTGCGCATAAATCCCGAGGAGCCCAAGGAAGGGAGAGAGGAAGCGTCATCATCATTATCATCATAAGGCGCAGCACTATCAATACTAGAGCCGGAATCATATAAAGAGGCTCGGTTATCAGCGCCGCCAGAGTACCCGCCGGAAGCCATGGCCGGAGCAGCAGCGGCCATGCCGCCGTTATAGCGGACGGGGGTGGAGGAACCGCCACCTGTGGCCATGGCCGGGGCAGCCCCAGAAAAAACAGAACCTGGCCCGGCCCCGCCGCCAAAGCTCCCACTGCCAGAACTGTCGCCACCGCCTCCAGTACCGTTAAATCCCATTGCCCGGCCAAGCACGCCGGAGACCCCGCCACCGGCAGCAGGGGGTGCCATCACTCCCGCTGCCGTACTGGCCGCCCCGGCAGCAACGCCTACCGCCGCGCTCATAAAACCCTGGACTGCTGTAGAGCCGATAAAGTAACTGGTAAGGGTGGGCACCATGCAGTAAAGAATGATGAAAGCGACCGACATCAGCAGGAATTGCACATCATTGAAACTTTGCCCCGGCGAAACCAAACCGCCAAAGACACCTCCCACAGCATTGTTCTGGTCGGCAAAATTGGAATAAATCAAATCGAGTATATTCATAGTCAGAGCCCAGAACTGTACCGCGATAAAATTTTGCATCCATTTCCCGGCCAGTCCGGAAAAAGCGGGGATAACGGAAAGGCAAATGGCGATTGGGCCGATTACATACAGGAACCCTAATACGAATTGGCGGATAAACAGCACTATTTGCCTTACCAGCATTACCGTAGTCGTGGTAAAGAATTGGGTAATCAGGTTCATAAGGGAAAAGTTGGCGATGCTGTTGTAGATTTTAGAATACCAGGCTCCTCCCTGCTCTACCACGTCTGTCTGCGCCACATTATCGGATTGCGCAGCGGCGGCGATGCCCGGTGGGGTCGTAAGCTTCTGGAGGGCTTCGCCCACATTGCCCGAACCATCAAATAGCTGCGTCACGCCTTTGATGCCAGCTCCCAGCACATTCATCAGGTCCTGGTAAAAGAAAAGTACAAGGAACAAGGCCAATGCCTTTATAATGGGCGAAAAGTCAATCTGCAAGCCATGCCCAGACAGGTAACCACGCCCAATAGAGATTATTAGGGCGATGCTCATAAACGTAGGCGTGATGAAGCGGCACACATCCAGGACAGTTTCAAGTGAACGGTCACAGGCTCTTAGGAAACTGTCATCTATGCCATGGGCTACAAAAAGTAATTCCGCCTCCATATCATTTACCTAATAAGCCCGCTCTTTTATCTTCCATGAATTGCTCCACCGCATAATCCAGTCGCTGTTCAGTAAACGTCTCAAAAACCGGGTAGCCATTTTCAATTCTCACCTTGCCGTTTTTATCAATTGCAAACCGCTTGTGCTGTTGCTGGTACCGTTTCACCAAGCGGTTCAGGTGATTCCGCTCCACGGGTTTGGAACTTAGGATGGCACTTAATTCAGGGGCCGCTTCCAGGATATAAACTTTTCCCTTGGAGCCTTGCTTGATAAAAAATTCTCGGAAATCAGCCGTTGAACGGACGGACTTAATTAAATCCATTTCGTGGGTGGTGAAGCCTAGCGGCGTTTGCAGTTTAGCCAGAGAATCCGGATTCGAGTGGCGCAGGATAATTTTGGTGGAGCTGTTATTTATCAGCACATAGCCGATTTTGCTTTCAACGATTTCCTGAATCCCCTGCGTGATAATGGTAATGGAGCCGTTGGTCTTCCGGATGGTGCGGTACATGGAAACAATGAAGTCTTCCATCACGCCTCCGGAAAGCATGGCCCAGGCCTCGTCCAGGGCAATGTATTTGATGTCGTCCGGGAATTTCCGGAACAGGTCCAGAGAGAGCTCGGTAATGAGCATGGCTACGACCGGATATAAATCAGGGTCTGCTTTCACTTTTGCCAGGTCGAAGCAAATGAGCCGGTGCTCAGACAGCTCCACGTCCTGCTGGGCATTCAGAACTTTCTCATAGCGGCCTCCTTCGGTGAATTGCGCCAACACTAAAAAGAATTGGTGAATATCGAAGTAATTCATATCCTTTTTGTACTGGCTGCGCATTTCCTCCCTGCCGTCCGCTGTGGCAGGGGTAGCCTGCATGTCCATATTAAATCTGCGCACAAAGCGCACAAAGCTTGCCATGCCAGGCATTTCCTCGTCGGTTTGCCCAGCATTTCCTTCCTCATTCAAGTACTTGTAGTACTGAATCAGAAAGCGGCTTAAAATCGCCCTTTCGGACTTGTTCAAAGGCGCACTATCCGCACCACCTTTCCACAGAACCGCCAGCAGCGCTAAATGGAAATTTATCTTCTCGTCATTATATACCCACTTCCTTCCATCGGGGGAGCGGGGCACCAGGAACGGGTTAAATTCTATCGGGTTCTCCGGGTCATACTCAAAGTACGTATTATCAAAATCCACCCCATTCAACGACTGCACCACGTTGCGGTAAGTACCGCCGATATCAATAAGGATTTGCCGCGCTTTGCGCTCATGGCGCTGCACGACAATGTAGCCGAACGTATAGCTTTTGCCTGAACCGGAAGGCCCAATGACAATGGCATTCTGATTGTCCAAGTCGGTGTTAAATAAATTTACCTGCAGCAGGTTTCGGTTGCGGTCACAGAAATACTCCCCTACGTTGTCATTTTTATAGGTAGCCGTCCACTGCATGTAGCATACACCGCGGTCAGAAGTAGTAGTCAGCCATCTGTCCGGTATCTGATAGGCATTTCCAGGTAACAGTCCGAAATACAGTGGCAAGCATAGATGCGATTCTACCACACTCTCCGTTCCGAATATGTACCGGAAAGCGGCCATCGTTTTCTCGATGTTCTCTTTCCGGATGCTGTCATTTGTTTCCCACAGCACTACAGACAGATGCAAGCCGATAATCTGCTTGTTCTCTGCCCTTACCTCGGCGGTAAATTCCTCTATTTCCATCGCCCTCAGCTGGTTGTCCTGTGTGGCCAGCCTAGACAGCGAATTGTTCAGTTTCCTGTCTGTGTCCAAGGTGGAAAGTGCAGCCCTGGTATCCTGCACGACAAAGGCCTGGGTTAGGATATGCGGGAACTGCAAAGCATTGGTAAGCGGGTAGAGCATCGGCGCAGTTACCCCGTAGCTGTTACGTACGGCCGGGTGTTGTTCTCTTCCCTGCCCTACCATTGAGATGACGTTTACTTTGTTCTCTCCCACGGCCAGCGTCCCCACCTCGTTCAAAATTTCACGCTCCTGCCGCCGGGGCACAAAGTCAAAATTGAGGTTAAAATATTGATGGTAGAGGTCGCTGATTTCCTCCGAACCCATTCGCATAATCTCCACCTCTCCCGTACCCGATAAAGCAGTGGAAAACTCCTGGGCTACGGCCTCGGCGATTTCCAAGGTATGGAGCAGATTCTCAAACGGGTTTTTAATTAGAGATTCCCCCATGCGGGAAACCAAGGCATTAAGTGCGTTGGTTCTAATCGGCTTCACCTCTGCCGGGGCAAAGCTCAGGAACAGGTAGGATTTTTGGAAAAGAACCAGCCGCTCAAAGAAATGCTTATTCATCCTCCCTTCGAAATAGGTCTGTTCTTTCCTGTCTTCCCGATAAGGACGGTCGTAGTAAATGTCCGTTTTCTGGACTATCGTATTGATTGGCAATGGCCGTAAAACCCCCAACAAAGCATTGTTAAATGAGATAAAATCCTGTTGGGTCCAGGCTTCCATCTCCGCCGGCTCGACTACGAACCCGACCGCAACCCGCCCATCTTTGAAGATAACTTTGTTGTCCTCAAAGGAATGCACCGGCATTACATTATTAAATGGAACCGTTTTCTGCTTTTTCATCTTTTTTCTTCACTGGGGGGACAAGGCCAACGGCAATGCGCCGGGGCTGCACGAATTGGAAAGAAAGCCATCCTATCAAGAAGCCGGGAGGATGGGTTTTCGTTAAAAACCGCATCACCAGAATCAACCCTATCTCCAATAGGAAAACCGCCAAATAGACTAGGCGCGGGATTTGTAACATCATGTTCAAAAAACCCAACAGCAGCACCGAGCCGATGAACAGACCGACCACCAAGCCCAAATCCATGATGTTCATCCCAAGAACCTGGGCTGGTTTTTCGATGCTTTTATAAGACCGCATACAGGAGGTGGTTAGCGTACGCCGCCTTCACCGCCCACTGTCCCCACTAAGTCATCTTTGAAGAACTGGAAGCCAAACCAAAGAATCACCCCGCCGACCAACCAACCTAAAGAGGAAAGCGCGTCTGGCGCCCCGTTGACGAATTTCATCACAACCCGGATGAGTCCAATCACCAGGATAATGGAGAAAATAACCTGCACAATAGTGATGATGGTTTCCTGAACCCCTTCTAAAGCGGCTGCAGTGCCGCCCTGAGCCATTGCCCCATGAGCCAGGGCCAGGCTCATGGCAGTAGCCATAGACCTTTTTTCCCATAGAGAGGGCTCATATTGACGGCCAACAACGACAAGCGAATGAATGGAACTAGAGATTTGCGCCACCAGGCCAGCACTCCTTTTGTAGGTTTCAGTAAACATTGTTTCAGTATTTAGTTTAAGTTAATTTGAGATAGAAAAGGGTTCATAATTCCTAGATAAGCCGGTTTTATAAACTTTTGAATACCTAAGAGGGCGAAAGGGAGACTTTCTGAATATGTAATTGGAAGCGTGATTTTTAAGGCCATCGCTAAAAGAATTTTATTTTGAATTATTCACTGTCAGAAGGTTTTCCGGCAAGTGAATTTTTAACAGGTGAATCCGGTGAAAACAGTGCATTGAATCCGGACTGGGCAGCAGAAGTATTATTTTTCAATTCAGCCCTCCTCCGCCTTTTCAAGGCAATTTCCGCTTCCCTGTTCTTCTTATCGTTGTCAGTTGGTGCCGGTGCTGTAAGAGGGTTGTAGTAAAGAGATTGTGCAGGACTATCTACTTGCTCAATATCCGGGAGTACGTCTAGGGTAATGGGCTTCCTAACACCAGGCACAGAGGCTCCCGCATTATCACCAGCCGTAACAGAGTCAGTATGTGCCGTTGCCGCGTTCGGACTATTTCCGGAATCAGCATCAATAGTATCACGGCTATCTTTGTTATCATCAGGCGTTTCCGCCATGTTAACATCATTTATGTATTCTTCCTCGCTTAATAAATCTTCCAGTAAAGTGCCCGTAGATTCTAGGCAAGCTTCCGGGCTTTCATCGAACGCCGTTACAAAATCCCTGACTTCATATTTATAAGTTCTTAGTGACCTATAATTGCCGGAATTTGATTTACCTACTCCCTTCCGCGCATCTTTACCAGACCCATAAAATCGCCACCAGAGCAAGGTTGCCAACAATACAATTGGAATTAGCACTAAACCAATAATGTAGGCTTCCTGCGGCATATTTCTCCCTTTAACGGAAAAATAATTCAGTAGTTATACAAAAGAAGTTCAAAAATTAGTAAAAAGTTGTAAAGTTTAGATTGGCATTAGTAATAACTAATCGTAAGGTTATACGTTAATTGTCCTATAATTATACAATAGTTAGTTAAATCTATAAAGTGGTGATTTTTAGGCAATTATTTAGTTATTAAAAAATATAATTATATATTGTAGGCAAATATTTATAGACACAATTGCTACTTGAAGCAGCCAAACGGCGCTTGTAGGTTAACAGTTGAAAAAAGTTCTTAAGAATGCCTACAACCGTTTCCGTTCAGCCTTTAGGGTTTCCGGACCCTAACCTGTTTGTATTATATGCAGATGTGCTCCGCTATATTCAGTACCGGTTAAAACTACTAGGCCATGGCCAAGTGAAGGCTTTTTGCAAGCAATATTCATTTCCCTATACCACTGTAGTAAACCTTAAGAACGGTACCTTAAAAAGAAAGGAACACCTTCTTTTACAGCGGATTTTGGCCGCCCTGTCATTTGAAACAACGGCTTCCCGGAATCCATTATCTACCGGTGAAGAGGACCGCTATTTTTTTCTTTTTCCAGGCAATGAGCAACTTGGAAAGTTTAATGAGCAGCTCGCTTATATTGATAGTTTGGCCAAGAACCCACCCACTAGACCCTAGGACTGGGTATCCTTATTGGAGAGTATAGCGGGTAAACCCGCTATTTGTATTTTAGGTATTATCAAAAGCGTATACAAGCATGGAACGCAAATTTGTGGAGAATGACCCGCAGGAACTGGAGCGATTTAAGGAACGGATAGACCTGGTGGAATATGCCCAAAGGCAAGGCTATCAGATAAAAGCGCAGGGAAGGCGCGAAGATTGGCAGCACCTGGAAAATGCCGGGGAACATATCATCGTTACCAGGAAGGACGAAAAGCAGGTGTATTTCAATCCAGGAGACGACCGTGATAAAGGCACTATCATTGATTTCGTAAAGACCAGGGAAAATAAAAACCTGGGAGAGGTGCGCCAACACCTACGCGAATACCTGAATGATTATCCAGAGCCTCAAAGAACCTATGCCATCGCCCCGGACCCAACCTGGATGAATAGTTTACCGGTAGGAAAACCTATCGGGCAAGGTAATACAACCACCGACCCGGAAACAGAAGAAGATAAACGAACCAGGCTGATTTCGGAAGTATTGGGCGTTAAAAGGGAATTGTCAGACCGGAGTTACCTATACAGTCGCTCCCTCACAGACGAAACCATTGACAGCCCAGCCTTTCAAGGACGTGTATTTACGACCGAGCAAAATGAACACGGATTCCGCAATACCGCCTTTCCCCTTTACAATGAGCAGGGGTTGGCCAGTGTGGAACAGAAGAACACGGGCTATAAAAATTTACTGGAGCTGCCCAAGGACGGCATTTGGGTTTCCCACCCTACCCAAGGCAAAGGTACTCCCATTGAAAGGTTGGTTTTGAATGAAAGCGCCATTGATTCTATGAGTTACCACCAACTGAACAATGACGGTAAGAACACCATGTACATTGCCACTGCCGGAACTGTAACCGAAAGGCAGACGGAATTAATCCAACGGGTCATAGATAAGCAAAATCCTAAGGAAGTAATATTGGCCGATGATAGGGATGCGGGAGGAAGAAGGTTCAACATCAACTACCTGAATGATTTGCAGCCTGCCCGGCCATTCAAGGAATTGGCCAACCAGGAGGCGTACGGCGAGGCCAGCCGCCCGGTGCAATGGCACGCAACCGCCGGGAGGTACTATACCAACCTGCGGGTGGAGTATCATCACGAGAACAGCCGGGAAGGGGCAGAGCGTGTCAAATTTTTAACTGGTCAGGTGGAACGCATCAATTCAGTACAGGAAGAGCCGAGTGTTGAGATGAAAGTGCAACGCACAACCGAAAAAGACACGGTAATAAAACTCAGCGTAGCCAAGGCCGATACCGCCCAATTGGAGGTGATTAGCCAGGAACTCTACCGGCAGCGCGAGCAGCTTCGCCCCGAGCAGGAACGGCACCCGGTAAATTTCATCCGGGTGGACTACCCAATTGCTAAAGATTTCAACCGTGATTTAGAATTAGCCAGCCAGGGATTAAGCGCTTCACAAATCCACACACAGGCTATGCAAGATGAGCATGAACGTGAAGCGCAGCGGTTACAAAAAGAACAGCTTCGAGCGGAAGCCCAGCGCCTGGAGCAAGCCCAGAACCTCGTGCAATTGCAGCAACCTAACGACACAAAGGAGAGATGGCAACAGTACCAGGAAGACCATCAGGGTAAAGTGAGCCTGGCAACATCGGGTGCAGTTTCGGCCAAACCTGATGCTGCTCAGCGGCTACCGGCTGCGGAGGAACTGGATAGACCTGGTTCTGAAAAGGAGTTAATTATTAAAGTGGAGGAAAGAGATAAGGGGACGGGTGTGAAAGGCCAGGCAGAGGCCGTGAAAGATACGGTGGAAAGGAGTGGGGCAAAGGTGGGCGATATTCAGAGTGCGTCCACGAATGGCCTTAGGCACTCAGAAATGAAAGTTTCCTATCGTACGGATGACCCGGAAATAGGCAGGATATCCAAGACCCTAGACGCGGCAGGTAGCCAAAAGGGGAATAATGTGATTGAGCATCATTCAGACCGCATCGAAAGACGGGAGATAGCGGGTAAAGTTGAGAATCATAGGCCCTCTCAACAGGAAATAACAAGATAGTAAAAGTAGTTTAGTCTTTATTCCGGAAAGGCTTTTTGTTTAGATTCACCGAGGTAAAACATAAAGTTCTACTGTTATTTTTTCCCCTACCGCCCTTAAGAAATTATGATTTCTGACTTCAGGAGAATTTTAAAATTTATTAATTTCTTGGGCGTTGCCTTGCGGCCGGGCTACTTCCCTACGGCGGCCACCTATAAAACTGGCTGAAAAACCCAGTTTTATGCGAACAAGTGGCCGGTATCCCTAACGCGGTTCTTCCGAAATACCGGGTTGCACCGTGTGAGTTATTGCTGCTGGTTCCGTTTCCCTTCACCAGCAGCAATAACTCACACCGTACTCCCCTACCCTAAACCCTTTAGCCATAAAAATGGTGTATTGCCAGTTCGCGGAAATGGCGAACCCGCAATACGGGTGGTAGACCGGCTTAGGCCGAAATCGGGCTAT
>NZ_JBUDXA010000028.1:0-75111 GCF_054956755.1 Rufibacter sp. JT3400010 | reverse complement strand
TAAGGTTTCTTTTAGAAAATCAGCCCAAAAGCGCCTAAACTGAAAAAAGCCACCTGAAAGGTGGCTTTCCCATATATGTAGTAAGATGGCGCAAGTACTTCTTTAGAAACAGCTTGGGAGCCGAATTGTTTACTCGTTGGCCGGATACATTTCTGGTGGCTCTTTTTCTTTGGTTTTGACAATAAACGGCCGAAGCGCCTCAGTCTCATCTAAGTACAGAAAAGCATCGTAGCGCTCTGGAATGATAGTGGGCACGTAATTGCCGTACTTTTCACGGTTGGGGTCATACACGACGCCAATGGCCCGGTGGTCTAGTTGCTGCCGGACTTCATTGATTTCGCGGAGTTCTCGGGAAAGGAGAAGTTTATCGGTAGCGCCCAAATTGTGGAGCCAGTCTTCCCAGGATCCTTTACGGGCAGGCGGCACTTCCATCTTTTTCATGGGTGCCCCCCACGCATCACCGGCAATCACAGAACCTTCATAAGACCCGAAACCAGCCAGATACACATTCTCACGGCCGTACTGTTCCCGGGCCAATTGCCCGATGTTCACCATTCCGGCGCGGGCCATGTCGGTGTAGCGGGCGTCACCTACGTGGGTGTTGTGTTCCCAGATAATGGCTTTGGAGTCTGGTCCGTGGAATTCAAGCAGACGGTTAAGGGTTTCCATCATGTGGCCGTCGCGCACGTTCCAGGAACTTCCGCCGCCGCGCACCATGGCTTTGTAGTACTTTTCGGCATTTACCGCCACCAAGGCATTCTGCTCGGCGTTGAAGACCGCTTCCTGGTTGCTGGGGTCACCTTGTTCGCGTTTGCCCAGTTCCTGCAACATGGAGATCACTTCGTCTTCACAGTCTTCAGAGACGTACGCCACCGCGCGGGCGTATTCCTGCGGATCAGAGCTATAGGGTTCAAAGCATTTGAACGCTTCTTTGGCCGCTTTCACGGCTTGGCCGTCTTTCTTCTCCAGGTACTTCATAATCTGGTTCAGAGAGTCCCAGAGGCTGTACACGTCCAGGCCGTAGAAACCTACTTTATTGGTGTTGGGCCGGTCATTGTTTTCTTTGAGCCATTCTACCAGGGCTGCTACTTCCCAGTTGCCCCACATCCAGGTAGGCCAGCGGTTGAAATGCTTGAGCACGTCAGACACTTTGGTGCCGGGTTTGCAGTAACCTCGTATGAATTTGTTGATTTGGTAGCAATCTGGCCAGTCGCCTTCCACGGCAATGAAGGTAAAGCCTTTCTCTTCTATGAGACGCTTGGAAATGGCGGTTCGCCAGGAGTAGTATTCTGAAGTGCCGTGCGAGGCTTCCCCTAACATTACAATACGGGCATCTCCAATATCCTCCAGCAGAACGTCTAAATCAGCTTTGTTCTCCAGCCGGTGGTACGGCAATTTTGAATAAGTCATGGAATTTGAGGGAAATATGAACTCCCTGCCTTTTACCCCGCATTGCTTTTAAAAGTTTACCCGTTTTTGCCCTATTTTTTTAGAAAAAGGTCAAAAACTATTTTCTACCAATGCCTGCTTCTTAGAATAACCAAATTCAAGAGAGCAGCAATAGCACCCTGCCCGTGAACTGTTATTTTTACGGATACAACGCGGCAAACCTTCTTCTACATTCCTTTCTAAATCAGAACAATACCACGCTCCACAAGGACACTGCGCCAGTATGAACTAAGACAAACCGTTGTCAAAAGCAGAAGACAAGTATTTGACCTTCTTTAGGGAACGGAAAACAAAAAGGGCAGCCGCACTAAGTACGACTGCCCCTCTAGTCATAATTAAGTACAAGTTATTGCCGGGAGCCAAACACGCGCTTCAGCAGCTCAGTGGTGCGGGCAATGGGGTTCTCTCTAATGTTGGCTTCTTCCTGGGCTACCAAGGTAAAGAGACCGTCAATGGCTTTCTGGGTGGCATAGGATTCAAGATTAGGATCGGCTTTTTTCACTAAGGGAAGTTGGTTGTAGCGGTTCACCAACTCAGAGTAATACTTGGTGGCGTTCACCTTGCTCAACGACTGGCGCATAATAGGGCTGAACGCCGTGGTGAGTTGGCTGGTGGTGGTCCGTTTCAGGAATTGGGTGGCAGCGTCTTTCTCGCCACGTAGAATATTCCAGACATCGGTGAAAGTCAACTGCTTGATGGCGTTCAGGAAGATGGGGGCGGCACTTTTGGCGGCATCTTCGGCCCCGCGGTTTAAGGTCAAAATGAATTTATCTACTTCAGAACCCAAGCCAAGCGTGCGCAGGGTATTTTCCACGCGCTGCACATCTGGCGGAAACGGAATTCTGATTAAGCTGTTTTTATAAAAACCATCGGTCTGCGAAGCCTGCGCCGTTCCTTTGTTGATTCCCTGGGAAAGGGCTTGTTTCAGACCAGAGGCCACCTCAGACTGGGTTAAGGTTCCGGTTTGTCCCGCCTGGCCGGTTTGCTGTGCCACGGTGCCCAGCGCCTGCTCTATTTGGGCGGTGGTGCAGGAAGTTAAGCCAACTAAAATGAAGCTGCCTAAAACAAATACCTGCGAGACTAGTTTCTTCCTACGTGCGTACATGTGTATTACTTTTATGCCGAGATTTATCAAGACGGCATACGCATAAATCAAGCCAAATAAATGAAAAAAGAAATATCGGCAGAAATCATGACCATCGGTGATGAGCTCTTGTATGGTCAGGTCATAGACACCAACTCTGCCTGGCTGGGGCAGGAACTGGGCAAAATAGGCATCAGGGTAAAGCAGATCACCAGCATCTCAGACAACCCCGATGCTATTACCGAAGCCCTCACCCAAGCCATCTCCCGCGCCGATGTGGTGCTGATCACCGGCGGCCTGGGTCCCACCAAAGACGACCTCACCAAACACACCCTGACCCGCTACTTCAACACCGAGTTGCAACTGCACCAACCTTCTCTAGATGACGTAGAGGCTATTTTTAAGAAGTACAACCGGCCCATGCTGGAGGTGAACCGGCAGCAGGCGTTTCTGCCAGCTTCGTGCACGCCCGTACGCAACGTGCTGGGCACCGCTCCGGGCATGTTGTTTCACGAGCAAGACACTGTGATTGTGTCTATGCCGGGCGTTCCGTTTGAGATGAAGCAGATGGTGTCCGCTACGGTATTGCCGTACCTGCAACAGCATTTTGCGCTGCCGCAGATCATCCATAAAGTGGTGCAAACCATCGGCATCGGGGAGTCTTTTCTCGCGGAGACCATCGCGGAATGGGAAGACAACTTACCGGCTAACCTTAAACTGGCCTACCTGCCCTACCTGGCCGGCGTGCGCCTTCGTCTCACCGGTTTTTCTGAGAACGGGCAAGACCTGGAAGCCCATCTGCAGGAGCAGGTAGACAAGTTAACCGCGCTCATCCCGGACCACATTTTCGCCTACGGCGAGGTCACCCTGGAAGAGGCTACTGGGCAACTCTTAAAAGAACGCAACCTTACCATTTCCACTGCCGAGAGTTGCACCGGCGGCTTGGTGGCGCATAAACTGACGAGCGTACCGGGCAGCTCGGCGTATTTCATGGGCAGCGTGGTAGCGTATAGCAACGAGGTGAAGAAAACCCAGTTAGGCGTTTCAGCCGAAACCCTGGAGCAGCACGGCGCAGTGAGTGAAGAAACGGTACGCACCATGGCCGAAGGCGTTCGCCAACTCCTGAAAACCGACATCGGGATTTCCACCAGCGGCATTGCGGGACCGGACGGCGGCACCCCAGACAAACCTGTGGGCACCATCTGGATTGCCTACGCCGATGCTCACCAAACCGTAGCCCGCAAGATCAGCTACAACAAAACCCGCCTGCTCAATATTGAGTACACCGCCCTGCAGGTCATGGACCTAATCAGGCAAAGTTTGCGGCGGCGGGTTGAGGAATAAGCAAAAAAGCCTAAATTTGCCTAACAACAGTTAGGTTCCGAGAACCGCTTACGGCTTTCCAGTGATTATTCGCTGTTTTTCTGTAACATTGCATGAACCGGTTCCTGTCCTGATTGCGGTATTCTAATCACTTTACATAAAAACTGACACACTCATACATATGGCTCTTGTAGAAATGGTGATGCCCAAAATGGGCGAAAGTATCATGGAAGGCACCGTGCTGAAATGGTTAAAGCAAGTAGGCGACACCATTGAACAAGATGAGTCTGTGCTGGAAGTAGCCACCGATAAAGTTGACACCGAGGTACCGGCTATACAAGGCGGCGTACTGAAAGAGATTCTGGTACAAGAAGGTCAGGTAGTAGCCGTAGGTGCTCCTATCGCCATTATTAACACCGGCGGCGATGACCAACCCACTTCTTCGGCACCCGCCCAGGAAGCAGCTCCAGCCGCACAACCAGTTGAACAGGCAACGGCTCAACCAGCCGAAGCTGCTCAGGTTTCAGCGCAAACTTCCCAACGGTTAGAGCAACCTGCCTCCGGTCGTTTCTACTCCCCGTTGGTCTTGAACATTGCCCGCGAGGAAGGAATCTCCATGCAGGAGTTGGAATACATTCCGGGTACCGGCAAAGAAGGCCGCGTGTCTAAAAAAGATATCCTGGATTATGTAGCCAACCGTCAAAACGGCGGTGCGCCTGCTGTCAATGCTCAACCTGTTGCCGCTGCTCCTGCCGCTCCCCAAGTTTCTGCTCCGCAACCAGCACCTCAGCCACAAGCAGTTCCTGTTGCTCCTGCTGCCCAGGTTTCTACCGCTCCGGCGCAGTCGTACAGCGGCAACGTGGAAATCATTGAAATGGATCGCATGCGCAAGATGATCTCGCAGCGAATGGTAGACAGCAAACGCATCTCGCCGCACGTAACCTCGTTTGTAGAGGCCGATGTGACCAACATTGTGAACTGGCGGAATAAAACCAAAGACGCCTATAAGAAACGCGAAGGCGAGAACCTCACCTTTACGCCTATCTTCATTGAAGCCATCGTGAAAGCCATCAAAGACTTTCCGATGATAAACGTAAGCGTAGACGGTGACAGAATCATCAAAAAACGCGACATCAACATCGGGGTAGCCGTGGCCTTGCCTTCTGGTAACCTGATTGTACCGGTGATTCACAACGCTGACCAGATGAACCTGAACGGCATCTCCAAGCGTCTGAACGACCTGGCCAACCGTGCCCGTATCAACAAACTGACTCCGGCTGACCTGGCAGACCCAACCTACACCATATCCAACGTAGGTTCCTTCGGGAATGTGATGGGTACGCCTATCATCATGCAGCCGCAAGTGGCCATCATGGCCGTAGGCGCGATTAAGAAGAAGCCTGCCGTAATCGAGACGCCTGAGGGTGACTTGATCGGTATCCGTCAGTTCATGTTCCTGTCGCACTCCTATGACCACCGCGTGGTGGATGGTTCTCTGGGTGGCATGTTCGTGCGCCGCGTAGCCGATTACCTGGAAGCCTTCGACCCGAATACCAGCATCTAATTTGAAGATTTATAGATTGGGAGATTTGAAAATGATCTCCTCCTTTGAGAAAGCCTCTCCTTTGCCGGAGAGGCTTTTTTGCGGGCTTTGCTTTAGGCCCGATTTGGTAAAAACAGGCCTAAAATAGAAAAGCACAACCCGCCTCTTTAGAATATAGTAAAAGTCTTATCTTACCAAGGCTTCTACCGCCCTGATACTTCATCAACCATGAAAAATACCCTTCTTCTGCTTCTTATCGCTTTTCTGCTATTTCTGGCCATCTTCTTCTATTGGAGAAACAGCCAAGCCGAAAGCCAATTGGCCCTGGCCAACGAGAAAATTACTAGCCTGGAGCAACAGGTCATGCGTTACTCCCAGACCGCACCCATAGATACGCTGTCTCCCTCGCAACCGGAGAGTCCCGCCCCAGAGACTTCTGAAACCGTAGAGAAAGTGACACCTCCAGAATCCACGTCCTTTGAAGAAGAGATTGGCACCTTAACTGAAGGAGACATACAGCGGCTAAAGAAGAAAGGCCTGAAAAACCCTGAGGCTGACCTCATGAACGACCTCATGCGCAAGCAGAAAAGCCTGCTCACCGCCTCGGGAACCATGGGCGGCACCATGGCCATCCAGGACGTCCGCATCCTCAACGACCGACATGCCCTCGCCTACTTTGAGGACGGCCATAATGGTGGGTACCTGCTCCTCCGCTACGCTGTAAATAACGGCACCATCACCTGGACCAGATTGGACTCTTCTACTTTGTAGCAGTTTATGGCTGTTTTCAGGAAATGGCCTTAAAACGGTAGGAAGAACTTTATAAATAACTGGCGCGAGTTTCCAAACTCGTGCCTTAGGATGAAGCGAGTCTCCACTCGCCGGAAACCATGAGCAGGGTTATCTTTCATCTAATGGATTGCTATGGCGCGGAAGTTACTTACGTGCCTTTCTGCTACCTTAGATATGACCTTGTAGAAGATCAGCAATCCTAATTTCGCTGCTAGTGCAGCGAGGGTAGTCTGGAGACTACCCATCATCTACAGGCACGAGTCTGGAGACTCGCGCCAGCAATTCATTTGATATAAACACAAAAACGGCTGCCCCAATCAAGACAGCCGTTTTCTTATTCATCAGATTCTCACTTACTATTCAGCGGGTAAAGCAGCCAGGCTTTGCTCCAAAGCAGCAATCTTAGCTTCAGCATCTGAGCGTTTCTTGCGCTCGGCATTGATGACCGCTTCTGGGGCACCACTAACGAAGCGCTCATTGCTCAGCTTTTTGTCTACTGAGGCCAGAAAGCCTTTGGTGTAGTCCAGTTCCTTCAGGATGCGTTCGCGCTCAGCGGCGGTGTCAATGTTACCTTCCATCGGGATGAAGAACTCAGCGCTTTCTACCACAAAGGACAAGGCATTATCTAGCGGCTGTTCGGTTTCCAGAATCTCGCTTAGGTTGGCCAGTTTGCTTACCAGTGTCTCATAACCGGCAATAGCGTTTTTACCTTCTACCAGCCGTACGTACAGCGCAAGCTTTTTAGCAGGGGAGATATTCTTGCTATTCCGCTGGTTCCGGATTTGGCCTACCACGTTCAGCACATAGTCGGTTTGCTTGAGTAGGTCTGCATCTACGCGGCCTTTTTCTGGCCAGGCAGCTACTACCAGGCAGTTTTTAGGCGCACGCTCGGCCATGGAGTTCCAGATTTCCTCGGTGATGAACGGCATGAACGGATGCAGCACTTTCATCAGTTTCTCCAGGAATTCATAGGTGGCTTGCAAGGTAGCCGCATCAATGGGAGACCCGAAAGCTGGTTTGATCATCTCCAGGTAGTTGGAGCAGAAATCGTCCCACACCAGTTTGTAGACCGTGAGCAAAGCATCCGAAATCCGGAATTTATCAAAGTGGTCTTCCAGCACGTTCAGCGCCTCGTTGAACTTAGAGTCGAACCACTTGATGGCTTTCTCGTTCGGGTTGGCCAAGGTCTCGTCTACTTCCCAGCCATTGATGAGCCTGAAGGCGTTCCAGATTTTGTTGCTGAAGTTACGGCCCTGCTCGCATAGCTTTTCGTCAAACAACAGGTCGTTCCCAGCGGGAGAGCTGAAGAGCATGCCCGCACGAACGCCATCGGCGCCGTACTGCTCAATCAGGTTCAACGGGTCTGGTGAGTTCCCCAAGGATTTAGACATTTTGCGTCCCTGCGCGTCACGCACAATTCCGGTGAGGTACACGTTCTGGAACGGCAGTTCTTTACGGAACTCGTACCCGGCCATAATCATGCGGGCTACCCAGAAGAACAGAATCTCGGGAGCCGTCACAAGGTCATTGGTGGGGTAATAATACAGGATATCTTCGTTGTCCGGGTCTTTGAAACCGTCAAACACCGAGATAGGCCACAACCAGGAAGAGAACCAGGTATCCAGCACGTCTTCGTCCTGACGCAAATCCGTTAATTGCAGTTCTGGGTTTCCAGACTTGGTACGGGCTTCTTCCAGTGCTTCCTCGGCAGTACGTGCTACTACGAACGTGCCGTCTGGCAGGTAATAGGCCGGAATCTGCTGGCCCCACCACAATTGGCGTGAGATACACCAGTCGTGCACGTTTTCCATCCAGGAACGGTACATGTTCTTGAACTTGGCTGGGTGCAGCTTGATGGTATCGTTCATCACGTTCTCAAGGGCAGGCTTCGCCATCTCGTCCATTTTGCACCACCACTGCATGGAAAGCTTCGGCTCAATCACGGCATCGGTACGCTCAGAGAAACCTACGTTAGAAACAGAATCCTCTACTTTCTCTAGCAGACCCTGGGCATCCAAATCCTTGGTGATTTTCTTGCGCACCACAAAACGGTCTTCACCTACGTAGAGGCCAGCACGCTCATGGATGGTTCCGTTGTCATTGAGAACGTCTATGCTAGGCAGGTTGTGTTTCTGGCCCAGTTCGTAGTCATTGATATCGTGCGCTGGCGTTACTTTCAACACCCCCGTTCCGAACTCGCGGTCTACGTACTCGTCAAAGATGATAGGAATGGCGCGGTTCACCAACGGGATAATGGCTTTCTTGCCCGCCAGATGCTTGTAGCGCTCATCCTCGGGGTGTACGCAGATGGCTACGTCGCCCATGATGGTCTCGGGGCGTTTGGTGGCAACGGTAAGTACTTCGTCAGAGCCTTCTATGGCGTAGCGCAGGTAGTACAGCTTGCCGTTTACCTGCTTAAAGTTTACTTCTTCGTCAGACAGCGCAGTCATGCCTTGCGGGTCCCAGTTCACCATGCGTACGCCACGGTAAATCTGGCCTTTGCGGTACAGGTCCACGAATACCTGGATTACGGCATCGGTCAAGGCCGGCTCCATGGTGAAACGGGTCCGGTCCCAGTCGCAAGAAGCACCTAATTTCTTGAGTTGGTCCAGAATGATACCGCCGTATTTCTCTTTCCACTCAAAGGCGTACTGCAGAAACTCCTCGCGGGTAAGGTCGCTTTTGCTGATGCCTTTTTCCTTGAGCATGGCTACTACGCGAGCCTCCGTAGCGATGGACGCGTGGTCGGTGCCCGGTACCCAGCAGGCCTCTTTGCCTTGCATACGGGCACGGCGCACCAATACATCCTGGATGGTATTGTTAAGCATGTGGCCCATGTGCAACACGCCCGTTACGTTGGGCGGCGGAATCACTACCGTGTAAGGTTGCTTTCTAGGGTTTGGTTTGGACTTGAAAAAGCCACGCTCCAGCCAGGTGGCGTACCACTTGTCTTCTACTTCTTTGGGGTTATAGGTCTTCGGAATCGACATCTTGGGTAAGGTGCTAATGTGTTAAATGTGCTGATGTGCTATGATGGCAGAACCGGCACCTATCACGTGTACCTGCAAAAATAGCAAATTAGCCGATGTGAGTTATCAGTTATTGGTCGGCTCTGCGGGAAAGCTCCTGTTTTCAGGCGGTTTTCGGGAAAACAGGGAAGAAAAGGCGCTGGTGGAGACACTCGTAGGACCTTCGGACATTACGAGGTCTTGGGCTTTGCCGATCAATGTAGCGGCGTTACACTGTAACGCTGTGGTTCTACGCAGCAGCAAAGGTTCTAATCACCCGAAACCGCTTTGCGACGAATGCCTTGGCCGTTTACAAAAGTATGTTCTAATTGAAACGTTCTAGTTCCATGGTATCACGGCGTTACTGTGCAACGCCGCTACAGACCGTGAGAACCGCCAATCAGCCACTGGCTTCGGTTTCAGGATTTACGTCTGTTTTCCAGAAAACGGCCGTAGTTCACTCGCCAACAAAAAACCCGCACGAGGCGGGTTTCCTGAATAGCTTCTATAAAAAGATTAGCTGGCTGCGTGCAACCACTCTTTCTTAGCTAACAAGGCTTCCTCGGTCTCACGGTAGTCTGGGTCATCTACGCAGCAGTCTACAGGGCAGACGGCGGCGCACTGGGGCTCCTCGTGGAAACCGCAGCACTCGGTGCACTTGTCAGAGACTATGTAATAGAATTCGTCAGAGATGGGCGGTTGCGGGGCTTTGCCGTCTACCGTTTCTCCGCCGTCAATTTCCACTTTGGTCAGAGATGTACCATCACCCCAGGTCCACTGAACGCCACCTTCGTAGATGGCCGTGTTGGGGCACTCCGGCTCACATGCGCCGCAGTTGATACACTCATCCGTGATCATTATCGCCATAATCGTATCTCCTGTTTCTTTTTAGTAATTTTGCACCAGATATAGGTACGCCATCCTGCGCGCAAAAGTAATACGTAGCGCGCATTGTATCAAACGTTTCTCACGCTTCCACTGTTACCCCTTCATGTTAACTTTAGAAAACAGACTTTCCGCATTCATACAATTAGGCGATTACCTACGGCAACTGCCGCAAGAGGAGCGCGAATACCTGGCCCGGCGCGCGGGTCAGCATAATAACTTCTTCGACCTGCCCAATGTTTCGGCGGCGCTGGACGGACTGGCTGGTATGCTGGAAGAGAACCAACTGAGGGCCTGGATTAACTCCTACAACTTGCCGCAGGTAAACGAAAACCCCAAAAAGGTAGGCGTGGTGATGGCGGGTAACATTCCGGCCGTAGGTTTTCATGATGCCCTTTGCATTCTCATCACCGGGCACATTCTACAGGCTAAGCCGAGTTCTGATGATCCTTTCCTGATTCCGCATCTGCTGAATAAACTCACCGAGATTGAACCTGGTTTCCAGGAGCAGATCCAGTTGGTCATGATGCTGAAGGAATCTGAGGCCATCATCGCTACCGGTTCAGACAATACCGCCCGCTATTTTGAATACTACTTCGCGAAGCGCCCGCACATTATCAGGAAGAACCGCACCAGCGTGGCCGTGCTCACGGGCAAGGAAACCAAAGAAGAACTGGTCGCCCTGGGCGATGATATTCTGCGCTACTATGGCTTGGGCTGCCGCAACGTGGCCAAAGCGTTTGTTCCGGCCAACTATGACTTCACTCCTTTCTTCGAGGCCATGGAGTACAAGAAAGAGGTAGTGAACCACCACAAATACCAGAACAACTACGACTACAATAAGTCCATTTACCTGGTCAACGCGGTGCCGCACTTAGACAACGGTTTTCTGATGGTTACGGAGAGCGAGCAACTGGTCTCCCCTATTTCGGTGCTGTTTTACGAAACCTACGCCAATGACCAGGAACTGGAACAGAAGCTGGAGACCATTCAGGAAAAGTTGCAATGCGTGGTTTCACAGGAAGCTATCTGGCCCAACAGTTACGCCTTTGGGCAGGCGCAATGCCCCGCCGTGAGCGACTACGCCGATGGCCTGGACACGATGGAATTCCTGAAGAACCTGTAAATTATTTTAGGGCTGTTTTCTGTAAAACAGCCCTAAAACACCATTTTGGGCGCAATTAACTGTTTTTACATAGACTTATTGTGTTAAATACCGTTTGTAGATGTAAGAAATTCTTTCTTCATTGGTCTACCGACTAACACCAAACACGCGTACCATGGAAAATAACACCGTGCTCCATTATCAATTAATTGAGAAGGAATATATCCCACAATTGCATTTCGGTCATGAGGATGTTTTGCAGGATAAAGAATCACAAGTGAAACGTCTGCACGCTCTTGAACGGGCCAGCCGATTAGGCAACGGGTATCAGGGAAAAGTAGAACTCACCTTTCAGGTTGCCTCTGGCACCATTCTCAGGGTGCAAACCACCATCTGGCAAGCCGACAAGGAGTACACCACCATTAAATCTGGGGTTACCATGCCTACCTCCTCTATCTTGGGAGTGGAGTTCTTCTAAGATGACTGCCTGAGATTTCAAAATCAGGCTTCGTACTTTTACCGCCTAAAGAAAAAAGGCCTTTGGTTATGCACCAAAGGCCTTTTTTCTTTAGGCGGTTTTAGCAAGCATTAAATCCGGTCCAGTACTTTGACAATCAAATCGTCTATCACCTGGTCGGCGTTCTGGGCAAATTGATGGGTAATACGGTTGGCCACTATGGCGTTCAAAGAAAGAACCTCATGGCCTAGCAAACGGCCTAAGCTATAAATACCTGCCGTCTCCATCTCAAAGTTGGTAAACTGCACCTCCTCAAACCGGAAGGAGCTCAGCTTTTGGATCATATCTTCAATTTTAGGCTGTAAACGCAACAATCTACCCTGCGGCGCATAGAACCCCGGACAGGTAAAGGTGTTGCCGTGAATCATATCAAAGCCTATCTGCTCTCGCAGAATGTCTGAGCCTTTGGCGCAGTACGGCAAGAAACCAAGCCCTAAGGCTAGCTGCAAGTTCACGGCAATCTCCGTTTCATAGCCGGTTTCCATAAGCGGGTAGAACTGCATGAGCGTGTCTAGTCCCAACGCATACTCAGTGGCTAAGTGGCTGCCCAGCGGAATGTCTTCCCGCAATGCGCCCGACGTCCCGATCCGGACAATCTTCAGGGAGATGCGGTCTTCGTGTTCCAAGGCCTCACGGCTCACAAAGTCAATGTTCACCAGCGCGTCCAGCTCGTTCATGACAATGTCAATGTTGTCTGTTCCAATACCGGTAGAAACCACCGAGATACGTTTGCCTTTGTAGTAGCCCGTGTGGGTGACAAACTCGCGCTTGGCTACCTGCACCTCCATGGAATCAAAATGCCGACTCACGCGCGCTACGCGGTCCTGGTCGCCCACGGTGATGATGGTATCAGAAATCTGCTCGGGTAGCAAGTTCAGGTGGTAAATGCTGCCATCGGCGTTCAGAATCAGTTCAGACTCAGGAATACGGGCCATAGTTTCATAGTTTAGGGTGTGACAACAGAACGTGGGTTCCACATCGGCCTACGGCCGATAGAAATAAATGTATAAAAAAGCGCCGCTTCTTGCCCTACAGCAACAAGCGGCGCTTTCCTTACCTGCTTATGGTTTATACGGCCTTTGGTTGCTCCGCTTTGCGGCGGTTCAAACCTTTGTACGGGTTGTAGCCGTTCGTGTTCTTCTGGTAATAACCGGTGCCGTCGTACGGACGTTTATCGGGGTGTTCCTGGCAGGTGGTGGAGCAGGCACCATCCATTTTAGTACCGCAGCTCTCGCAGATAGGCACGTGCAGATTACAGTGCGGATTGGCGCAGTTCACCATCCTGGCCGAAGGCGTTTCGCACACGTGGCAGCGGGAAATGACCACCGGGTTCACTTTGTTTACATCTACCGCCACGCGGTTGTCGAACACATAGCATTTCCCCTCGAAGTCCTCGCCACCGGCTTCCATGCCGTACTTGATGATACCGCCATGGAGCTGGTACACGTTCTCAAAGCCTTTCTCCAACAGGAACGCGCTCGCTTTCTCGCATTTGATACCGCCGGTGCAATACGTCAGGATTTTCTTGCCTTCGTACTTCTCCTTCAGCTCGTCAATCTTCTCAGGAAACTCCCGGAAATTCTCGATGTCCAGGGTTACGGCGTTTTTGAACTTGCCCATGCTGTGTTCATAATCAGAGCGAACATCCAGCACTACCACGTCTTCCTGGTCTTTCATCTCCTTGAACTCCTGTGGCGACAAATGCACCCCGGTACGCTCAGTAGGGTCAATGTTGCGCAAACCGGCATGTACGATCTCCGGTTTGTGGCGCACGTGCAGTTTGGTGAACGCGTGTTCATCGGCGTAGTCCACCTTAAAGTCGATGCCCTCAAACCGAGGATCGGCTTTCACGGCGGCCATGTAGGCTTCGCAGTCTTCTACCAGGCCAGACACCGTTCCGTTCAGGCCTTCGGGCGCCACGATGATGCGGCCTAATAAATTCAACTTAAGACACAGCAAGTGGTGCTCCTCACGGAACAACTCCGGATCTTCAATCTTGGTGTAATGGTAATAGAGTAAGATACTGTACTTTTTCATACGGCTTAGTTTCAGACTAAGTGTGTGGTTAATGTGCTACTTATTTAATGTGCTGATGTGGCTAATGGGCAACAACAGCTTTTCTGTTTTGGTGCAAAAGTAGGAAACCGACTAGAAACGGAAAATGACCTTTATCGGACCAGAGTCTCACGGCTAACATTTAGCGTCTTATGTCTTTAAACTGGTTTGGCGGGGTTCCCGAAGACAGTTTGCTTGGCAGCCACATCGGCTACGACTACAGCTCCGGCTCCTACACGGGCATTCTTGCCGATTTTCACGCCTGACACAATCACCGCTCCGGTTCCTATGAAGGCTCCTTCGGCAATAGTTACGCCGGCGTTAATCATGGCTCCGGCTCCTAACTGCACGTGGTCTGCTAATTCAGCATTGGCATCTACTACCGCGCGTGAACCAATGATGCAGTTATCTCCTACTTTGGCGTTGGAATTCACGATGGCTCCGGCCTGAATGAAGTTTCCGTGGCCCAACCAGGCATGCTCTGAAACATAGCTGAACTTGTGAATAGCATTTACCGGGACCACTTTGTAGTCTTCCTTCAGCATGTTGGTCATACTTTTGCGGGCAGCGGTATCTTCCGCAGCCACAAACACGTCGCATTTCTTGCCCAACAGTTTCAGAATGTTTTCGTCTTCGGTGTTGCCCATGACGGTGATCTCGTTCACTTCTTTTTGTTGCAGAGCTACCTGGTCATCTAGGAAGCAATACACCACTACGTCATTGCTCTGAAACGCATCTAACGCCAACACACCCAATTCCTGGGCTCCTAATATGATTACTGGATTTTGCATATCTCTCTTGACTTGTATGTAAGAACAGCCTGATTTCTTATCATTTACGAAAACTGAACCGTGCTGCGTTTTTTATCCGTTTCTCAGAAACAAGGGTAGAAACGATTTCCGTGCAAAAATAGGGAAAGAAAACGGAATAGATTACTTCCACCGCTTTGCCTGGTTCTCAAGCCAAGCCGGAACAGGTCCCCACGCTAAGACGATCAGTAGAATGAAAGGCAGCAACGGTGCCCGGTACCTGTTCAGAGAACCCAGATTGGGGGTTGGCAATGTCACCAGCACCGCCGAGACACAAAAAAAGACCAATAACACCGCCAAGAACGAAGGCAACAGCGGGACTTTTTTGGTGCGGAGCAAGTTGAAAATGGTTAAGATAACCAGTAACAGCAGCAGCAGGTTTTCCAAGGCTATTAACTTGTAAATCAACGGCGCCGGTTCCCATAGAAATGGCCTGAAAAGCATCTGCAGAATAGCTGACGGAGCATTCCACAACATAGAAGAAAGCGTAGGCTGCAGGTCTGGGAAAGTCAACATAGGGTTAGCTTTATCAGTGAGCGCCATTATTCCTTTATAATTCCATACAATGTGCTGCACAAAAAAATCCAGATTGAAAGTTGGGTGGGCAAAAGAGGCGATAAAGGCCGCTACCGGTGACAGCGCAACCCACATTAAGAATCGGTTTCTTCCAGTCTGTAACCAATTCAGTTTAGGCGTGAGCCATTCCATCAACAGCCAGGTAAACAGCAGGACAAGTAGAACCGCCGCCAGGAAAAATTTTATTTTCCAGAGCAGGTAAATACTTGCAACTAAAAGGAGAATTTTCCCTAAACCTTTGCTTGAATTCCTAAGCGAAGAAATCCGCAGGAAGAGCCCGGCAGTGAGGCAGAGGCTACCCATGAGTACACTTTCCTTGGCAACACCGCTCGTCCAGAAAACCACCGAGGGGAAAAACAAAAATGCGATAGCCGAAGCGGTGCCATAAGCAGGAAAACTGGTATTCAGCTTTTCAACTAGGTACCAACAGCCCCAGAAACTTAACAAAGAAAGATAGAAGCCGCTGAACCAGTAAGAATTACCCGTCATAAAATACAGCAGACTCAGCCCTTTAATAAAGAAAAAGGAATTGGAATACTCCGGCCACTGAGAATACCCGATTGGGATTACTCCCATCTTGTTGAAAAACAACAGCCGAAAGTACTGTTCAGGATACTTTTCCGCGGCTATTATCACTTTTAGGGTTTCGGTATGAAAGCCCCAGGTATCTCCGCCGCCTAAATATCTTTGATACACCAGACCTAGCATCACTCCTGCCACTAACTTCAGGAGCAAGGCTGGCCAGAAAAGCTTGCGCATGGTCTTTTTCCCCGCTGAACGCCAGAGCAGATAGATCAAGAAGAAGAAAACCGGAAGGTGCAGCCAGTTCAGCAGGTTCATGGAAGGGAAAGGTTCTGTTTCATCAGGCGGTGCCCAAGGACGCAATGTACGCATTTCCGGGGTGCGCAGTACGTTTGGTAGAGGCCAATCAAGGCCTGCGAATCTGCTGCGCTGCCATTCGGGAACCCAAGACCGGTGTACAGTCTGGTTACTTTGTTGTGTTCTTTGGTCAGGCTTTCCAGCAATTCTACCGCTTTTTCCTGGTAGGCGGCATTGTCCATGCGTCTACTATACGCCACCAGCAACGGGGCCACCACATTAATCAACAGACCTTGTATGCTTTCATCTCCTATTCTGGGAAGTGGCTGCGCCGATGCTTTCCCTGGGGCGTAATGTTCCTGCCAATACACTGGTGGCGTTTGCCGGAAGAAACTTAAATATGCTTCTTTGGTTTCGCAGGACACCATTCCAGACCAAAGATGCGGATGTGCCTGTAGTACGGCCAGCCATTGACTCAGCCGGACCGCCGGAAAATTAGCAGGTCTTAACCTCAGGAAATTCCAGGCCTTTTTACTTAAACTCGGCGGCAATCCATGCTTTTGTGCCAAATAACGGTGTTCCCGGCTAAGGCTATTGAGATACGCCTCTTCCGCTTGTTTTTCGTCAAGGACTAACATTCCGGCCTGGCCGAACACCAAGGCTTCCAACTGCCTGGGCGAGGACCTATACTTCTTGACTATTCCCCACGGAAGCACCCGCGTGAGTTGCAGAAAACCTTCCTGGTTTATCTTAAACCCAAACCCGATGGCCAGTGTCTGGTATACGGTGCTTTCCCAGTCCTGCCGGTTCAGTTCCAGCCGTTCCAGTACCAGATTTGCTTTCAGTTCCAGCCGCTCCAGCAAGGTCCTGTCCAGCATAGCCGATTTGAAGACGCTGTTAACCTGTACCGCCTGCGCTGCGCAGGGAATCACCTCCTGGCTCCAGGTCAACTCCTGGTACTGAGCCTGCAAAGGCAAAGCTACCCGGCCCATCAGTACTAGCGTAGGCAGAAGGGTTCCTTCTTCGCGGTGCACCGGTTCATCGTTTTCCCAAACCACGTGCAAAACCACTTGGTTGTATTTGGCATCGTGCTGGTGTTGGTGGCGGCGCCAGTCAGAGGCTTTCAGGTGCAGTTCCACGCTGCCCACCCATTCCGTTTCGCCTATCTTGATCCGGGCACCCGAGAAATCTGGACCCGCATCTAACCGGTTATAAAAGCCTGGGTGCAGCACCACTACTTCTTCGCCCTCAGAAGTCAGCAAATTTTCCCTCCGGAAGTACTGGTAGCGCCAGATGTAGTGCAGAAAATCCTCTTTCATAGAAACCGGAACAGCCTTTCAGGCCTTCTGAGCACATACGCAGAAAGCTCTGAAAGGCTGTTGTGTTTTGCTATCAGTAATTACTGTTTACCAAGCGCTTTTAGAAAAGCAGCCCTGAAACGAATAAGTCAGCTCAACTAAAAGCTCGTGCCTGAACAATGGGGTTACTGAGGTAGATAGTCGTTGAGATACCGTTCCATCTCCTGCTGCACGGCTAAAGCGGCGGCGCGGGCTTTCTCAGCGAAGTCTTCGCCTTGCGAGGCATAGATAATCTGGCGGGCAGAATTCACCAACAACCCGCATTGCTTGTTCATCCCGAATCTGGAGATTTCCTCCAGGCTTCCACCTTGGGCACCTACCCCCGGCACCAGCAAGAAGTGGTCTGGAGCCAGTTCCCGTACGCGTTCTATATAATCATGGCGGGTGGCGCCAATCACGTACATCAGGTTATCGGCGGAGCCCCAGACTTGGCTGTTCTGAATCACTTTCTCAAACATGAAGTACGACTTTCCTTCAGACACTACGCTCAGCAACTGGAAATCATCATGCCCGGGGTTGGACGTGAGAGCCAGCAAGATCACCCATTTGTTGGGGAATTGCAGGAAAGGCGTCACGGAATCCTGGCCCATGTACGGCGCTACTGTGAGGGAATCAAAGCTCATCTGCTCAAAGAACGCCCGGGCGTAGAGTTCTGACGTGTTGCCAATATCGCCGCGCTTGGCATCAGCGATGGTGAACACATTTTGCGGAATAACGCTCAACGTACGGTCCAAACTTACCCAGCCTTTGGGGCCATGCGCTTCATAAAAAGCCACATTAGGCTTGTACGCCACGCATAAATCAGAGGTAGCTTCAATAATCTGCCGGTTAAACTCAAAGAGTGGGTCTTCCAGGTGGAGCAGGTGTGGCGGAATCTTTTTTATGTCTGTATCTAACCCAATGCATAGGTAGGAGCGTTTGCGCTGGATTTGTTCAAAGAGTTCTTGTCTGGTCATGGTAAAGCCGAAGAGTACATTGTCACAAAACTAACCTGTTTTCGAATTGTTTTAGAAAAAACCAGCGGAAAATAGATGAGAGGTAAGCGGTGCGGTTTGCAGATGGGGATGAGATTTGCCTGTTGCTGGCGTGGTGGGTGGTTGATGCGGTGCCCTTATGCTTTTGTTGTTGCATGGTTTCCCTCCGTGCGCTCACGGCCGCGAGGCCCCGTCTTCCCCTCCCGCACTGCCCTTTCGGCCCTGCATTGTCCTTTGCGCTTAGCTAAATCCTTTCCAGGGCCAAAAGCGAGGCGCGCTCGGGAAAGACTGGAATAAGGGAAAGTAGCAATATTGATAAATGATGGCGGGGAAACATGGTTCAAGTCTGTGACTTGGACCTACCATGACCGGAAGTTTGCAACTTCCGTGGGGTGAAAACTTCAATGATGTTCGCTACAAGAACAATGGCAATCATCATTTAAAATGAATCAGACATACGAGTGCCTAGGCCAATTCAATCCATTTTCCAGAAAACAGTACCAAAACAAAAAGACTCCCGCTTTTCAGCAGGAGCCTTTCCAACATCTTGATACATGATACTATCGTAAGTCTACCACTTTCAGGCCTTTGTATTTAGTTTTATCAAAGGCAAAAGTAGTGGCCGTTACGGGTGGGTTGGGAGTAAACTTGTTGATTTTATAAGTGTAGCGGTTGCCGTTTTTACGGAACATCTTCCAGGATTTAAGGGAGTTGTCCTTTTTGCTGATGTGCAAGCGTACCTTGAAAATCTGGTTATCCCGCTCATTTGGGGTGAGGTCAATCACGTGCACCGCCTCGCCTCCTTCTTTTTCCTCCCCGGCATATACGTAGCGGTAACCTTTTTTGTAGAGGTTGTAGATTTGGTTGGGCGTCATTTCCTGCTCATCTGGGTCATTGTCAGAGATGGTGACCTCATTCTCTTTCTTCATGATGGTCCAAACGGTGGCGCCGTTGTTGATGATTTCCTGCCCGGCCACGGCCAAGCGGTATTTGTTGCCAGACACCGTGATATCACCGGAGATGGATTCCTTCGCCTTGGCCGATGGGCTCTCCACGGTTTGGGTGAAGCCTACCTTGAACGCGTTCATGGCTTGGTACTTCTTGCTCATGGCATCCAGAATCTTTTCGGCCTGCGGATCTTTCTGCACGTTCTGAGCGTGGATAAGTTTAACCAAGGCGAACAGCGCGAACAGAAGTGAAAAGTATCGTTTCATGTTTTTTATCTAAGTTGAAATTAATGCACCATAAATGCTTACGGTTGCATACTATTCAATAACTGTTCCAAACTGTATTCATCCGGAATTAAAACTTCACGGGCTTTGCTTCCTTCAAACGGTCCCACTACGCCGGCGGCTTCCAACTGGTCAATCAAACGACCGGCACGGTTATAGCCCAGCTTCAAACGACGTTGCAACAACGAAGTACTTCCCTGTTGGTGCGTAACCACAATACGGGCGGCCTCTTCAAACATGGCGTCTTTGTTGCTCGGGTCGAACTCAGCTTTCTCATTGCCGCTTTCGTCACCCAGGAACTCAGGGAGCAAGTAGGCATCTGAATAGCCTTGCTGTTCGCCAATGAAATCACAGATGCGGTCCACCTCAGGCGTGTCTACGAAGGCACATTGCACCCGAATTAGATCTGAACCCAACGAGAACAGCATATCACCCTGCCCAATCAACTGGTCGGCGCCGCCGGTGTCCAGAATGGTACGGGAATCTATCTTAGACGTTACTTTAAAGGAAATACGGGCCGGGAAGTTGGCTTTGATAATACCGGTAATCACGTTCACTGATGGACGCTGCGTAGCCACTACTAGGTGAATCCCAATGGCCCGGGCCAGCTGCGCCAGACGCGCGATTGGGGTTTCCACCTCTTTACCGGCGGTCATCATCAAGTCAGCCAACTCGTCAATCACCAGAACAATGTACGGCATGAACTTGTGGCCTTTCTTCGGATTGAGGCGGCGTTCCACAAACTTGAGGTTGTATTCCTTCAGGTTCCGGCAGCCCGCATCTTTGAGTAAATCATAGCGCTGGTCCATCTCCATACAGAGCGAATTCAGCGTGTTTACAACCTTCTTGGTATCAGTGATGATAGCCTCATCGGTGTCCGGTAACTTAGCCAGGAAGTGGCGCTCAATCTTGTTGAACAAAGACAATTCCACCTTTTTAGGGTCAACCAGCACAAATTTCAGTTGCGAAGGATGGCGCTTGTACAGCAATGAGGTCAGGATGGCGTTCAGACCAACGGACTTACCCTGACCCGTGGCACCCGCCATGAGTAAGTGGGGCATTTTGGCCAAATCGGTGATAAAGACTTCGTTGGTGATGGTTTTTCCGAAGGCGATAGGCAGTTCCATCTCGCTCTTCATGAACTTTTCGGTGCTCAGGATAGACTTGATGGGCACCATCTCCTTTTTCTTGTTCGGCACCTCAATACCAATGGTTCCCTTGCCCGGAATAGGGGCAATAATCCGGATACCCAAGGCGGCCAAACTTAGCGCGATATCGTCTTCCAGACTCTTGATTTTAGAGATACGCACCCCGGCCTCGGGCACGATTTCATACAGCGTCACGGTTGGTCCAATGGTCGCTTTGATACTGGCGATGCCGATGTTGTAGTTCCCGAGCGTCTCTACAATGCGGTCTTTGTTCGCTTCCAGTTCTTCCTTGGTTACCTGCACTTTGGCCACGCCGTAGTCGGTGAGCAGCTCTATGGAAGGATATTGGTAGCGCGGCAGGTCTAAGGTAGGATCGTAGTTTTCGCTGACAGCTACATCCGCTTCGTCTTCGGCCGCTAAGTTGGCAATATCCAGTTCTACTTCTTCTTCGGGTTCCTCTAACAGCACCTCATCCTCAACTTCCAGCGCCAGTGGCACGGAAGTCACCGGAACGGTTGCTCTTGGGGTGATAGGCAGTTCAGCCACGGGGAACACTTCCGCTTGCGGCTCCTCTACTTCGTCTTCCTCGTCCTGGTCGTAGTCCTCCTCTTCAAAGTATTCTTCTTCCGGCAGGTCATCGTCCTCCAACTCGTCTTCCAATTCCTCTTCTTCTGGTTCCGTTTGCTTTACCAGAAACGGGGCCGGAAACGCTGGTTCCTCTTCAGGCTCAAACATACCGCTGGGATTAGTGAGGTGGTTCATGCCCGCCGATGGCGAAGCGTAAACGCCGGTTTCAGGTTTCTCTACCGCAGGAGCCGCGGCAGGAGTGGAAGCCACCATCTTCGGGAATCTTGGTCTGCCCAGGGTAGTAATGTTGAAGAAGAACATGACAAAGGCAATCAGCGCGAAACCAAGCAGAAGACCGGTTCCCCAGCCTAGCAAGCTTTGCAGCCATAGCGCAGTTTCATAGCCAATACCGCCGCTCATGAAGCCGAACGTATCAGCTGATTGGTTCAGGAGCACCAGGTAACCGGCGGTCATGCAACCCCACAGCAACCCAAACAGGCAAAGGGTCACTACCGAGGAAAGCGTAATAGACGTGCGCCGGAAAACGATTTTATAGCCGATGTAGAACACCACGGGCACGAAGAAGAACGAGGCTACCCCAAACCAGCGGTTAATGAAATAGTCAGAAATCCAGGCACCAAACAAACCCAGCCAGTTCTCAGATTCTAGCCCGGCCGCCTTCACATCTTCGGCGGTCACCGACTCCACAATGCTTTGGTCAGCGGTGCCCGTGAACAGGAAAGACACAAAGGCAATGGTCAGGTACAGCGAGGACAACAGGAAGAAAAACCCAATGAACAACTGTAGTCGCCGGTCTTTGAGAAAGTTGAAGGATAACTGCGGTTTGGGAAGCGTTCTTTTGGGTTTCGCCTCTTTCGCTTCTTTAGAAGCACGTGCGTCTACCTTTCCCCTAGGTTCATTCTGCTGAACCCTGGGGGCATTTTTAGGCCGCGGAGCCGTCCCTACTTCCCGTTTATATGTGTTCGTTGCCATGCTGTCTCCAAAGTTCAAATCTACACTATTCCGCTCAATTAGCCTTGAACAATTTACCTGTATATGGTTTTCAGAATATAGTATTTATCTAAGTAACCGCTGATTAATCTGTTTAATCAGAGCCGGACCCTCGTAAATAAAGCCCGTGTATAATTGGATTAAATCGGCCCCGGCCGAAAGTTTCTCCACCGCGTCTTCGGGAGTCATAATACCGCCCACGCCCACAATCCTGATCTCCTGGGGCAACTGCTTCCGCAGGTACCTGATGACCTCCGTAGAAGCATTGGTCAAAGGCTTCCCGCTTAAGCCACCGGCCCCAATTTCTGTGATTCTGGTTCCCGATGTTTGCAAACCGGCTCGGCTGATGGTGGTGTTGGTCCCGATCACGCCAGATAACTGGGTTTGGGAAGCAATCTCCACAATGTCATCTAACTGGGACTGGTTCAGGTCTGGGGCAATCTTCAGCAACAGCGGTTTGGGCTTACGTTTGCCCTGGTTGCGGTTCTGCAGATTGCTCAACAAATCCCGCAGCGGCTCCTTTTCCTGTAACGCGCGCAGGTCTGGCGTATTGGGTGAGCTTACGTTCACCACAAAATAATCTACCACGTCATACAAGGCGTCAAAGCAGTACAGGTAATCTTGGAGGGCCTGTTCATTAGGCGTGACTTTGTTTTTCCCGATGTTGCCGCCCACGATCACGCTGCTCTTCCGACTGCGTAACCGCTCTACCGCTTTCTCTACGCCCTCATTGTTGAAGCCCATGCGGTTGATGATGGCCCCGTCTTGCGGCAGACGAAACAGACGCGGTTTGGGATTACCGGCCTGCGGCTTGGGCGTGAGCGTCCCGATTTCAATAAACCCGAAGCCCAGTTCAGAGAACTCATCTATCATGCGGGCATCTTTGTCAAACCCGGCCGCCAAGCCCACCGGGTTCGGAAACGTAAGTCCGAAGACGTTTCTTTCCAGCCGTTTGTCAGTAACCTGAAACATGCCCCGGCTAAGCGACTTGGCAAAAGGCAGCTGATACCCGGTTTTCAAGGCAGAGGTGGTAAGATGGTGCACCTTTTCGGGGTCTAACTGGAAAAGTAACGGACGGATGATTTTTTTGTACACGGCAGATTGGGGTTTAGGCAAAGATAAAAAGAATAGCCTGCGGAAGGGCCACTCGTTTTTACTTTAAACTGGCAAAAGTAGCCTAAAACCGGAAGAACGTTATTTTCCCGTAGTACCTTTAGGCGTTGACCTCATTTTACAAGCCCATGAAAGGAAGCAAGAAATGCCCTCACTGCGGACAATGGTCGGTCTGGAGCCACGCCCCTACAGACCGCTGCGAACACTGCCAGCGCTTGCTAGACCCCGCAGCCTATGACCGGCAACAAGCCCAACACGAACGGAAAGAAGAGGAAAAAAAGCGCTTTACCGTAGACCTCATCCAAATCAATCCTACAGATTCTGTCTTTACAAAATTCTGGAAAAGCATAGGCTTGGGCTTTCAGTTGGCCTTTGTGGGCATTATCTCTTTCATTCTATGGCTTATCGCGCTGCTGGCCGGCTAAACTGGCGCACCTTCTCGCCTTTGTTCTGGCTTCTGGCCGCCGTGTATGCGGGCCACCGCTGCCTGGCTTGGTTAGATGTACCCCGCCCCCACTGGATGCGGTTCTACCTGGATGATTTGCTCTGCCTGCCGCTGATTCTTACTGTTACCTTGTTTCTGATGCGGTTCCTCTTCGGGGAGCAGGTTCGGTTCACAGTGTACCACGTGGAGTTTGTAGTTCTCTATGTCTCGCTGGCTTTTGAGCTGGTCTTCCCCCTGTTTCTGCCGCGCTATACCGGTGATGTATGGGATGCAAGTTTGTACGCCGTTGGCGGATGGATTTTCTACCGTTTTCTCAACAATTGAGCTCATTCCGTTTTACCCCTCTTTTCCGCAAAAGACCAGCAAACCTACTTCGCCTCTGAACCTGTCACAGCCTCTGCGTATAAGGAGGGCTATGCAGGAAAAAGGAAGCATTTACATCGGCACCTCGGGGTGGCACTATAACCACTGGAAGGGAAACTTCTACCCGCCCGGCGTTACGTCCAAGCAGTTTACCGAGCACTATTTACGCTTCTTCAGAACGGTAGAAATCAACAACTCCTTTTACCGCCTCCCCACTCCTGAGACCTTTGCCGCTTGGCGCGCCAGCGTGCCCGAAGACTTTCTGTTTTCTGTGAAAGCCAGCCGCTACATTACGCATATGAAGAAGCTGAAAGACCCGCAGCAGGGACTGGCACAAATTTTGGGCAACGCGCAGGCACTGGAAGAGAAACTGGGGCCTATTCTGTTCCAGTTACCGCCCGCCTGGCGCCTGAACCTGGAGCGCTTCCAGGATTTCCTAAGGGTCTTGCCCCCGTACCACCGCTACACCTTTGAGTTCCGGGACCAGAGTTGGTATCACCCACTGGTGTATGAACTGCTTAGCGCCCACAACCATGCCTTCTGCATCTATGACCTGGCCGGACACCTCTCTCCGCTGGAAGTTACAGCTGATTTTGTGTACGTGCGCCTGCACGGCCCTGAAGGAAAATACGACGGCAGCTACTCAGAAGCTGTTTTGCAAGAATGGGCCACCCATTGCCGCACATGGGCCCAAGAAGGGAAAGACGTGTACGTTTACTTTGACAACGACATGCATGGCTACGCCCCCGTTAATGCCATCCGGCTACAGGAACTGGTGAAAGAATAATATAAGCTTTGCTTCCGCTGACTTCCCGCTGGCGCGAGCGTCCCGCTCGTGTCCGCACGCATTTAAAAATTACCACTACTTATTCAATTGAAAGAGAAGATCAGGAATGCGTACGGACACGAGCCGGATGCTCGCGCCAGCGATGGAAAGAAGTAATGCTAAGTCTTGCTTCCGCCAGTGTTCTCAGGCTAATTTTAGTTAAACAGCCCAGAAACAACTCGTGCTGTGCGTAGAGTTAGCGCCAGCGCTCTACGCACCACGGGACAGCCAATCTCCAGATTGGCGATGAGTGCAGGCCATAGACACAGACCCTCGCAGGTCTTCCAGACACTACGAGGTCTTTTGAGCGAACAGTATAGAGGCTGCAGGCAAAAACTCCCCTCCTAATTTAGGAGGGGTGCCCGAAGCACGGTAAAATTGCATCTGCCTAACAACTGAAAATTAATAACTGACAACTAGCACCTACCCCCGTGGTTCCAACCCATACGCCTCCGCCAGTAACTCGTAGCTCCGCAGCCTATCCTTGAAATCATAGGTAATCGTCACTACCACAATCTCATCCACGTTATAGGCTTCGGCCAAGGCGTCCAGTTTTGCTTTCACTTGGGAAGACGTGCCTACCACCATGCGCTGACGGTTATATTGCACTTGGCCCAGTTCATCAGGCTCTAAGTCAGCATAAAAGGCTTTGGCTTTTTCCAGAGAAGGCACGCCGCCCGCCTTGCCCTGCCGGATGTGCAGCATGAGCATGTCCATGGAGAGTTGCAGTTCTTTGGCGCGTTCCTCGGTATCGGCGCAAATGACAAAGATGCCGAAGTTCCCGGCGGGTTCTTTCAACAAGGCTGAAGGGGTGAACCGCTGTTGGTAGGACTTCATCATCTCGGGGCCACCGTTGGGGTTGATGAAATGCGCGAAGGAAAACCCCATCCCGAAGTGGGCCGCAAACACACCGCTCTGGCCGCTGGAACTCAACAGCCACCGCTCAGGGGTAGTGGAAGAACGGGGCGTTACCTTCACCTCTGCGGCTTCTGAACCGTTCAGGCCGTCTTGCAGGTAGCGGTCCAGGTTGATGAGTTGGTCTACGAAATCCTGCTCATTGAACTGATTGTAGGGGTTGAGCAAAGCGGCGGTCTTGCGGTCGGTGCCGGGGGCGCGGCCAATGCCCAGGTCAATGCGGTTGGGGTACAAGGCTTCCAGCATCCGGAAATTCTCGGCCACTTTCAACGCACTGTAATGGGGCAGCATGACGCCGCCCGAGCCAATACGCAGGTGCTGGGTATGCGCTGCCAAATGCGGAATCAGGACCTCGGGCGAAGGCCCCGCCAGCCCCAACGAGTTATGGTGCTCAGAAACCCAGAAGCGGGTGTAGCCCAACTTGTCGGCTAGTTTGGCCAGTTCCAGCGTTTCTTTCAAGGCTTGTTCCGCCGTTCCGCCCTCCCGTACCGGCGATTGGTCTAAAACACTTAACTTTATCTTTTTCGCTTCCGCCATTTGCGTCTTTTCGTTAGAGTTCAATGAGTCCGGCGGGCGCAAGAAGACAGCCACCGCCTCCGTTTTACGGCTAATTTGGCGGAAACGTGCCATAAATGGCGCAACCTTTGTAGTATCATTGGGGTAATCATAGCTTTTGCCTCGGTTTAGACGTTCCTAACGCATGCCCTTTTTTAACTCATACTTCGGCAGTTTCTCTGATTGGCTGAATACCCGGCGCAAACGGTGGCTGTCCAGGCACGGGCACAAACTAACCATGGGCTACTGGCGGTCCTTAGACGGAAAAGGCTGGCTGCGCGTGCTGGGCAAAGGAGTAGCAGCGGTGTTGCTGGTGCTTTTCGTGTTCTATCTGGCCGTGTATTTCGGGTTGTTTGGCTGGCTGCCCACCAAGCGGCAACTAAAGTCGGTGCAGAACAACATGCCTTCTGAGGTCTACACCGCCGACAGCGTCTTGATTGGCCGTTATTTCATCCAGGACCGCACCAACGTAGCCTATGACCAGATTGCAGAACCAGCTATCAAAGCCTTGGTAGCCACCGAAGATGTCCGTTTCTATGAGCACGACGGTGTAGATTACCGAAGCCTGGCTCGTGTGTTCGTTAAAAGCCTGTTACTACAAAATGAGAGCTCCGGCGGGGGCAGTACGCTCAGCCAGCAGTTGGCTAAAAACCTGTTTCCGCGCAAGAACCTGGGCTTTCTGTCAATGCCCGTGAACAAGCTGCGCGAAGTAATTCTGGCCCGCCGTTTTGAGGCCATTTATACCAAAGAAGAGATTTTGGCGCTGTACCTGAACACCGTACCCATGGGCGGAAACGTGTACGGCATAGAATCGGCGGCGCGGCGTTTCTTCAGCACCTCCGCAGATTCTCTCAAGACCGAGGAAGCCGCCGTGCTCATTGGCTTGCTGAAAGGGACCACCTCTTACCACCCTAAACTTTACCCAGAACGGTCTCTGCTGCGCCGAAATGTGGTCTTGGCCCAAATGGCGAAATACGGCTACCTCACGTCCGCGCAGAAAGATTCCCTGCAAAAGCGCCCTCTCAAACTCCGCTACAACCCGTACTCTCACCACAGCGGACTGGCCCCTTACTTCCGTGAGCATCTGCGCGAAGAACTGGGCCAATGGGCCGCCCTCCAGAAAAACGAGGACGGAGACCCTTATAACCTCTACAATGACGGCCTCAAGATTTACACCTCCATTGACAGTAAAATGCAGCGGCACGCCGAACTGGCCCTTCGGCAACGCATGAAAACGTTACAGGTAGAGTTTGACAAACACTGGGGCAACAAATCGCCGTGGGCGGGACAGCCCGATGTGGTGCAAGCCGCCAAACTCAGGTCGCTCCGTTACAGACGCCACAAAGCCGCCGGTCTCTCTGACGAGGAAATTGATAAAATCTTCAATACCCCTCGTAAAATGAAGGTATTCCGCTGGCGGGGCGAAGTGACCCGTACCATCAGTCCCATGGATTCCTTAAGACATTACCTGCGCTACCTGAACGCCGGTTTTATAGCCATGGAACCCAATAGTGGTTTTGTACGGGCTTGGGTGGGCGGCATCAGTCACAATTATTTCCAGTACGACCACGTGCGCTCCCGCCGTCAGGTAGGTTCCACGTTTAAGCCCATCGTATACGCCACCGCTATGGAAAGAGGAATCACTCCTTGCACCTATTTCCCCAACGAGCGGCGCGTCTTCCCTGAATACGAGAACTGGTCGCCCCGCAATGCCAATGACCAATATGGCGGGGCCTATTCTATGCTGGGGGCACTCTCGCAGTCCATCAACACGGTGTCGGTGAATGTGGCCTTGCAGGCGGGGCTTCCCAATGTGGTGCAGACGGCGCATAACCTAGGCATAACCGGTGAACTTCCCGCCACGCCTTCCTTAGCCCTCGGCACCGCCGATGCCAGCTTGCTGGAAATGGTGGCAGCTTACGCCTCTTTGGCGAACGGCGGCTACCAAGTAAAGCCCCGCTATCTCCTGCGCATCACCGACCGGCAAGGCACCATCCTCTTCGATCAATCCAACCCCAACGGCCAAGGCAAACAAGTGCTGTCCAACCAAACCACGGCTCTGCTGCGCCCCATGCTGGAGAGCGTGGTCAATGAGGGCACTGGGCGCCGCCTGCGTAGTGATTATCGCCTAAAAATGGACATTGCGGGCAAAACCGGCACTACCCAATCCCAAGCCGATGGCTGGTTCATCGGGTTCACGCCCGACTTGGTAGCGGGGGCCTGGGTAGGAGGCGAAGACCGCCGCATCCGTTTCCGAGATTTGGACCAGGGTGGCGGCTCCCACACCGCGCTTCCCATCTGGGGCACCTTCTTCCAGCGCCTCAGCGCAGACCGTGCGTACCGCCGGTTTGGCTCCAGCCACTTCTCTCCGCTGCCTTCCCACCTGCAAAGCTACCTTAATTGCCCTCCCTACCAACCACCCTACGTGGAGGCACCCATGGTAGAAGTGCATGAGAACGGCATTGAAGAATTATTCAAAAAAGGCGGCCGCAAGCTGAAAGACCTCTTCAAACGGAAGGACAAAAAGGACCGAGATAAAGATAGAAACCGTGATAAAGACTGGCAGAAGGAGCTGGAGAAAGAACTGGAAAAAAGAAGAGATAAAGGAAATGCCCGCGGCCGGTGGGGCCGGGAGGATTAGGCTGATGAGGTGATATGGAAATTTGAAGATTTGGAGATGTGGAAATTTAGAGATGAGGAGATGTGACGATATAGTTTGTCATTTTTTGTAGGGGCAATCCCTTATGGTTGCCCTTTTCCATTCCACACGCTATTTCTCAGAACATGTACGGACAGGTCGCGACCTGTCCTACGGTAGCAGAAAGCATCCATCAGCGAACGCCGAAGGGCAACCACAAGGGATTGCCCCTACAAAACACTAACATGTAATTGTGCACAAAAAAGCCCCACCCGTTTTTCACAGGTGGGGCTTTTCTTATGTTATAAACTCCGCTTTTAAACTGATTTCTTAAAAACAGGCCAAAAGCATCGTTTCAATTTCAAGCTTTGTCCTTCTCTAATGTGACCTTGGCCTTGTGGCAAATTCCGCCCAAAGGCGGGTTGAATTTGGAGACACAGACTTTCACTTGCTGCACAAACGGGAATTCCTGCATTACCGCTTCCATGATGCGATGGCCCAAATGCTCCAATAGACGGGCGGGAAGGCTCATCTCGTGTAGCACCAGTTTGTACAAGACTTCATAGTTCACGGTCTGGTCCAGGTTGTCTGAGGCGGCGGCGGCGTGTAAATCGGTTTGGATGTAGAGGTCTACGCCGTATTTATTGCCTATTTTCTGCTCCTCGTCATAAAACCCGTGAAAGGCGAAGAACTCCATGCCTTCCAACGCAATCTGCCCCATAAACGCAGGAACTAGATTTCGTCAAAGAAAGAACCGCCGCCTACTGCTACCGCCGGGGCCGGTTTGGCCTGGGTGGTCATAGGAGGTTGCACTTCTGGCGTGGTAGGCACCGGTTGCTCGCGCTCTGGCTCTGGTTCCTCTACCGGAGTTGGGCTGGGCGCTGGCGGAATATCTGGTTTAGGCTCCTCTCTGTGCGGAGGGTCAATAGATGGCGTTGGAATATGCGGGGGCACTATCTCTGGCGTGCGCGGGTGCACGTCTGGGGCCGGACTTGGTGTATGTACCGGCGGAATAGTACCTGGCGTGGCCGGAATAGACTCGCGGCTTCCGCCACCGCCAATTTCATATCCACCGGCTTGGGGCTGGTCTGTGAGAACAGCGGCAGGTATGTGGGCCGGTTTGGTGGCCGGGGCTATAGGTGCTGAGGTGAATGCGTTCATAGTGGTATCTTTTTCGTCATCGGGCCGCTGCGCTTTGATTTGGGCGGCTCTTTGTAAGATACTGGCAAGAGAGGCTTTAGGTTTTGCCCTGGTTTTCTCCACCTTGTCTAAGGCGTCTGAGGCCAGGTTCTGCAGGTCGCGCACCATGTTCTCCAGGTAATCTTCCAGGCGCAGGTAATCCTGCTCCAGGTTCTTCACCTCGGCATGCATCTCGGCTACGGTTTTGTCTGCCTGCATGTAGGCGCTTTCCAGCACGCTGCGGGCTTTCTGGCGGGCGGCCTCCAACACCTGGTCGGCTTTGAGCTGGGCTTCCCTGATCTGTAGGTCGGCGGCTTTGGTGGCTTGGTCTACAATGCTGGTGCTGGTGTCCTCGGCGGTCTTGAGGGTTTTGTAGAGCGAAGATTCCACTTCCCGTAGTTTCTGGACTTCTCGGCCGGCCACTTCCAACTTCAGGCGCAGGTCTTTGTTTTCGTCCTGCAGTTTTTCCCATTGCTGGGAAAGCGTGAGCAGAAACGCCTGCACTTCTTCTTTGTCCAAGCCCCTAAACGCTTTTTCAAACGTTTTCTGTCTGATTTCTAACGGTGTAATCTTCATATTTCCTTCAAGGTTAATGCCCAAACCGCAATGCTACGGTCATCACTACACGAAACTAACTGATTCCAATGAGCCGACCAAAACAATTTGTTGACCGAGGTGCCGTGCCCCGCGTGCCGGGCTTTGTCAATCACTTTCAATAATTTAAACGTTTGCGCATCCCACACTTTCACACTTTTGTCCATACTACAGGTGGCAAAAAGCCGCCCGTTGGAGCTGAAGGCGATGTGGTTAAGCGTGAACAAATGCGCGATGATGCTGGTGTGCTCCCGGTACTGGTTTTCTGCTTCCCATACGCGCAAATGGGCATCACGGCTGCCGCTCAACAGGTAATCCCCATCTGGCGTGTAGGCCACCGTGAACACCGAGCCGGTATGCCCTCCTAACGTCTGCTTTACTTGCAGCGTCTCTCGGTTTAGAATTAAAATGCGGTAATCGCTCAAACCCAATGCCAGCTCTGCTTTCTGCGGATGCAAGGCCACGCTGCGCACGCTTTTCTCGGAGAACCGAACCGCCTTCTGCACCTCCAGCTTTTCCAGGTCTACCACTACCAGAGAACCATCGCCCAAAGCGAGATAGGCTTGCTGCGTTTCCCAGGAATACTGAATATCAAAGATGGCGGCGGGCGGCAAGGGAATAGTTTTCACGATGGCTTTCGCGGTTAGGTCCAGCACCTCCAAACTGTTGTGGTTGTGCCCAATCAATAGCCAGTTGCGTTCTGGCACGTACTTGAGCGCGTACACGCTGGAACTCACCCGCGCCACCAGTTCGCCGTTTTCGGGCTGGGTTAAGTCCCACTGCACTACCAGGCCATCGGCCCCGGCCGAAAAGAATTTCTGCGGCACAGGGGCTCGTTCCAGCGTGTAAACGCAGTCGCGGTGACCGGTGAGCGTGGTGATTTTCTGAACCTGAAACGGGCTGGCCATGGTCTACGGGAAAAAGGACGGAAGCTATTTTTGGCTAAATTTACCAAAAACCACCCAAAAACCGTTTCCGCCCGTTCGCTTCTATGCCGCTTCACCAAATCAACTCCATTTCCGCTACTTCGCTGCTAGGCCTTTGGCGGGTAGATGAATCTGCGGAGGCTTTGCGCGAACAACTGCTTTTGCAACGATCCGGCCATGAGATTCCGGTGTTCAAAGCAGAAAGCCGGACCAAAGAATGGCTGGCAGCACGGGTACTGGCGTACACCTTGTTAGAAAAGCTTTTGGCCCCAGAAATGTATTTGCAGACCCAGGAAACGGGCGGACCGGTTTGTTCTGATGCTGCGTGGCAGGTGTCACTCACGCACTCAGGCCCGTGGGTGGGGGCCATCGTCTCGTGCTCGCACCAAGTTGGCATAGATATTGAAATGCTTGGAAATAAGGCTCCCCGGTTGGCACCGAGGTTTCTGAACGAAAAAGAACTTACCGCCGCCGCGGCTGATACGAAGAAAATACACCTCTACTGGAGCGCCAAAGAAACGCTTTATAAAGTGTACCGAAATAAAAAGCTGGATTTCAAGGAGCATCTACTTCTGGATAATTTTGACAGGCAACCAGCCGGTGCGTTTGCGGGGCGAGTGGTGACAGATACTTTCCAGCAAAACTATACCGTTCAGTATGAAGTACACCCAGATTTTGTATTGACGTACGTGTTGGCCCCCCTGGTAGAAAAACCAGCTCACTTATAAGCCAATACTTTACCTTTTCCCAAAACCGATTTTTAGAATTCCTCTATATGAAACAATCTTTTACATTCTTGCTGACGCTGTTTTTAACAAGTGTCGCTTTTGCCCAGACCGGTGGTTACCGCATTGGCGCCAAAGTAGACAACTTCACCCTCAAAAATGCCCAGAACCAAGCCGTGGAGCTATCTAGCTTCCAGGATGCGCCCGTGCTAGTGGTCGTTTTCACCAGTGTGAGTTGCCCCTACGCCAAGCTGTACGAGAACCGCCTCCTTACTCTTTCCCAGACGTATACCGGCAAAGGCGTTCAGTTTGTGTACGTGAACACCAACATAGGCCTGGAAGAAGGCAGCCAAACCGACAAAGCCCAGCCCGACCGCCCCAGCCTGGCAAAATTCCCGTACCTGGTAGACGATGGCCAGCAACTCAGCAAACGATTCGGCGCTACCAAAGCCCCCGAGGTTTTCGTGCTCCAGAACTCATCTGACGGTTTCTACCTCCGCTACAAAGGCGCCATAGACGATAATCCGCAAGCGGAGAACTACGTGAAACAACGCCACTTAGCCGGAGCGTTAGATGCCTTGTTAGCCGGAAGGTCAATAGCGAATGCGGAGCAACGCGCCACGGGTTGTCTGATTAAGCGGTTTTAGAAAGGCTTTGTTTTAGCGGTCATTTTAGGAAAATAGGCAGAAAAAGAAGGGAAAACCTGTCGTTTCAATGGGAGGATTTTTCTATGGCGCGGAAGTTACTTCCGTGCCTTGCAAGAAAGTCGCGGAAGTAACTTCCGCGCCATAGGAGCTATAGAAAGCCTATCTGAATCAGCAAAGCTAGTTTGAGGCTTTCGCCTCACGGAAGTTGCAAGCTTCCGACATTTTAGGTCCAAGTTGAAAACTTGAACCATGTTTTTTAGTGTTTGATTCAGCCCATTTTTATGGATTAAGATGGGTGGCGTTTTCAAGCGTATTCCCTAAAAACAGACCCAAAACCATCCTCCTAAACTCCGCTGCATTACCTTTGCCCAAGAATCATTTCCACATCTTCAAATTTCCACATCACCAAATCTAAACAGATGGACTTCCTGGACCCAGACCTGAATGCCTACGCCGAGGCGCATACGTCGCCGGAGACGCCGCTGCTGCACCGGCTTAACCGCGAGACGCACCTGAACGTGATGAAGCCGCGCATGCTTTCGGGGCACTTGCAGGGGCGCACGTTGGCTATGTTTTCGCAGATGCTTCGGCCGCGCCGAATTTTGGAGGTTGGCACGTACACGGGTTATTCAGCGCTTTGCTTGGCCGAAGGGTTGGCAGAAGATGGCGTGCTGCACACCATTGACGTGAATGATGAGTTGGAAGACATGGTACGCGGTTACATTGTAGAGGCTGGCTTGGAGCAGAAGATTCAACTGCACATTGGGCAGGCGGCCGAGGTGATTCCTACACTCCAAGAGCAATGGGACCTGGTGTTCATTGACGCCGACAAGAAAAGCAACGGGCTTTACTATGACATGGTCATAGACCATGTGCGGCCCGGCGGGTTCATCTTGACGGATAATGTGCTCTGGAGCGGCAAGGTAGTAGAAAAATTCAGGCCCAAGCTGGACAAAGACACTGAGCTGGTGCTAGACTTCAACCGAAAGGTGCACGAAGACCCCCGGGTAGAAAACCTGCTGCTGCCCATTAGAGACGGCATTCTGGTGGCCCGTAAAAAGTAATCCACAACTTGTGGACAAGCCCGTGGAAAAGCGGGTGGATAAATTTTACCGCCCCTCTACTTCCTTTAGCCCCTCAAAATCACCTACTTTGTAGCAAAACCTATTGCTACAACCCTTTACATCATAGCAACTTAGCTATATGTAATTCCAGTTTTACAAGAGCATAGCGTTTCTACTATTCTTTTACCAATTTCCCCGATAAACAGATGAAGAAATCTTTATCGCTCCTGTTACTCAGCCTGTTGTGCTTGGTAGCGCAAGCCCAGAGCCCCGTAGTTCCCAACAATATTTACTTCGCAGACATCCACCTCCAGATACGGGAAGACGCCCAAACCGACATCCAGAAACTGGTAGATGCGCTCCTCAAGCACCCCGGCTATTTCCAGAAAAAGGTAGAATTAGCAGATGCCTATTTCCCGTTTGTGGAGCAGACGCTGAAACAGGAAGGCGTACCTACAGATTTCAAATACCTGGTATTGCAGGAAAGTGGCCTGGTGTCTGATGCCGTGTCATCGTCTAATGCCGTGGGTTTCTGGCAGTTCAAAGAAGCATCGGCCACCGAACTGGGCGTGAAAGTGAACTCGCAGGTAGATGAGCGCAAGCACATTATTGAGTCCAGCCGTGGGGCCGCCAGATACATGCTGCGCAGCAACGCCTATTATAAAAACTGGTTCAACACCCTGCTTTCGTATTACCAAGGCCTGAACGGCACCAAAGCCCTGACCAAAACGTCAGACATTGGGGCGAAGAAAATGGAGGTAACTAGCCAGACAAACAAGTACCTTCTCACGTTTCTGGCGCACAAAGTAGCCTATGAAAACGCCATCGGGAAAAACCCCAACCCTACCATTACTTTGCAGCCTGTAAAAGCCACGCCGGGCCAAACCTTAACAGAAATCGCGATGGCGGCCCAGGCCGATGCGGCCGAAGTGGAGCGCTACAACAAATGGCTCATGGCCTCTACCGTGCCTTCTGACAAGGAATACACCGTAATGGTACCGTACGTTTCCGGAGCATCACGTCCGGTGCTGGCCAGTGCCGGACCGGTTAGAAACCAAACCAGTTCCGCTACCAGAACCAGAACTACCGCAGTTAGGTCTCAGGATAGCATAGGCAGAATCAAAGGTTTCTTCCAGACCCTTAAGGCGAAGCTGAACAACACGTACATGCCTGCCTCGGTGGTAGCGCAAGCCGGCGACACCAAGGATATGCTGGCCCTGAAGGGAAATATCTCTACCAGCAAGTTCCTGCGCGTGAACGACATGCAAGCCAATGATGTAATTGTACCCGGTCAGACCTATTACTTCCAAGGCAAGCTCAACAAAGCTAAAGACACCGAGTACCACGTAGCTCAACGGGGCGAAACCATGCACGCCATCTCCCAGAAGTATGCGGTTAAACTGAACAAACTCTTGTCTAAAAACCGCATGACCAAAACCGAGAGCCTGCAACCAGGCAGGGTAGTGTGGTTGCAGGAAACCAGACCTGCCAACATTGAGGTAGAAATCAGACCGTTGGAGGAAGAAGCGGCTCCGGTAGCTACAGAGGTCTTGGCTCAGAAACCAGTGTCTACTCCGGTAAAAACGCCTGCTACCCCTAAACAAGGCTCTATTAGCGTGGAAGTAGAAGACTCTGCGGCGGCACCATACGTGCGCAAAACGCCTCAGGGCGAAGCCACCACTACGTACCCAGCAAAGAACCCGGCCATCGCTGCAAAACCAGCTCCAGTGTTAGAGCGCAAAGCTCCCGATGAACCAGTAACTGGCACTATAAAAGCTCCGGCCACTACGGCTACCATGCCCATCCCGGCTTCTGGCAAACACGTGGTAGAAAAAGGTGAGACGTTGTACTCCATTACCAGAAAATATGGCATCGCCATGACAGACCTGTTGGCTTGGAATAACTTGGAGGTTGGTGCGCCGCTGCCTTTGGGCAAAGAACTCACTTTAACCGGAACAACTTCCGCGAACTCCAACCTTACCGTCAACACTACCGCCCCTGCTTCTACCACGTCTCCGGTCAAAACGGCGCCTGCGGTAGCAACAGCAGCTACTTCGGCCACGGAGCACACCGTTATGGCTGGTGAGACCTTATATGCTATCTCCCGCAAGTACGGCGTTTCGGTGCAAGACCTGCAGACCTGGAACGAACTGGGCACCGGCTCTATCGCCATCGGACAGACACTGATTGTATCTGCTCCAACGGCAACTACTCAGCCTGAAACCACTACTGCTGCGCCTGCTTCCACTGAAACCGTTACCCACAAAGTTTCCGCTGGCGAATCCATGTATGCCATTTCCCGCAAGTACGGCGTCACCATCCAGCAGATTATGGAATGGAACAACAAAGCAGATCACAACGTGAGCATCGGCGAAAACTTGGTTATCAAACCAAAGCAATAAGCTTTCATCTTCTTTCAAACAGAGAGAGCCGACTTTTGAGTCGGCTCTCTCTGTTTATAACCACCCAGCCCTTTGGGCACCCCTCCTAAATTAGGAGGGGAGTTTTGTTATTTACGCTATACCGTTTGCTCAAAAGACCTCGTAGCGTCTCGAATACCTGCAAGTAGTGTCTGTGCCAATTGCCTCTAAACACCCTCTTTTCTATGGCGCGGAAGTTACTTCCGTGCCTTATGAGCAAAAGCCACGGAAGTAACTTCCGCGCCATAGGAGAATAAAGCAAAATGGCTTTCACGCTTTTCAACCTAACTTTCCGAAAACCAACCCATAATCACATCTTCCCTCCTTCCGGCGGAGAAGTCATTTGGGAAGCGGTTTGCAGACCGTTAGCTATTTCGGGCAGAATGCCTAAACGTTGGTATATGGGCCGGACTAATTGCCGGGACCGGGGCAGACTCAGGATAAATGGCACAATGCTCAGCAGGCAGATGATGCCGCAGCCCAGCAGGGTGTAAGCGACGCCTATGCGTTCGGCGAGCCAACCGGCCAAGAGGCTTCCAATAGGGGCCATTCCCATGAAAGCCATGGAGTAAAAGCTCATCACGCGGCCGCGTTTGTCATCGTCTACAATGGTCTGGAGCAGTGTGTTGCTGGAAGCCATGCGCAAAATCATGCCCAGGCCCACCACAAAAATACTGACCATGGCCAGCAGCATGTTGGTAGAAATAGCGAATGCCATCAGTCCCACGCCAAACAAAACCGAGGCCCATACAATGACTCTGGCCAGTCCCAACACTGTCTTACGGGAGGCCAGGTATAGCGCGCCCAGCAAAGCGCCCACGCCAGAGGCACCCATGAGCAAGCCCAGGGTACTGGCATCGCCGTGCAGCACGTCACGGGCAATGGCGGGCATAAGCACGGTAAACGGCATCCCGAAGAGGCTGAGGGTAGCTATCAGAATCAGGATATCACGGATGGGCGCAAACCCGAAGGCGTACCGGAACCCTTCGCCCAAGGATTTCAGCACCTGGGCATTCTGAATCTTTCGCTCCATTTTCGGTAAACGCATGAAGAGCAGGGAAGCCAACACGGCCAGGTAGCTGATGGCGTTAATCAGGAAGCACATTCCCTCGCCTACCGCGGCAATAATTCCACCCGCTACAGAGGGGCCCACCAAACGGGCCATGTTGAACATAGAGGAGTTCAGGGCGATGGCATTGCTCATATCTTCCCGTTTCTCAACCAATTGCACCACAAAAGATTGCCGGGCACTCATGTCAAAGGCATTCACAATACCGGCAAAGACTCCCAGCGCCATGATGTAGGTGATAGAGATAGTATCTGTGAGCACCAGCGTGGCCAGGGTACTGGCTTCCACCAAAAACAGGAACTGTGTAATCAGGAGCACTCGGTGACGGTTGTATCGGTCAGAAATTACCCCGGCATAGGGGGCCAGCAGAAAGGACGGAATCTGGTTCGCAAAACTGACCATCCCCAGCAGGAAAACCGAATCGGTGAGGCGGTACACCAACCAGCTCATAGCCACCTGCTGCATCCAGGTACCAATGAGGGAAACGCTTTGCCCCATGAAAAACAGGCGGTAGTTGCGGTATTTCAGGGCCCGGAACATGTCGCCCAAGCGCGATGGTTTATCGGTATTATTGGAGGAAAGAGTATCTGCCATTGGTTCACAGCCCTTTTAGGCCGAAAATGTGTACGTGCAGTACCCACTCTAATGTTCAGTTTTCTTCTTTGTGGCCATATTCAGCATCTTAGGTTTAGAGGCTGTTTTCTCAAAAATTGTCCAAAAACCCTTGGCCTTGCTCGTGTAAGTAATTGGACAGCAATAACAATATCTTCTTCTCTCTTTGTCATCCTGAAAGGATCTCGGTGGCGAACTAGAAAAGCTATAAATAAACGCCTTTGCCGTTCGCCACCGAGATCCTTTCAGGATGACAAAATAGATAGTTTATTTTGTCCTGCTACTTATTTCTCCAAGATTGAATGGTTATCGCCGCAATCTACGTCTAGGCGAAAATGTATAAGTGACGAACCCATATAAAACATTTCGGGCCTGTTTATGAGAAAACAGGCCCGAAACAGAATTATTTGGCTTGCGGTTGATCGTGGGCTATTTTCTTGTCCAGAATAAACGTCCCGAACGGGATAAGTGAGGCGATGAAAGCCAGCACTACTTTCAGGAAAGACCAGCGGTACTGCACCCACACCTGCAAGAGCAAGCCTATGAAAAGCACAAAGAGTACGCCATGCGCCCAACCCACGTATTTCACTGGTTCAGGGATGCCGGCCATGTATTTCAGGGGCATGGCAATCAGTAACAACACTAGGTAAGAGATTCCTTCCAAAATGGCAATCAGCCGGAAACGGCCCAAAGAGGTATTTAAGGGTAAACTCATAACAGACTTAGTATAAGAAAGCACAAAGGTACAGCGTAGGTGCTGAAACCCAAGGCCATTACCCAACTCGGCGTAAGAAGGCGCTCCCAAAAAGTAGCTCCTAAGCCAAAGAACCCGCAAATCTGTTTTCGGCCTGATGTTCAGAAAACAAGCCCAAAACCCTTCTACAAACCACATTTTTCCTGGCCAAAATCCGGGCAAAAACCCGTATCTTCGTAGTCCGTTTCGGGTCCTTTTTCAACGCAGGACCCAAGACTCAGAACTCTAGACTCTTTACGCCGTGCCAGATTTTTCCCACCTCCATACCCACACCCAGTACTCCTTGCTAGACGGGGCTGCCAGCATTGGCGCGCTCATGAAAAAGGCTTCCGCCGATGGCATGAAAGCCATTGCCATGACCGACCACGGCAACATGTTTGGGGCGTTTAACTTTGTGGCCGAGGCCAACAAGTACAACGTGAAACCCATTGTGGGCTGCGAGTTTTATTTAGTGGCCGACCGGCACCAGAAAACTTTCTCCAAGGAGCAGAAAGACGTGCGCCACCACCAGTTGCTTCTGGCCAAAGACCAGGAAGGTTATCAGAACCTGGCCAAGCTCTGCTCCTACTCTTACATTGACGGTCTTTACAGCAAGTGGCCCCGCATTGACAAGGAGCTTTTGATGAAGTACTCCAAAGGCCTCATCGCTACTTCCTGCTGTATTGGTGCCGAGCTGCCGCAAGCCATTCTCTGGAAAGGCGAGGAAGAAGCGGAGAAACTGCTCAAGTGGTGGCTGGATTTATTTGGCGAAGATTACTACATCGAGATTCAGCGGCACGGCCTCATGAACATTGATGGCACCGGCTTGAGCCAGGAAGACGTAAATCAGGTGCTTCTCAGATTTGCCATCAAATACAACGTGAAGGTCATCTGTACTAATGACTCCCACTATGTGGAGCAGTCTGACTGGAACGCACACGACATTCTGCTATGCGTGAATACCGGTGAGCAGGAAACTGTGCCTGTGGGCGATTTCCAGACGCAGTACTTCCGGATGATGTCGGGTAGCGGCGAGGTGATTTATGATACGTTAAACAACATTCGGAACACCTACGGGCACGACGAGAACGTGCGCCGCATGCTCTACCGCATTGAGGAAGAGCAGCAGAAACCACGTCCGCAAGACCGTTTCGGGTTCCCCAACGACCAGTTCTACTTCAAGAACCAGGCAGAGATGAACCAGTTGTTCTCTGATGTGCCGTTTGCCGTGGATAACACCAACGAGATCGTAGACAAGATCACGCCGCCTAAACTGCAGCGCGATATCCTGTTGCCTAACTTCCCGCTTCCTCCGGAGCACCCTACCGCCGACTTGTTTTTACGCCACTTAACCTTTGAAGGTGCCAAGAAACGCTATATTGAGATCACCCCCGAGGTAGAGGAACGCCTGAACTATGAGTTGGGCATTATTGAAACCATGGGCTTTGCCGGGTACTTCCTCATCACCCAGGATTTCATCAACAAAGGCCGCAGCATGGGGGTGGCCGTGGGGCCGGGCCGTGGTTCGGCAGCAGGTTCTGCCGTGGCCTACTGCGTGGGAATTACCAACATTGACCCGATTAAATATTCGCTTCTGTTTGAGCGTTTCCTGAATCCTGAGCGGGTATCCATGCCCGATATTGATATTGACTTTGATGACGTGAACCGCCAGCGCGTAATTGACTACGTGGTAGACAAGTACGGCAAAACGCAGGTGGCCCAGATCATCACCTTCGGTACCATGGCCGCCAAATCATCTATCAAAGACGTGGCCCGCGTGCTGGATTTACCTTTATCCGAGGCGAACGAACTGGCCAAAATGGTTCCGGAAGCCCCGGGCACCACGCTGGCCAAAGCTTTCATTGAATCGCCGGAACTAGCCGCTATTAGAGACGGAAATGATTTAAAGGCCAGAACCCTAAAACTAGCTGAAAAGCTGGAAGGCTCGGTTCGGAACACTGGTATTCACGCGGCGGGTGTGATCATCGCGCCAGATGACATCACCAACTACATTCCGGTGTCTACCTCCAAAGACTCTGACCTGCTAGTGACGCAATTTGACGGAAAGGTGATTGAAAGTGCGGGCATGTTGAAGATGGACTTCTTGGGCCTCAAAACCCTATCCATTCTGAAAGATGCCATGGCGCTTATCAAGCGGAATCACGGCGTAGAGATTGACATCGACAACATTCCACTGGACGATGAAAAGACGTACGCCCTCTACCAGCGCGGCGACACCATCGGGACGTTCCAGTTTGAGTCTGAGGGCATGCGCATGTACCTCAAAGACCTGAAGCCCACCAACATTGAAGACCTGATTGCCATGAACGCCTTGTACCGTCCGGGCCCGATGCAGTTCATCCCGAACTTCATTAACCGGAAGCAGGGCAAGGAAGAAGTGGAATACCCGCACATCCTGTTGGAGCCGCTCCTGAAAAACACCTACGGTATCATGGTGTATCAGGAGCAGATTATGCAGACGGCGCAGGTACTGGCGGGCTACTCCCTGGGTGGCGCCGACTTGCTGCGCCGCGCGATGGGTAAGAAGGACATGAAGAAAATGGCCTTGGAGCGCGAGAAATTCGTGGCCGGTGCCAAGGAGATTCATAACATTCCGGCCAAGCATGCTTCTGAGGTGTTTGACGTGATGGAGAAATTCGCGCAGTACGGCTTCAACCGCTCGCACTCCGCGGCTTACTCCGTAGTGGCCTACCAGACCGGTTACCTCAAGGCGCATTACCCAGCCGAGTACATGGCCGCCGTGCTCACTCACAACATGAACGACATCAAGAAGGTGACGTTCTTTATTGAGGAAGCGCGCAAGCAGCAAATTCAGGTATTAGGGCCAGACGTGAACGAATCCATCCACCAGTTCAACGTGAACCAGCAGGGGCAAATCCGTTTCGGGATGGGGGCTGTGAAAGGAACCGGCGAGGCCGCCGTGGAAGCCATTATTGAAGAGCGCGAAAAGAACGGCAACTATACTGATATCTTTGACTTCGCGAAACGCGTTAACCTGCGCGCCGTGAACAAGAAGACCTTTGAAAGCCTTGCCCAGGCCGGAGCCTTTGACTCGTTTGAACGCTACCACCGCGCCCAATATTTAGAGACACCCGAAGGCGAAAGCATCAATCTGATTGAAAAGGCCGTTCGCTTCGGGAACCAGTTCCAGGCGGAGAAGAACGCCGCTCAGCAATCATTGTTTGGCGGTGGCGGTGCCGTAGACATGCCGTTGCCCAAAGTACCGGACGTACAGCCCTGGACTTTGACCGAGATGCTACGCCGCGAGAAAGAAGTAATCGGTTTCTACCTCTCTGGCCACCCGCTAGACCAGTTCAAGCTGGAGATTGACTCCTACTGCACGTGCAGCCTTGATAGGATTGAGGAGTTTAAAGGGCGTGACGTGAACGTGGCCGGTATCATCAGCAACGTGGTCATGCGCACGGGCAAGAATGGCAACCCGTTCCTGCTCTTCTCTTTAGAAGACTATGACAACACCATGGGGCTAGCTTTGTTTGGAGAGGATTTCGTGAAGTTCTCGCCGTACGTGAAAGAAGGCATGTATTTGTTCATCCGGGCCAAAGTGACACTCCGGTACAAATCTGAAGACCAGTGGGAATTGAAGCCGCTTTCCATGCAGTTACTGAGCGACGTGGCTGAGAAAATGGCCAAAGGCGTGCGCATGGATATCGACATCCGCAACATCAACGCTATGCTCATTGATAGGCTGGAGGAAGCCGCCATCAACAGCCCCGGCCAGAAGAAGCTGGAGTTGGTTTTAACCGAACCGGGAGAACGTTTGGCCGTGGAGTTGTTCTCCCGCCGTTACCGCATTGACCCTAAAGCGTTCTTGCAGAACGTGAAAGACTTGGAGGTAGCGACTTGTCAGTTGATATAACTAGAAAAAAGTAGCACGAAGAAGCCCCACCCTAATTTGTTAGGTGGGGCTTTTTGCTATGCAGCTACTGTAGATGCTTTCTCATTACCCTGTATAGGTTCAGGATAGATATCTATTAACTCCTGATAAATTAAATCGCTATAAAGCTTCATAAATCCTCCAGCAGGCTTTAAAGGATTATTAGGTCTCCTTAGACAAATATTAGGGCTAACTTCCAACCGAGCCATCACTTTATGGAAATCAGCATTCTGCTTTACATGGGGCAATCTTACTTTTAAGAAGCTTTGAATATCCCTGTAAGTAAGATTAAATCCAGCTTGAATCATTTCTTCTTCATCGATTCTTATTACAGATGCATTAGAATCATTACTAATCTTTATAGCGCCTTCAACAGGGCGGATAATCTTTAATGTAGTTTCATTGCTCCTAGAATTGTCAATACCTATAATAGTATCTGCTGTCTTCGCGTTTTTTACACTTATTAGGGCAACATTGAATTGCACCAAAACAGAATCAGCTATACCAATATTCGATAAACGTTCAGCAGCATCGTTTATACTCTTTAAAAACTTCCTGACCTCTATAGATGCACCAAAACTTGCCGATGAAGTAGCTAAAAAGTCATCAGGAGCAAAAGGCTTTTGATATCCTAATGGCATTATGCCCAATTGGTCTCCTGCTAATAACTCTCTATTGAAGTGCTGTCTTAAGAAAATTGCAAATTGTTTAACACACTCCGCTTGCAAAGCGAACAACATTGCATCTAGTGGCTCACCATAGAAGTGAACAGCTTTACATCTATATTCATAAAGAACTTTGAGATTCTCTACTACTGTACTAAATGACAATCCAATGCTATTCCTTACAGCTTCAAGACAATGTTTAAAGTCCTTACTTGTGCCATCTGTATTAAATACTTTAACCTTCCTTTTGTATAAAAAAGATTTAAGTACCTTTTCCCAAGCTGCTATTGAGAGTTCTGCTACAATTTCATACCTATTAGGGCAGAAAGGTTTATTTTGGCACTCAATTGCAAGATTCATGTGAGCGATAGCACTATCCATTAGTGTCCTAGCAACTGGAGACTTTCTTCTTTGTCTTTTTATTAACTGGCAATCCTCACTAGCAGCTTTCATAAGGAGTTGATTATAAATTTATTACTTCATCAAATATACACAATTAGATACTACTAACATGATTTTGTATTGAAATAATGCTAAATCATTACTAATTACTCGATAGATGCATCTCACCCCCACTCCAAAGAACATCCTTGCTTTTCTGGCCCTCTTGTTTATCTGTCATGAACTGCATGAACTGATTCATATACTAGTAGGCCATCTTATGTGCGGCTGCTGGGGAGAAAGGGACTTTGTGGGTCGGAAGATTTGCCAGGCTTGCCCTCCTTCGGTGAATACGGTGTGGATTACCCTAGCTGGGGCGCTTCTTTCTTATGGGCTTATGTGGGTGGGCTATTTTTTGATGGCTGCGAAAAGGCCAATTCGGCAACAGGTAATAGGACTGGCTTTGTTATTCGCCAACCAGCCCTTTGCCCGTATTTTGCCAGTGCTGGACCGTGAGGGCGATGAATCTGTGGTGACGCGAGACATCATCGACATGAACACCATGACCATCTTGTCATGGAGTACTGAGATAGTACTTGTGCTCCTATTAACAATTTCGGTGCTCATACGGGCCTGGCGGCTGTTACATCCAGAGCTCAAGCTATTCGTATTTGCCAGCTTCTTAGCAGTGCCTTTGCTGGCTGAGACTCTGCTCATGAACAAATTCGCGAACGGGCTTCTTCAGGTAGGTTTCTTGTCGGGGAGCGGACTCTTGGGCAGCCCTGTGCTGGTAAATGTCTGGAATGGGTGCTGGCTGCTGGTGTTGCTTTCTACGTTCCGGCACATACCTACGCTTCTTAGCCCCACAGAAACGGAGTTTCCATCTGCCAAAGAGGCATCTGTTTAAGGAGCGTTTCTAGACTGGAAAGCCCTCAATGGTGGTTTGAAGTACCGTCATTCTGTCATTTCTGCTTCTTTCTTCCTCAGCCCCAACCTTTTCCTTATGAATCAGTAGATATACTACGTTTTTAGCTTATTTTCTACAAGGTGGCTCCTAAACGGTATCCTGAAGGATAGTGACAAACCTGGCACAAATGCGTTAGTTTTACTGTTCAAAAGGAGTTGGTTCTATTTTTGAACTGCGTCTTTCATCATTTTTGATACTTATACAAACAGACAATTATGGCACATAAAGCAATCGAGATCACCGATGCCAATTTCGAGGAGATCATCAATTCAGATAAACCGGTTCTGGTAGACTTTTGGGCAGAGTGGTGCGGTCCTTGCCGCATGGTAGGCCCGGTAGTAGAAGAACTGGCCGGCGACTATGAAGGCCGCGTGGTAGTAGGAAAAGTAGACGTAGACGCCAATCCGCAGACTTCTGCCAAGTTTGGTATCCGTAGCATTCCAACTCTGTTGGTTTTCAAAAACGGACAAGTGGTAGACAAGCAAGTAGGCGCTGTTCCTAAGAACGTGTTGGCCCAGAAACTAGAAGGTCAGTTAGCGTAAGCATCACCTGCTTTGATATAACGAAGAAAGCCGCTCCTGCTCAGGGGCGGCTTTCTTGCTTTCGGGCTATTTTCTGCAAAACGGATCGAAAAGAGGTCATGAGGTTTTCTCAAGAAGCTTTCTACTCGCAGCCGCAAAGTTTTTTTTCAGCGGTACAGATATCGGCGTAGCCTTGTTCCAGGCGGCGCAGGTAACCACTCAGGCGCTGGTTATGCTCTTTTACCGCGTCCAGCTTCATTTCTTTGGGCGGAGCTTTGTACAGAGTATCCAATTCAGAAAGGTGTTTTTTCAGCTCCTCCTTTTTCTCGTACAGACGTTGCGCGTACTCGGGTAAGGCATCTGCCGGATAGTGGGTTTTGAAGGTGTTTTCAACACATTCGTCCTGTTTCAGGTAGACCAGAATCTGGCGTTCTACCTGCTGGTTTAAATCCTGTAAACGGTTCTTCTCCTTTTCCAGTTGTTGCTCTTCCAGGCGTTGATTAAACTGGCGGGCGGCTTGTTTCACCTCTTCGCGGCAACTGCGGCATTTGGTAGTGTTGGCTTTTTCCAGCAGTGTATTTCTAAAGGAGATGTTTTCTTCGGAAGGCGGCAGGTCGCGCAGGCGCGAGACTTCTTTGGCGTACACATCATTGTAAAGCGTAGACTCCAAACGGTTCAGGTGGCGGTAAAGCCCCTCGCCTTCCAGGGTGCTAGCCAGAAACTCGGGGTTTGGGAGTTCCACGGAGTACAGTTTGTTCAGGTATTGCTCGCGCTGGGCCACGGTGTAAGTTTTGGCTTGTTCTTGGTCCAGGTCCAGCAGGGTGTTCACCATTTCTTTGCCGTTTTTCAGATTGTAGTCAGATTCCAGGTAGCTGTCGGCGTTGGCCAGAATGGAGTTGTACTCGTTTTTGAAAACCCGCTGGTACGTATAGTTACGAGAAAACTCGCGGTCGCGCTGGTAGGCCAAGGTTTTCAGGCGTTTGTAGTCCTGCACCACGGTAAAGAGCGTTTTGGCGTTCGCCTCGGGGCTGTTGTTTTTGTAGTTGAGCCGGTAGTTGTTCAGATTTTGCTTTAAATCACCGAAATTGCGCAGAAACTCCACAAACAGTTTTTCCTGCTTGTAGGCGTCATCGGTGACCAGACCGGCGGTATAGGCTTGTTCAATGCGTACGCGGCGTTTCTCAATGGTTTCTGAGGTAATATCGCTGCCCGAAAGCGCATCCATCTTGTAGAGCGATTTATAATTGGCCACCACCAGCACCGGATAATCTTTGTAGTTCAAGGCCGTCTCTAGTTTCTGCCGCTCAAAACCCATGGGATTGTTGCTCAGCATATCAGTAAGCTTGGGGGTACGTAAAGCGGGCAGTTTCACGAAAGCAGGCACAAACACGTACACTCGTACGGAGTGCAGCCGGGTATCAAAATTCTGCCCTTCGTACAACCTGATGGTAGAGCTGAACTTGTATTCCTTGCGTTGGGCGGCGTTTCTGATGAGATTCCCGAACTCGCCCACCAAAGAAAGCATGGCGGCCTGCGGGGTCATGAGCTTGGAAATATTGGTGAGTTGGTTTGCGATGATATTGAAAAAGACCTCGCGGCTGTCTGAAGTGAAGAGCTTCGCCTCCACGGTAGCGTCTATGTTGCGCTCATCGGCATCCAGCGGAAGTTTGTCAATAATTCTAATGGATTCAATGTTATCTGAGATAAGCGTGGAATAGTTCTTCTTGTCACTTGCCCCTTGCAGGGCGAAATTGTACAACGGATACACCACCGGTTCCTGCCCAAAAAGCTTCGCATTTTTAAGCTGCGCCGATATAAACAAGGACTCTAAATTTATATAATCGCGCCGACGGGCTTTGGTGGTACCCTGCTCCATTTCATTGATCACCTTGGAGAACTGCCCCGCATTGAGCAGGTACATATCGGTGGTCAGGTACTGCCATTCATCTGTGAACTCAAACTTATCTAAGTAATTGTACGCCAAACGGGTCTGAATCATGTCCTGGGCTTGGCTGGAAAAGGCGCACAGCAGCAGAACAAACAGTAATGAGCGGGTAAGGCTTGACTTCATGAAGGCACTTAATTTAAATTTCACTTCTTGGAATAACGCAAGTTCAGCACTAACGCATTTGCAGTTGCACAAAGTTCGCTTCAAATTTAACCAATCCCAAAATTTGAACAGTTGCTTTGTGTATTCTTTCTCCCGACCTTCCCTCTTTTAAAGGAAAATCAAACCTGTGCACCTTATTTTTAACCTTCTTCCCCGCACCTTCTCGGCTCCGCGCTTCTGGTTGCTGGCAGTTCTTGGCTTTACCCTGCTGTACTTTTTTCTGGAGCACGAAGGCTTTTACTTCGGGGACGACTACTCCTATAGCCTCTATGCGCACCAACTGCTGCACGGCGGCTTCCATTTTGATGATTACTCGTTCTGCCACCGGTTTATGGTGTTTGTGCCCACTGCCCTGTTCTATTGGCTCTGGGGCATGAATGTGTACACCACCACACTTTGGCCGCTTCTGTGTACGCTGGGCACCTTGCTCCTGCTGTATGGCACGTTCTGGAAGGAACATCCGGTGGCTACTTCCTGGGCATTGGTACTATTGGGTTTGTACTACTTTCAGCTGAATACTGTCAATTACCTGTACCCAGACAATATTCTGCTATTCTTCACTACGGCTTGCCTGTTAGTGCTGTACAAAGCCAGAACTCCACTGCCTTCTGCTACCGCCCAAGTTTTCTGGGGAATTGCATTTGCTACTCTGAACATGCTGGCCTTTCTCACCAAAGAAACCATTGTCTATACCGTCCCCTTTTACCTATGCCTTTTCGTGTACCACCTGCTGCGGAAGGAGAATCTGCGGTTTTGGGTAGCGGCTGGTATAGCTGGTGTTCTGCTGTTGGCGGGCTATTTTCTGCTCTACAAAATTTTCTCCGGCGATGCCCTGCAACGGCTTCATGACATAAAGGCTACCAATACCGCTGAAACGAAGCAGGCCTACTTAGATAGCAGAGCGGCCACGTTGCTCCCCCGGCTTACCTATGAACCGCTCTTGTTTTTTGTGGCCTCGGGCTTGGCCATTCCGCTGGCTTTTGCTGCCCTTTCTGGCTTCAACGCCTCTAAACTCCGGCTCTTTTCTTTGCACCGGCCGCACAGCTTTTGGGCTGTGGCGCTGTTCAGTATGTTAGCCGTTATCTGGTTTGGGACCGCTACAGTTGACTTCTACAAACCCATGCCGCTCCTGCCCCGCATGTTTCACCCGTTGCTGCCTACTTTCTGCATCACAGCTGGCTTAGCGGTGGAAAAAAGCTGGCAAAACCGAAGCACTTTCCTTTTCCTGACGCTGCTTTTTGCCGTTTGTGCTTCCCTAGCGAAGGATGATTTATGGGTGATGTACACGCCCCTGGCCGTTTTCTTCCTGGGTTTAGTGCTCTGGAACAAACCCTGGCCGCAGTGGCTGGGCTTAATGGCAGTAGCAGCGGTGCTCTGCATAAGACCAACTTACTTCATCCTTAAACCGACGGTTTCTTACTATTTTGAACAGAAGCAGATAGTGGACCAGCACCTTCATCACCCCAAGGGACAGTACGTAGTGCTCCTAGATTCCATCATGTTAGGCAGACACCCCTATTTCTATGGATTTGACGTGCCCAAAAATTATTCTTTCCAAAAGTATTCTGCCTACCCCAACAACACGTCTGCAGCAGCCGATACGGTTTTTCTGCTCATTAACAACGGCGTGCTGGAACATCCTGAACTGATGATGAAAGAACGGGAAAAAGACATTCTGCCACTGTTTCCATCTGCTGAACTACGCAACCAGAAAGGCAAAGTGAAGCTCTTCGTTCTTCCCAAAGACAGTCTCCAATAAAACAGAAGAGGCCGGAATCATTTCCGGCCTCTTCTGTTAAAAACAAGCTTAAAACAGCCATTCTATAGCTTAATTCACCCTAATCTAAATTCCAAATTAGCACATCAGCACATTAAAAAATCAGCACATTATTACTGACCCGCCTGTTCTTTCTTGATGCGTTGGTAATCTTTCAGGTCGGCTCTGTTTTCCAGGGCTACATATTCGGCTTGCAAGGCTTTGATTTTAGTGGCATGCCGAAGAATGATGTCATCATGCAGGGTTCTCTCGCGCTCGTTCAGGCGTTTGTAGATAGCATTGGCATAGTCCCAGTCTTCTGAAGTCCAGACGTCTTTCCGGTTACGGACTTGCTGCAGGAAATACACGTAAGCGTCGCGCAGACTATCGGCGGAAACCTGGGAGAGAGTTCTGTACTCGCCTAGCAGCTCGCGCTCCATCTGGGCTTGTTTGCCAGCCGTGGTGCCCCGGGCCTCCCGCTCTTTGCGTTCGGCCCGCTGACGGGCCAAGGCTCTACCCGCTTCTTTGAGTTCGTCTCTGGTTTTGGCAGCGGCCTCAGAGGCTTTTTCGTCTAGTTTGTCTAATTTATCGGCTACGGCTTCTTCCCGCTGGCGGGGCGTAGTGTCACAGGAAGAAACCAAGAGCGCTACCACCGCCAAAGGAAGCAGCACCCCACGTATAGAAAACTGATTTGCTCGTTTCATAGTAAAAAAGGCTTGTAAACACCTCCCATACGCAAGCTAAGAAAGATTGGGTGCTTTCCCGTACTCCGTATAAATCACCATGGCAAAAAACGGCTTCAATTACTCCCTGGATTTCAAAACCACTGATTTCAGGCAGCATCCAGAACTGTACCGCGTGGGCATAGGCGAACAAGGAGTGCTGCTGGTGGAACCGTACAAAAGCGAGATTCTGCCGCACTGGCGGTTCAAAAACGTGGAGGTAGCCCAAGAATCAGCAGACAAAATTTACGTTTTATTTGAGGAATACCTGGCGCAACAAGATTTTGTGGGGGCCGACATGGCGCGTAAATTTCTGCAGATGGGCTTTACCCGCGCCCGCCGCTACGCCAACCACAAAGGCGGCAAAAAGTACCAGAATTCCCCGGAGGTAAACAACGAAGAACTGCCTTATCCCTATTCCTCAGGCAGCGCGAACAAAGGCAACGAAGTTCTTCCGCAAGAGGCAGATGCGTTAACCAATGAGAAAGCGCAGGCGGCGGCTATCTTCAAAGAATATTGGTTCAAAGCCAAAGACCATTCTGAGTACCTAAGGCAGAAACAGCAGTTTAGGGACAGGTATTATGAGCCGTAGCGTTTAGAAGCGGTTTGCCAGAAAACAGCCCTAAAACAGAAAAGCCCCGGCTAAACCGAGGCTTCTATTTATATGCGTAGTTTTCCTACTGCACCTGCTGTTTCGCTTTGTACGCTGCTACGCCCGCATCTAAGAACTTGATGAAATTCTGCACGTTGGGCTCATACGCAATAGGCGTTACCAGGGAGTTCTCATTGGCATCCATGAGCACGTAGTACGGCTGCGCGTTAACGTTGAACTTGGTAATCTGGTAATCGGCGTACTTCTTGCCGATAGTAGTTTTCTGCTTCCCGTCATATTTGCTGGTGAAATGCTCATTTTGAGGAAGTTCTGTTTTGTCATCAACATACAAAGCAGCAATAATGAAATTCTCCTTTAGGCGCTTCAGCACTTCGGGGTCTGACCAGACGTTGGCTTCCATCTCGCGGCAGTTCACACAACCGTGACCGGTAAAATCAATAAAAACAGGCTTACCTTGTTCCTGAGCGCATTTCTTGGCTTGCTCTAAATCATAATAGCCTTTCAGGCCATGAGGCATAGGTAAAAATTTATCGGCATATTTTGGGGTTTCGCATAAGGTAGAAGTAGCAGTTGCTGAACTTCCCCGATTCGTCATCAGGTCAAAGTCTAAGGTAGATTGAGGAGGTAAATACCCAGCCAAGGCTTTCAAGGGAGCACCGAATAAACCCGGGATCATATACACCACAAAAGAGAAAACGACTACCGCAAATAAGGTACGCGGCACACTCAGGTACGGCAAGTCTGAGTCATGGGAGAACTTCAGCTTGCCCAGCAGATAAAAGCCCATGAGCGTGAAAATCACAATCCAAAGCGCCAGGTAGATTTCGCGGTCCAGAATGCGCCAGTGGTACACCTGGTCGGCGATGCTCAGGAATTTAAGAGCCAGGGCGAGTTCAATAAAGCCCAGACACACTTTCACGGAGTTCAACCAGCCCCCTGACTTTGGCAGCGTGCTCAGCCAGTTAGGAAAGATAGCGAACATGGTAAACGGCAGCGCAAACGCCATGGAATAGGCGAACATGCCTGAGATGGGCTTCAAGGTCTCACCGCCCGCCGACATCACCAGCAAAGAACCCACAATGGGACCGGTGCAGGAAAAAGAAACCAACACCAGCGTTATCGCCATGAAAAATACGCCGTAGTAACCGCCTTTATCGGCTTGGGCATCGGCTTTGTTCACGAGCCAGTGCGGCAGGGTAATCTCAAACATGCCCAAAAACGACATAGCAAAGAGCAAAAACACCGCAAAAAACAACAAGTTAGGCAGCCAGTGGGTGCTCAAGAAATTGGCGACTTCGGGCCCGGCCAATTTGGCCACCAACGTACCAATGAGGGTGTAGAAAGCAATGATGGACAAGCCATAGACCAACGCCTTGACAATGCCTTTCATGCGGCTGGAGCTTCCGCCGGTAAAAAACGTCACCGTCATAGGAATCATAGGAAACACGCAGGGGGTGAGCAGGGCCACCAAGCCTGAGAGGAAAGCACCCAGCATAAACTCCCAAAGGCCAATGGGCGCAGCCGAAGTGGTTCCAGAAGACATACCGGCCAAAGCGCTCTGGGTTTGAGGTTGGGTGTTGATGTTTGCCTGTTTGCTATCCGTGGCCTCCGGAAAAGCTGTTACAGAAGCATCGGCGGTTAGCAAGGAGGTGTCTTCTGTTACGGCTACCGCCGAAGCAGAGATCGGCGCAGCCGAGGTGGCACTTGGGGCGGCCGGGTTTATGCCACTGGCTGTGGGTGCCGTTCCTCCCCCATTGTTGTTTCCCGTGCCGGGAGCCGGCGTGTTAGCCGGGGCAGTGCCGGGCAGCACTTTGATCTGGGTAAAGTTGAAATCACCTTCGCCGGGAATACACTGGCCGTTCACTTCAGAACACACCTGGTACTCATAACTTCCTTTCACCACCAGTGTGGGTTGCAGCACTTTAATCCGTTGCCGGAACTGGGCCGTTTTCACAAAATAGGTGTACTCGCCCCCCCAGGTATCGTCATACTTCTTCTTGGGGTTAACGGGTTTGATTTTGCCCACCAGTGCGTAAGAAGGGTGTTTCTGAAAGGTGAACGTGGTGACAATGGGCCCCAGGTCTGGGTCAAAGTCAGAAGAATACAGGTACCAGTCAGGGATGATTTTGGCGTTGAAGATAAGTTCTACCTCCTCGCCCACTTTCACCTCGCCCGCTGATACATCATGGCTCCAGGAAGAAGGTTTGAGTACCTGCGCTTGCACCGATAGCACGAAAAAGAACAAGGCCAGCAAAATTCCCCAGCCGCGTTTCAAAATTATTGTCATTGATTTTTTGCTTCTATATAAAGAGGGGCAAATTACTACAAATCCCTCGTAAACCCGAACATACCTAACCCACGCGGGTCCATTATGTTTTGTAACAGCTTACTTTCTCGCTTCGTTCACGTACAGGAAACGAGCCTGCACACTTTGATAGTGCCGATAAACAGTTAAATTTGATGCAAGCGATTCTTTCTAACCCCTGAGGAATCGCCTCCAACTATGATTCTCAACATCTTCCTCACCATTCTGCTGGTAGCCCTGAATGGTTTTTTTGTGGCCGCCGAGTTTGCCCTGGTAAAAGTACGGGCCTCCCAGATTGAGCTTCGGGCGCAGGCCGGAAATCAATTGGCCAAGATTGCCTACCACATGATTGGGCACCTGGATGCTTACCTTTCGGCTACTCAATTAGGAATTACGCTGGCTTCCCTGGGCTTGGGTTGGATTGGCGAAGGCGTGGTGTCAGAGATTATCATAGAGGCCATGCACGCGTTCGGTGCCGCCCCAGACCCGGTACTGGCCCACCAGATTGCGTTGCCGGTATCCTTTGCGGTCATTACCGTTTTACACATCGTTTTCGGGGAATTGGCCCCAAAATCACTGGCAATCCAACGGCCAGAAGCTACTACCCTGGCCGTGGCCGTTCCGCTGCGGATTGTGTATTACGTGTTACTGCCCTTCATCTGGATTCTGAACGGTTTTTCCAATTTCATCCTGAAACGGGTAGGCATTACGCCCATGCACGGCTCTGAAGTGCATACCGCCGAGGAACTTCGCCTGCTTTTTGAACAGAGTGCCGAGAGCGGCGAGATTGGCGGCAGCCAGCAGGAGCTGATTGAAAACGTGTTTGAGTTCAATGAGCGCATGGTCAAGCAGATCATGGTGCCCCGCACCAAGTTGGTGGCCCTGGACCTGGACGCTACCGAAGAGGAAATCTTTGAGGTGGTCTTCAACGAAGGCTACACCCGTATGCCCGTTTACCGCGACTCCATTGATAATATTGTGGGCATCCTGTACGTGAAAGACCTGCTGGTAGTCCTACGGGCTGGCGAACAGGTGAGCCTGGAGAAGCTTATGCGCCACCCCTACTTTGTGCCCGAAACCAAGAAAATAAGCCGTTTACTCAAAGATTTCCAGCGCAACCGCATGCATATAGCCGTGGTGTCAGATGAGTTTGGCGGCACCTCGGGCATTGTCACCATTGAAGACATCATTGAGGAACTGGTAGGCGAAATCCAAGACGAGTACGATGAGGAAGTACCGCTGGTAGAGAAAGTAGGCGACTTTCAATACAAAGTGGACACCTCGGCCTCCATCCTGGACGTGAACGATGATCTGCCCTACCCGCTGCCAGAAGGCGAGGACTACGAAACCGTAGGCGGTTACCTCAACATGATCTACGGCCGCATCCCTGAGATTGGCGAAACCGTGGTGCATGGCGTGTACGAATTCAAGATCCTGGAGAAAACCGAGCGCAACGTAGAATCTGTACTGCTCACCGTCACCGAAGACAAACGCGACGATATCTTGTAAGCTGTTTCAGGCCCATTTCAAAGAAATTAGGTTAAAAACGGAATATTCTTTCTACCTTCTGGTCAAAAGCCAGAAGGTATTTTTTTGCTCTCTATTTAGCCTCATTTTAAGAAAACATTCAGAAAATCAGGTTACTATCAAAGCGTCTATATTTGGCTTAAACAGTTCTTAAGCTTCAATAATCATAGTATCTACCCGCATAAAGCATCCGTATAAATACCAATTAAGCTTTGTAGCTACAACCCAAAACTGCTTTTAAACGTTCTTCATTCTATTAGAAAAAAGTAAAAAAGCTATATATTAATTCATCAGCATCTTCTTCTATGGTTGTAAGCTCCTTCCGTACGCAGACCTCGGTTGCCCTCGGGCGTGGCGGAGCGTTTAGAAGGGGAAAGCTATCGCAGAAAAATTTAGCGCTCATAGCGCGGACCCCAACTTCTTTCAGAATACAATTCCCAGCTATAACACGGTTGAAACCATTGGGTACGGAGCCCTGCGCGCCTACGAGAACCTCGCGACCATGCCGCAACTCCGCAACCCTTCTAACCCCCTAATATAACACCCACTGACAACTATGAAAAAGAAAGTCTTGATTACCGGCGGTGCAGGCTTCATTGGGTCTCACCTGGCAGATGAACTAATCAACTTCGGATATGAGGTGCGCGCATTAGATAACCTTTCTGAGCAGGTGCACGGCAAAGACTGTGAGCGCCCCGAATACCTTCACCCGGAGGTAGAATTGCAGATAGGTGACGTACGCGACAAAGCGGCCGTGCTGAAAGCCCTGGAAGGCGTTGATGCAGTGTTCCACTTTGCCGCCATGGTGGGTGTGGGCCAGAGCATGTATGAAATCAAGGAATACACCGATGTGAACAACATCGGCACAGCCGTTCTGCTGGAGTGCTTGATTGAAAAGCCGGTAAGCAAGCTGGTGGTTGCCTCCAGCATGAGCATTTACGGTGAAGGTTTGTACCATTCCGCCACCGGCGAAAAAGTAATCGCTGCCGAACGTGGCTTAGAGCAACTCAAAGCCGGTGACTGGGAACTGAAAAGCGAAAAAGGCGAAGTACTCACTCCCGTGGCTACGCCAGAATCTAAGATTCCGTGCCTGTCTTCGGTGTACGCCCTTTCTAAATATGACCAGGAGCGCCTTTGCCTCATGGTGGGTCGCGCCTATAACATCCCAACCGTAGCCATGCGCTTCTTCAACGTGTACGGTACGCGTCAGGCCTTGTCTAACCCGTACACCGGCGTGCTGGCTATCTTCGCCTCACGCTTCCTGAACAACAATGCGCCCATGATTTTCGAGGACGGAAACCAGCAGCGTGATTTCGTGCACGTGCGCGATGTGGCGTTGGCGTGTCGGTTGGCCATGGAGAAAGAAGAAGCCAACGGACAGGTCTTCAACGTTGGCAGCGGCAACAATTACACCATCAAAGAAATCGGCGAGCGTCTGGCCGAGGTAATGGGAAAACAGGAATTAACTCCCGAGATTACCGGCAAGTACCGCGTAGGCGACATCCGCCACTGCTACGCCGACATCAGCCTGGCCAAAGAAGTACTGGGCTTTTATCCACAAGTAGAATTCAACAGCGGTTTAACGGAGCTAGCCGATTGGCTGGAAGGACAGATTGCGTACGACCGCGTCAATGAGGCGAGCGCCGAGTTAGCAGCCCGGGGCTTGACCGTGTAGGGTCGCGTTTCTGACCTGTTTTCCTAAAAAGAAGCTTAAAACCGTATGACAAGAATCGCCGAAACACATCCTAAACATACTCCCCTGGCCGCCCCCACCATCGGCTTGGTGCAATGGTTCCAGCCTGGTGAGCACGCCCGCGTAGAAACTGTTCTGGCGGAGGTAAAGGAGTTGGGCGTCACGGAACTGCGCACCGGCATCTCCTGGGCCGCCTATACCACTGCCGAAGGAAAGGCCTGGTACAATTGGCTACTTCCAACCTTAGCCAAGCAAGTACAGGTATTGCCTTGCTTTCATGAGACTCCAGCTTCCTTAGCAGTTGCCCCAAAAACATCAGCTCCGCCGCAAGACCCTAACGCCTTCGCTGCCTTTCTGGATACCTTACTCTCTGAACTAGGTACCCACTTTGAATGGGTGGAACTCTGGAACGAGCCCAACAACAAGACCCACTACGACTACACCTTAGACCAGAACTGGAACACGTTCTCCCAGATGATTGCCATTGCGGCCCAAGTAGCCAAACAACACGGCAAGAAAACGGTGCTGGGCGGCATGAGCCCCATTGACCCCAACTGGCTGCAGCTCATGTATAACAGGGGTGTGCTACAGAACATAGACGCTATAGGCATTCACGGGTTCCCTGATGTCGTTGACCAAGACTGGGAAGGCTGGGATGCCAACATTCAACGCGTGCGCGAGGTACTGGACCGCAACAACACCAAAGCTGAAATCTGGATTACCGAGGCGGGTTTCTCTACTTGGCAGCATGATGAATTCAAGCAGTTCCAGGAATTCCGCAACGTATGCAAGGCCCCGGTAAACAAAGTTTACTGGTCTAGTGTGCACGACTTGGACATGAACAGCACCGAAGAGTTTCACGCGGATGAGCGGAAATATCACTTCGGGTTGAAGCACGTGGATGGTTGCCCTAAACTACTGTACCGCCTATGGGCCGAGAACGGCTTGGATGGGCTGGACAAGTTCAATTTCATTCGTCGCAAAGAAGATTTCTCAGACCAGGAGCGCTACTCGGTAGTAACCGGCGGAGCCGGCTTTGTGGGCACCAACCTTGCCAAGCGCCTGCTGGAACAAGGCAAGCGTGTGCTCATTTTCGATAACCTTTCCCGCATTGGCGTAGAGCGCAACCTGAAATGGCTGCACCAGAATTACGGTGACCGGCTGGAAGTGTATGTAGGCGATATCCGTGATTTGCAGGCCATGAAACGCGTGATGAAGTATGCCAACGAGGTATTCCATTTCGCGGCACAGGTGGCGGTGACTACTTCCTTGACTGGCCCAATCCAGGATTTTGAAATCAACGCCCGTGGCGTGGTGAACGTGTTGGAAGCCATCAGAGCCCAGGACAATCCGCCGCCTTTGGTGTTTACGTCAACCAACAAAGTGTACGGTGGCCTGGAAGACTTACGCTTCATCCAGAACGGCACCCGGTATAACCCATCGGACAAGCACATCAAGGCCAACGGTATCTCAGAAGCACGTCCGCTGGATTTCCATAGTCCGTACGGCTGCTCCAAAGGGGCTGCTGACCAGTACGTGGTAGATTACGCCAGAACCTATGGCATTCCGGCCGTGGTGTTCAGAATGAGCTGCATTTACGGCCCGCACCAGTACGGCAACGAAGACCAGGGCTGGGTGGCGCACTTTGCTATCAGGGCCATTGAGAACAAACCCATTAGCATTTACGGCGACGGCAAGCAGGTACGTGACATCCTGTTTGTGGAAGACCTGGTAGATGCGTTTTTGCTGGCCCAAGAGAACATGAAAGACCTTTCCGGGCAAGCCTTCAACATTGGCGGTGGCGTGAAAAACACCACCAGTTTGCTGGAATTGCTGGATTTGATTGGCAACTACCGTGGCAAGAAAGTAAACCTGAGCTTCGGCGACTGGCGCCCCGGCGACCAGCACTATTATGTGTCTGATATCCGCAAGTTCCACGAAGCCACTGGCTGGTACCCTAAAAACAGTGTGGCCGAAGGTGTAGCAAAACTCTATCAGTGGCTCTGCGAGACCAGAGGTATTGAAGTCTCCTTGAAAGCGCCTGTCGCTCTAGAACAAGAAACCGATAACGTAGCAGTAGCATAACAGTACATGCAAACCGACCTATTCCAAGAAACCCTTCACACCGCCTCTGCCTCCACCATGGCTGCGGCGGTGATTACCGCTCCTAAACAAGTAGAAATTCAGGAGCTGGCTCTGCCAAAACCAACCGCCACGCAAGTCCGCATCAAGCTGGAAGGCTGCGGCCTGTGCGCGTCCAATATTCCAGTGTGGGAAGGCCGCGAGTGGTTCACCTACCCTATCCCGGGTGGTAATCCCGGCCACGAAGGTTGGGGCATCCTTGACGCCGTGGGCGAAGACGTGAAAGACCTGAACGTAGGCGACCGCGTAGCTGCCCTTTCCTATAATTCATACGCCGCCTATGACGTAGCCGAAGCCACCTCGGTGGTGAAGTTACCGGAGTCACTGGCGGGAAAACCGTTCCCGGGCGAGCCTTTGGGCTGCGCCATGAACATCTTCAAACGCTCTGATATCAAAGCCGGACAGACCGTGGCCATTCTGGGCATCGGGTTCCTGGGGGCTTTACTCGTACAATTAGCCAAAGAGGCGGGCGCCAGGGTTATTGCCATCTCCCAGCGTCCGTTCTCTCTGGACATCGCGCAGCAGTGCGGAGCCGATGAAATCATCCCGATGGATGACCATTACAAAATCATTGAGCGCGTGAAAGACCTCACCGGCGAAGTGTTCTGCGACCGCGTGATTGAGTGCACCGGCAAAGAATGGCCGCTGAACCTGGCCGGCGAACTGTGCAAAGAGCGCGGCCGCCTCATCATCGCCGGTTTCCACCAAGACGGCATGCGCCAGGTGAACATCCAGCTTTGGAACTGGCGCGGACTGGACGTCATCAACGCCCACGAACGCGACCCACAGATGTACTTAGACGGTATCAAAGAAGCCGTGGAAGCCGTGGAAAGCGGCCGCCTGAAACCTGAGATGCTCTACACCCACACTTTCCCGCTGGAAAACATGGAGGAGGCCTTTACCGCCCTGATAGACCGCCCCGAAGGATTCATGAAGGCGATTGTAACCATGTAACAATAACGATTATGTACGGACAGGTCGCGACCTGTCCCACCCGTTTCCCTGCGCAATGAACCAAAATTCATAGCAATGGCAGCTGGTATTCCATTGAATAACCGTTTAGGACAGGTCGCGACCTGTCCCTACGACCACAACAAACCCGTTTCCCGCCTCTTTTTCCAAAACAGGTGGGAAACCTTTTGCTTCTACAAAGAAGCTTAACCCATACAGACCCTTTACTCTAATGACTGAAGATACTTTACTAGAACCTACCCCAGAAGCGACTGCTTCTACTTCAGACACTTTGAAACTAGGCTTTTTAGGAATCGGCTGGATTGGCCGCAACCGCATGGAAGCCATTGCCAATGCAGGCGTAGCCGAGGTGACTGCCGTAGTAGACCCTGTCCCGCAAAACGTAGAGGAAGCGCAGAAAACCGCTCCTGCAGCCAAAGTGGGGGAAAGCATTGAAGATCTATTGACGGATGAAATTGACGGCGTAGTAATCGCTACACCCAGCGCTTTCCACGCCGACCAATCCATTCAGGCCTTGGAAAGCGGCAAAGCCGTTTTCTGCCAAAAACCATTGGGCCGATTTGCGGAGGAAACCAGACGCGTAGTAGAAGCTGCTCGCAAAGCCGATACGCTCTTGGGCGTGGATCTCTCCTACCGCAGCACCGTAGCCATGCGCAAAGTCTATGACCTGGTAAAATCTGGAGAACTGGGCGACATCTACGGAGTGGAATTGGTGTTCCATAATGCCTATGGCCCTGACAAGCCTTGGTTCTATGACCCTAAACTCTCCGGCGGCGGCTGCGTGATTGACTTGGGCGTGCACCTGGTGGATTTGGCGCTCTGGACCCTTGACTTTCCCGAAGTGGAAAGCGTGACCAGCAGTCTCTTCTCCAAAGGCAAACGCCTGACGTCTTCTGCCGATACGGTGGAAGACTACGCCACTGCCAGCATTCAATTAGCCACTGGGCCGCACGTGCAACTGACTTGCTCCTGGAACTTACCCGCTGGGCAGGAAGCCATCATCAGCGCCACGTTCTACGGCACTAAGGGAGGCGCGGCCTTCAAAAACGTAAACGGCTCTTTCTATGATTTCGTGGCCGAGCGGTTCTGGGGCACCCAAACCGAAACCCTGGTTTCCCCTCCGGATGCTTGGGGCGGACGTGCCGGGGTGGAATGGGCACAGCGCGTGGCCAAGGGCGAGAAGTTCAGCGAAGAAGCCGAGCAGTTTGTGAAAGTAGCAGAAGTACTGGACAAGATTTATGGTAGATAAACCGCATCGGCGCGTATTCATGACCACCGACAGTGTGGGCGGGGTCTGGACCTACAGTCTGGAGCTCATCCGCGCGTTGGCACCGCATAACGTGCACTTTTACCTGGCTACCATGGGCGCGGCTATTACCCTGCAGCAAAGGCAGGAACTGGCGGCTCTCACCAATGTGACCGTGTATGAGAGTGAGTACCAGTTAGAATGGATGGACAATCCCTGGGCCGAGGTAGACCAGGCGGGTGAGTGGTTAATGGAGCTGAACGAACAACTCAACCCCGACCTCATTCACCTGAACAACTTTTGCCATGGCCAACTGCCCTGGACCAAGCCGGTGCTCATGGTCATCCATTCCTGCGTGCAAACATGGTGGCGAGCGCTCAAAAAGGAGAACGCCCCCACCAACTGGAACACGTATTTTGAGCGGGTACGTGAGGGCTTACACGCTGCCGATTTGGTAATTGCCCCTACCCAAGCCATGCTGGAAGAAGCCACTGCCGTTTATGGGCAGTTTTCCCAAAAGAAGGTCATCAACAATGGACGCGACCCGCATGCCTTTCACTTCGGGCAGAAGGAGCCGTTTATCTTCAGCATGGGACGTGTGTGGGACGAGGCCAAAAACATTACCCTGCTCACCCAGGTAGCCGACCAGGTTTCCTGGCCCATCTACATCGCCGGAGATGCCGTGCATCCCTCCACCGGTGATAACAAGCTTTTCAAGAACGTGCATTTCTTGGGCAAGCTCTCCCAGCGCGAAGTAGCCGATTGGCTTTCCCGCGCCTCTTTGTACGTGCTGCCCGCCATGTATGAACCGTTCGGTTTGTCTATTCTGGAGGCCGCATTCTCAGGCTGCGCCTTGGTCTTGGGTAAAATCAACAGCCTCAAGGAAATCTGGGGAAACTCCGCTGAGTACGTTAACACCAATGACGCTGAAGGTTTGGCCGTTATCCTTCAGAAATTGATTAAAGATGAATTTCTGCGCAACATCATGGCCTGTCGGGCGGTGAAAAAAGCCCAAGACTACACCACCGCGCTCATGGCTCAGGAATATCTGCAAGCCTACGCTACCTTGCCCTCTAGGGTGAAACCCAAAGCGCCTAATCAGGTGGAGACGTTGTAATCTCTGCGATTGATAAAAAATCTACATGGTTCAAGTCTGCGACTTGGACCTAAAATGACCTGAAGTTTGCAACTTCAGTGAGGCGAGAGCCTCAAGAACACATGTTGACAGGCATAAGCCACACGGCAGTTACAAACTGCCATCATTGTAGGTCCAAGTCACAGACTTGAACCATGGGAAAAAGAAAGAACAAATAAGTCTAGTATCTAAGATCAAACTACTAGCATCCAAATACAACTATGAAACTAGTATTATTCTACCACTCCCTGCTCTCTGACTGGAACCACGGCAACGCCCACTTCCTTCGCGGCATTGTGCAGGAGCTGAAAAGCCGGGGCCATGACGTGCAGGTCTACGAACCCAAAGACGGCTGGAGCCTCAGCAACCTCATCTCGCAATATGGCGAGGAGAAGATTGAGGAACTTCACCAGTACTACCCGGGCCTGGACACCAACTTCTACGAGCTGGACACGCTCAACTTAGATGAGGTGCTGGCGGGCGCTGATTTGGTGCTGGTGCACGAATGGAACGACCATGACCTGGTGCGCTTAGTAGGTGAGCATAGAAGCAAAAACAACTACCGCCTGCTCTTCCATGACACCCACCACCGCGCCGTAACTGAGCGCGAGAGCATGGCCGCCTATGACCTGAGTCACTATGACGGCGTGCTGGCCTTCGGGAATGTTATAAAAGAATTGTACCTGAACGAAGGCTGGACGAAGGAAGCCTGGACTTGGCACGAAGCTGCCGATACCCGCATTTTCTATCCGCGCACCGCCACGGAGAAAGAAGGCGATTTAGTCTGGATTGGCAACTGGGGCGACGAAGAGCGTACCGCCGAACTACACGAGTTCCTGCTGAACCCCGTGAAAGAACTCGGCCTGAAAGCCAAGGTGTACGGCGTGCGCTACCCGGATCACGCCATCAAATCTCTGGCTGAGGCCGGAATTGAATACGGTGAGTGGTTGCCCAACTACAAAGCCCCCGAGGTGTTCGCCAAGTACAAAGTAACGGTGCACGTGCCGCGCCGACCGTACGTTGAGGCGCTGCCGGGTATTCCCACTATTCGTCCGTTTGAGGCGCTGGCTTGTGGTATTCCGTTGATTACCGCGCCTTGGGAAGATGCCGAACACCTATTCACCCCGGGCCAAGATTTCCTTGTGGCCAAAAACGGCGAGGAAATGAAAAAATATCTAAAAACCGTGTTACAAGATCAACGGTTCACTCAAGACATGGTGGCCGACGGTTTGCGCACCATCAACCGCAGACACTCCTGCTCGCACCGCGTGAACGAGCTGGAGGAAATCTGCGAAGAACTGGGCATCGCGCCTGAAAAAATCTATCCATCCTCAAAATCTCCTGTGACCCATGCAGAATAAAAAGCTCAATATCGCCTTCTTCGGTTCTAGTCTGGTTTCCGCGTACTGGAACGGTGCCGCCACCTACTACCGCGGCATCGTGCGGGCGCTGCATGACCGCGGCCACCAGGTAACATTCTACGAGCCCGATGCCTACCAACGCCAGGAAAACCGCGACATTCCGGACCCGGAGTATGCCAAAGTAGTCGTGTATCCGGCCACCGAGGAAGCCGTGTACCAGATGCTTGAAAAGGCGGCCTCGGCCGATGTAGTAGTAAAAGCCAGTGGCGTAGGAGTCTTTGACGAGTTGCTGGAAGCCGAAGTACTGAAACTGCAAAGCCAGAACTGCCTTGTGATTTTCTGGGACGTAGATGCGCCCGCCACGCTGGACCGCGTAGAAAACGACCCTGCCGACCCGTTTAGAGCCCATGTTCCGCAATATGACCTCATTCTAACCTACGGTGGCGGTGACCCGGTCATCAACGCGTATGCCAAATTGGGCGCAAAGAAATGCGTGCCGATTTACAATGCCTTAGACACTGCCACCCACTACCCGGTGGAACCCGAGGAGCGTTTCCAATGTGATTTAGCGTTCTTAGGCAACCGCCTGCCAGACCGTGAAGCCCGCGTGGAGCAGTTCTTCTTGGACGTAGCCGCCAAATTGCCAGAGCAGCAGTTCATCATAGGCGGTAGTGGATGGGGCGACAAACCCATGTCTGCCAACGTGAATTACATCGGGCACGTGTACACCAAAGAGCACAACGCCTTTAACTGCACACCCAAAGCCGTGTTGAACATCAGCCGCGAAAGCATGGCCCGCTACGGCTTCTCCCCTGCCACCCGCGTGTTTGAAGCCGCCGGGGCAGGTGCCTGCATCATCACCGATTACTGGGAAGGCATCGACTTTTTCTTCAAGCCCGAGACCGAAATCCTGGTTGCCAAAGACGGCGCTGAAGTAGCCGAGCAGTTACAGAACCTGACCCCGGAACGTGCCAAAGCCATCGGCGAAGCCGCTTACCGGAAAGTACTGGACAAGCACACTTACGGCCACCGAGCCGATGAACTGGAGCAATTGCTTTTGACCACTCCGCGCACCACCACGGCCACTCCTTCCTCGGCAGGCGCTTTGGTGTCTTAAAGGATTTCCGTTCTGGGGCTGATTTTCTGATATCGGCCCCAGAACGGGAAAATAGCTGAGCCGCTGGCGCGAGCTTGCAGCTCGTGTCCGCACGCATTTCCGGGCATATTGATTCACCCACTTCTGTCATCTTAGAAAGATCTTGTGGGCGAACTAGAAAAGCGTTAGAGAAACGCCACTACCGTTTGCTCACAAGATCCTTTCAGGATGACAAAAAAGGATAATCTTGAAATACGTGCGGACACGAGCGGGACGCTTGCGCCAGCGAAAAAGTCATGATACCTGATACTTGTGTCTAAAAATATGAGTCAAAAACCGTTGAACATAGTTATCCTGGGCTTGTCCATTACCTCTAGTTGGGGAAACGGGCATGCCACCACGTTTAGAGGCTTGGTGCGCGAGTTGCGGAACCGGGGCCACCACATCCTGTTCCTGGAACGCGATGTGCCGTGGTATGCCTCTAACCGTGATTTACCGAATCCTGAGTACTGCCAGACTGAGCTGTATCAGTCTCTGGAAGACCTCCAGACTCGCTTTACCCAGCAGGTGCGCGATGCCGATTTCGTGCTGGTAGGTTCGTACGTGCCCGAAGGTGTGGCCGTGGGCGAGTGGGCTATCCAGACCGCTCAGGGCGTGACCGGTTTCTATGACATTGATACTCCGGTGACCTTAGCCAAACTGGCCCGCGAAGACTACGAGTACCTGCATCCGCGCCTTATTCCGCAGTACAACATGTACTTGTCCTTCACTGGTGGTCCTACGCTGGAGAAACTGGAGAAAGAGTTTGGCTCGCCTATGGCTAGGCCGCTGTACTGCTCCTTTGACCCTGAGCTGTACTTCCCTGAGCCGCAGGAAGAAAAAGTGTGGGATTTAGGTTACTTGGGCACCTACTCCGATGACCGTCAGCCGCCGTTGGAGAAACTGATGTTGGATGCTGCCCGTGAATGGCCGTTGGGCTCCTTCGTGGTGGCTGGTCCGCAGTACCCGGAAACCATTCAGTGGCCGGAGAACTGTGAGTACATCCACCACCTACCGCCCGCCGAGCACCGCAAATTCTACAACCAACAGCGCTTTACTCAAAACATTACCCGCGCCGATATGATCAAGGCCGGCTACTCGCCCAGCGTGCGCCTCTTTGAAGCCGCCGCCTGCGGTACTCCCATCATCTCTGACTACTGGGACGGACTGAATGAACTATTTGAATTTGGGAAAGAGATTCTGGTTTCTTACTCCGCTGAGGACACGCTGGGCTTCCTGATTGACTTACCTGAAGACGAGCGCCTCGCCATTGGCGAACGTGCTCGCCAGAAAGTCTTGACCCACCACACCGCTGCGCACCGTACACAGGAACTGGAAAGCTACATTTTGGAAGTCCTGAGTTCTGAGTCTGGAGTCCTGAGCGGGAAAGAGGAATTAGAGTTGGGAAGCTAGTACTGCTACCACATACGTGAATGTCGTTTTCGGCCTGTTTTGAGAAAAACAGGCCGAAATTATTTTTAGAGTTCAGCTAATCGGAAAGGCTTTACGAGAAATTTATCTCTTATTCATTTAATCATTCAATTTCTTACCTTCACTAATACAAGAATGCTTTATTAGCTATAATCAAGAAACTATGAACCACCGCATTCCTAAAATTTTAGCCTTGCTACTGTTTGCCTTATTTCTGGCACCGGTAGTAAACGCCCAAACCAAAAAGGCATCAACTACTTCCACCTCTTCTACTAACCAGGTAAAAACCGCCAACGGTACGCTGGAAGGCACCCTGGAGAAAAGCGGCATCCGCTCATTCAAGGGCGTGCCGTTTGCTGCGCCGCCGGTGGGCGAGTTGCGCTGGCGGGAGCCGCAGCCGGTGAAGAACTGGCAAGGCGTGCGAAAGGCTACGCAGTTCGGGCCGAGGGCCATGCAGTTGCCGGTGTTCGGGGATATGAATTTCCGGAGTAATGGCATGAGTGAAGATTGTCTGTACCTTAATGTCTGGACGCCGGCGAAGACTGGTAAAGAAAAGCTGCCGGTGCTGGTGTACTTCTATGGCGGCGGCTTTATTGCCGGAGACGGCTCTGAGCCGCGTTATGACGGCGAGAGCATGGCCACCAAAGGCATTGTGGCGATTACTGTGAACTATCGCTTGGGCGTGTTCGGGTTTATGGCACACCCAGAAATCACGCAGGAGTCACCGCACAAAGCATCGGGTAATTACGGCTTTCTTGACCAAACGGCAGCTTTGCGATGGGTGAAAGCAAACATCGCAGCATTTGGCGGTGACCCTAACCGAGTGACCATCGCTGGGGAATCAGCGGGCTCTATCTCGGTGAGCGCCCAGATGGCTTCTCCGCTGTCCAAAAACCTGATTGCCGGGGCCATTGGCGAAAGCGGTGCCTTAGTAAACTCCAGTTTAGGTCCTATTCTGCTCGCTGAGGCAGAACAAAATGGGGTGAAATTCGCCACCAGCATTGGCGCTACTTCTTTGGCACAGCTAAGAGCCATGGACGCCACCCAACTATTGAACGAAGCAGGAAAACCAGGCGTACCCCGCTTTTCAGCGAACCTGGACGGCTACTTCTTCCCTAAATCACCCACTGATGTTTTCGCAGCCGGTGAGCAGGCGAAGGTTCCATTATTGGCTGGCTGGAACTCGCAGGAAATGGATTACAAAGCTGTACTGGGCCAGGAAGCTCCTACCATAGAGAACTTCACCCAAGCCGTGCAAAGACTCTATGGCGAACGTGCCGATGACATCCTGAAGCAATACGCAGCCAACTCAGACGAGGAAGTGATGCAAGTCGCCACCGACTTAGCCGGAGACCGTTTCATTGCCTTCGGTACCTGGAAATGGATTGACTTACACGCCAAAACCAGCGGCAAACCGGTGTACCGTTACCTGTACTCCCGCCCCAGACCAGCCATGGTGCCCGAGATGGGCAATGCCTCGGCTGGCTTAGCCGGAGGCGTGGTAAAAGACGCCAATGCTCCTAAAGCTCCGGCTGCCAGAGGCGCCGTTCACTCCGCCGAGATTGAGTACGCCATGGGCAACCTAGCTACGAACAAAGTCTTCGCCTGGACTCCCGAGGATTACAAGGTCTCTAAAGTGATGCAGGACTACTTCGCTAATTTCATCAAAACTGGAAATCCTAACGGGGCAGGTTTACCCAAGTGGCCCACTGCCACTGCCGGAAACGCCGGGCAATACCTGAACATAGACGTAAACACCCGCATCGAAGCGGATAAAACCCGTGGCCGGTACTTGTTACTGGATGAGCTAGCTACCAAAAAGTAATCGGTGCTCCTCACGTGAAAACCTGAGAGGCCATCTGCCAATGAAGAAGTAAAAAGCTTCCTTTCTGGTAGATGGCCTCCTTGTTTCCTTGAGGTTTAGAATTTCTTCCTACCTTTCCGTTTTAACCTACTTTTCCTGAAACGCATCTAAAACCATCCACCACATGAAGGTCAACATCACCTTTGGGTTCCTCGCCTGTCTTCTCCTTTGTTTTAGTTTGTCTTCCTTCCTTCCCAAAAAGGAATGGACGCCCATGCTGGACAAAGACCTGTCGCAATGGGAGACTTACCTAAGCTACCGGCATAAACTGGGCTACAACGGCAAAATACCGGTTGATGCTCAAGGAAATGAAATTGCGCCCATTGGCTACAACCAGAAAGGCCAGACGGTATTCACGTACCTGGAGGAGAAAGGCGAACCCATGCTGAAGGTAAGCGGCGAAATTTACGGATGTGTGTACACCAAACAGGTGTACGAGAATTATCACCTCAAACTGAAATACAAGTGGGGCCAGAACAAGTTCGAGCCTAGGAAAGACCTACTGAAGGACTCGGGTGTGCTATACCACTCCATCGGGAAGTCTGGGGTGGACTACTGGCGCGCCTGGATGCTCTCGCAGGAATTCCAAATTATGGAAGGCCACACCGGCGATTACTGGAGCATCGCCAACTCGGCCATTGACATAAGGGCGTTTCTGCCTGAGGGCATGATGAACTCAGTGGCAGATGTAAAACAGCTGTTCCTTAGTTTCGGCCGGGGTTCCGGAAGAGACGGCCTGTGTCTTCGCAGTGAAAACAAAGAAAGCAAAAACGGTGAGTGGACTGAGATAGAACTGATTTGTTTCCAAGGCAAAAGTCTGCACATTGTAAACGGTCAGGTAGTCATGGTACTACAAAACTCCCGCTATGTGGAAAATGACAAAACCATTCCGCTCACCAAAGGCAAAATCCAAATTCAAAGCGAAGCCGCTGAGGTGTACTACAAAGACATCCTGATCAAAGAACTAGACGAAATGCCGAAGCAGTACGCGACGTATTTTTAAATGGAAAGAACGAAGTTGTAGAACGCAGAACTTTTGTGCGTCTTTGTCCAACAAACTTTTCTCCAACACCACCATCTACCCTCCTGTCATCCTGAAAGGAACTTGTGAGCGAACTAGAAAAGCTTTTAGTAAACGCTACTACCGTTCGCCCACAAGATCCTTTCAGGATGACAAAGAAGAGAGAAGCATGGATAGAAATAATGATAGAAGAGTGAGGCAAATCAAAAAGAGAATAGTAAAAATAGGAGCAACAAACACAAAATCCCCTTTGCTTTCAGCTTGTTTTACTAAAAACAGCCTGAAAGCAAAGGGGATTTTTACAACCAGAAACTGAATTACTTCTTAGCAGATGCAGTAGCCTTCATATGCTTAGCAGCTTCAATAAAAGTGGTGTTCCAGATGTCTTTCTCGTTTTTCTTGAGGTACTGAAGCAGTTGCCGGTGGGCTTCCAAGGAAACGTTCAGGGAATGCTCGCCGCCTACACCGTGAAACAGGAACACAATCATGCTGTTGGTTTCCATGGCCTTTTTCACCATAGCAATGAGTTCATCGCCGGTTTGGCCGTTAATCATGAAGGAACCTACGTTGTATAGGTCTGTGGTGGGTTTGTTCTGCACGTAAACACCTTGCACGCCACGGGCCGCGAACACGTCTCCTTTCAGGCCATCTATGTAATTTACCCCGGCCACTTTGGTATCACCACAGGGGTAGGCGAAGGTATGCTCTTTTTTGCCGTCTACTGCTTCCAGGGCGGCGTTGGTCATCTTGATTTCATCAGTGATGCGGCGCACGGAGTAGGTGGCGAGGTCATAGTCTTTGGTGACGAAGCTTCGGCCCGGCTGACTTCCGTCGCAAGGGTGAAAAAGGGAATGGTTGGCGAGTTCGTGCTTGTTGGCGGCGGCTTTTCGCCACTCGGGCAGGCGTTTGGTAAACGCGGGGGAAGAAGCAATCAAATAGAAAGTGCCCTTCAGTTTCAGGGAATCCAGGGCCGGAATCACTTTGTCCAGGTGCGTGTTGAGGGCATCGTCATAGGTGAGCACCACGGCGCATTTCTTCTTGTTCCAGTCTTGTGCGAAAGCGGAAATACTCACCAAGCAGAGCAGGAAAGTCAGGGTTCTTTTCAGGAGCATTGGGCGTATGAAAAGGCGTGAGAGTGTAAGATAAGTTTGCTTCAAGTTACACTAACTCCTTAAAAAGTGCAGCATGTAGCACCCGTTTTTACCATGTTTCGCCTAAAACAAAGCTAAAGCCTTGATTAGTAAATGGCTTTCAGGAGCAATTTACCCTAAGAGAATGAGCCGCTTGCTTCTTCGTCATAAACATATAACTTTTACTATCCTGTTTTCCGTAGAAGCGGTAAAACATTACTCTAACGCAACTACACATATGGACCTAACGCAGGAAATAGCCCAACTAGGCCCCTGGTTTCATAACCTTCACCTCCCAGATGGCACCCAAACGGCCCCTCATCATGCTTTAGGCGATTTTCCGTCGTTTAAGTGGGAACACATCAAAGCATCCATTCCGCAGGATTTAACCGGCTGGCGCGTGTTGGACGTGGGCTGCAACGCCGGGTTCTACACCATGGAACTGGCCAAGCGAGGAGCGAATGTGCTAGGGATTGACGTGGACCCGCATTACCTGCGCCAAGCCCAGTGGGTGGCCGAGCAGTTCGGACTGGATGACAAAGTGGAGTTCCGGCAGATGCAAGTCTATGATGTGGCGCACTTGCCCGATAAATTCGACCTGATCTGGTACATGGGCGTGATGTACCACCTGCGGTACCCGTTGCTTTCCTTGGATATTCTCTCGCAGAAAACCACCCGCCTCATGGTCTTCCAGACCTTGACTATGCCGGGCGAGGAAGTGGCCGAAATTCCGAATGATATTGATTTTAACGAGCGCGAGGTGATGCTGGAAAAAGGCTACCCTAAAATGGCCTTCATTGAAAACAAACTGGCCGGTGATGTCACCAACTGGTGGGCACCCAACCACGCCTGCATTGAAGCCATGCTCCGCTCCTGCGGCCTGAAAGTCACCAGCAAGCCAGACCACGAAATCTACGTCTGCGAACCAGACCCCAACAACCAGAACAGCACCCATACCTGGAACAGCTCAGAACTGCTCTCGGCTACTGGGCAGGCCTGGCAAGAAGCGGTGGCCGCCAAAGTAGAAGGCAAAAACCGAACCCTCACCCGCTAAGAATATCCCCTCACGGATGCTCGTTTTTAGCCGATATTCTTGAAATAAGGCTAAAAACGAGCATCTTTGTTTTCAAACAGTTTAAAACCATGCCTACCCCACGCCCCTGGCGATTGCTTCGCTCCCAGATTGCTTACAAACACAAATGGTACACCCTTCGCCGCGACGAGGTGGAACTGCCCAACGGCCACGTAGTAGATGATTTCTTTGTAAGCGAGCGGCCCAGCGGCGCGTATATTTTTCCGGTGACGGAGCAGAACGAAGTGCTTTTCGTGCGCCAGTACAAACACGCCGCCGGTAAAATATTTCTGGAGTTGCCCGCCGGTTCTTTCTTCCCGCAGGAAGAGAAAGCCGAAGACGCCGCCACCCGCGAACTGCTGGAAGAAACCGGCGCCGTGCTCACGCAAGAACTTATTCCGCTGGCCAACTTGTATGACAACCCCGCCAAAGACACCAGCCGTATTTATGCGTTTCTGGCCTTGAATGTGCGTGTAGAAAAGTCTCAGGTGCTTGACGTGACCGAAGACATTGAAGTGGTACGGGTGCCTCTTGACCAAGTGCTGAACAAGGTATTGAGCGGCGAGATTTGCGTGTCAGGCTCAGTGGCCTTGTGCTTTCTGGCGCTTCGGCACCTTCAGGTGCTTTAAGCCTGATAAGCTGAAAACGGCTCAGAAACGGCCCTCCGAAAGAAATTAGAGGCAGACCTCAACCACAATGCCAAAACTAAGTATAGGGAATTAGCCGCAGAAGAACCTTACCCGTTCTTCCTGCCCATGCAGAATACCCAATCCCCAATATGCTTAAAGACCGCAGCGCGATGGCTGAAGTGAAAGAGGGTCAACTCCCTGACGAAAAGATCAAGAAAGACAAGCTAGAGAAGTCCAGAAAGGGCGTGGAGACCATGTTCCGGATCACGGCGGCCAACCAGATGCGGCTCAGTGACATGGCCGATAACAAAGCCCACATTCTGCTCACCATCAATTCCATCATCGTCTCCATCCTGCTTTCGGTGCTGTTCAGGAAACTAGATACGGAACCAGAGTTGATTGTGCCGGCCATTTTGTTTCTGCTTACCTCTTTGAGCACCATGGTACAAGCCATTCTGGTCACCATGCCCCGCATCAAGAAAGACAAACCAGTCCAAACCAATGCGAGCTCAGAAAAGGTGAACCTCATGTTCTTTGGAGATTTCCACAGCATGAGCCTGCTGGAATACGAACAAGGAGTCACCGATATGATGTCCAGCCCTAAAACCTTGTACGGCAGCTTAATCAAAGACAATTACCATTTGGGCCTGGTGCTGCAGAAAAAGTACACCAGCCTGCGGTTTGCCTACATTTTCTTTATGGTAGGCTTTGTGATCTCCGTCTTTTCCTTTGTGGTGACAGAGCTGTTTTTTTAGAAAAACGTCTCGGCATTCATAGTATTTATTCATCATCCCTACCCCCTTGCTTTACGTTTAGGTTTGCAAACACAGAACCTATGCTGTCTGTTTCATGAACAAACTATACAAGAGATTCAGCCAATTTTCCTTATCCCTTACCAATAGCATTGCGCTTTGGCCCTCAGTGATAGCATTAGGTTTTCTGCTTCTGGGCTTTTTCGTCTTATACTTTGAACGTACTACACTGGGTACTTTTATAGAGAGAAAATTTCTCTATCAGCTGAACAGTGAACCAGAGAACGCCCGCACCGTCTTAACCACCATTGCCTCTGGTACTATTACCTTAATGGTATTCAGTTTCTCCATGGTGATGATTGTCTTAAGCCAGGCCACTTCTAACTTAACCCCAAGGGTGGTGCCCGGTCTTATTTCAGACAAAATGAACCAGGTGGTGCTGGGGGTGAACATAGGCACTATTCTCTACACCCTTATTCTTATCCTGAGCTTCAAGCCCGGCGAAGAAAACGCCAGTGTGCCCATGCTGGGTATTTTGCTAGGGGTTTTCTTCTCTATTCTGTGCGTGGCGCTGTTTGTGTACTTCATTCATTCCATCTCCCGGGCCATTAAACCAGATACCATTCTCACCCGCATCTATGGCACTACCATCACTGCCTTGGAGAAAGAAATGGAGAGTATGCAGGAAAATGAGGTGCTCAAAAACTTTAAAAACCCCGAGACCTGGTTTGAGGTGAAAAGCAAAGAGGGCGGCTACCTGCGGGTCATAGAATTGGAAAGTCTGAACAAACTGGCCCAGGAAAATGACCTGGTCCTGGAGATAACTATTTCTACCGGCAAGTTCATTGTACCGGGCTTTCCGTTTGTACGGGTAAACCGGAATATACAAGAAGACGAACCGCTCTTAGGCGACATACAGGACTGTTTCATTTTCTCTTTAGAGGAAGTGGTGGTGTATGATTTTGAAAACGGACTGAGGCAGATATGTGAAGTAGGCGTAAAAGCATTGAGCCCCGGCATCAATGACCCCGGCACCGCCCTGGCTTCGCTTGATTTTCTTGCCTTACTCCTTATCCGGCGCATGAAGAGCTTCACGCCCAGTTGCCTCTTGGACGCTAACCGACAGCTGCGTATCATCAAGCGTCCCACCTCTTTGGAAACGCTGCTCTACAATTTTCTTACCCCCATCCGTACCTATGGCAAGACCGATGTGATGGTGGTACGCAAACTGCTCATGACGCTTCAGCACATGCTGTACGCTGACCAGGCCCACCAGACCCATACCAAAACACTGGTGCGCCAGGCCCTCGTCATCAGAGACGATGCGCATGGAAGCATCCAGAACCCCGAGGACCGGGAAGAAATCAACAGTATCCTTTCTGAAATCAACCAATTGATTCAAGACCAGGAAGAATCCATCACCCTTTTATCATAAAACCACGCCTGCCTTTCCTATGCCTTTACCGCCTGCTCCTGCTACCCTCCCCTGGATACAAGTAGCACCAGACGCTCCCTATTTCATTACCGAAGACGGCCAACCCTGGACTCCTGTGGGCCAGAACGATGCTATCACGTGGCCCGAATTGGAGGGCTTGTTCCGCCGCAAAGACCTGGCAACCGTAGAAGAATACCTGGCGCACGTTTCGCAGCACGGCGTCACTTGTCTGCGGCTTATGCTGGAATATGCCCAAGTGCAGCACCGCTATTTTGAAAAGCCCGCTGGCACGTTCAACCCCAGAATGATCCAGCTCTGGGATGACCTTTTTGCGCTCTGTGCCAAGTACGGCCTCCGCATTTTACTCACGCCCTATGACACCTTCTGGATGTGGCTCAAGTGGAAATACCACCCGTACAACAAGCAACTGGGCGGCCCCTGCGCCGGGCGCGGGCAATGGCTGCTCTGCCCAGACACCATGGCGGCCATCAAGGCGCGTTTCACGTTTGTGATAGAGCGTTGGGGCGGCAGCGGCGTACTCTTCGCCTGGGACCTCTGGAACGAGATGCATCCCGCCCACATGGGCAACAACTCCGCCGGATTCTCAGAGGCCGCTACCGAGTTAAGCGAACACGTGCGCGAGCTGGAACTGCGCCTCTACGGCCGTTCGCACCCACAGACGGTTTCTATTTTCGGGCCCATCCTGCACACGCACCCAGACACCGCCGACACCATCTTCCGGCACCCCCTGCTTGATTTCGCCAGCACCCACTTCTATGACGCCAAAACCATTGACTACCCTAAAAATACGGTAGACTCGGCCATCAAAGTAGGGGAACTGGTGCGCGAAGCCTTGGAACACGCGCCCGAAAACCGTCCGTTCTTTGATAGCGAACACGGCCCCATTCACCTGTTCAAAGACAAAAAGCACACCCTGGCTCCTGAGTTTGACGACGAGTATTTCCGGCACATCCAGTGGGCGCACCTGGCCTCGGGCGCGGCGGGCGGCGGCATGCGCTGGCCCAACCGCCACCCACACACCTTAACGCCCGGTATGCGGGTGGCGCAGAAGAACATGGTTGGCTTTCTGGAACTGATCAACTGGTCTATCTTTAAGCGAAAAAACCTGAACCAAGAAATAAAGATATCAGTACCCTCTTTCTCTGTTTTCGGCTGCGCCGATGCCCAGCAGGCCGTGGTGTGGCTTTTACGTACCGATGCCCTCTACCAAAGAAAGCGCCTGATGAACCCAGAGGCGGCTCCCCTCTCTGTAGAGGTAGAAATCCCCGGCTTGCAGGATGGCCTTTACCAAGTTACTACCTGGAACACGTTAGAAGGTAAAATGTGCGAGCAGTTCCAGGCAGAAATGCAAGGAGGAATCTGCCGCTTTACGCTGCCGGAAGTTCGTACAGATGTGGCTGTAGCGGTAGTGAAGAAGTGATTCTCCCCCTTGAGGATTGCCTACTATGGCGCGGAAGTTATTTCCGTGACTTTCCTTTAATTTATTCGTTAGGCACGGAAGTAACTTCCG
>NZ_JBUDXA010000027.1:0-76080 GCF_054956755.1 Rufibacter sp. JT3400010 | reverse complement strand
TTATCTTTCTTTTCGAATACCAGCGTGCCGTGGCGGTCGTACTGTTTCACCAGAACGGGCTCTATGGGTTTGTCGAAGGCCGACTCAGCGTATTCAAACTCAAACTGGCGGCGGCCCCGGAAATCGTAGAAATTGATCCAGGTACCTACTTTGCGGCCTTTGTCATAGGTTCCCTGCCATTCCAACTGGCCGTTTTCGTAGAACTTGTAGTATTCGCCCTGCACTTGTCCGTACTGGTAGGGAATCACTTCTTTGATCTTGGTCTTGGCGGCATCATAATAGGAAATCACCGCATCGCGCAAAAAGCCTTTCTCATAATGCTGCCGCTGGGTAAGGGTGCTGTCTGGCCTGAAGGTTTCCCACCGCAGGTGTTTGGTTCCTACATAGAAGTAGCCTTGCTCAATTACTACATCGCCCCGCATTTTAGTATATGGCCCGTGCAGAATAAGCATCTGGGTTTTGGAAGGGTCTAAAGTAGCGGCTCTGAATATCTTGCGCTTTTTTACGTCAAAATAATGCTTGTCCCGCACATAGGGGTTTGGCTCTTTGTACTCGCGCAGGTAGTAAAAGGTCTCTACTATCTGGTTATTACCTTTTCCCTGCCGGGCAAACCCTTTTTTAACCCGATAGCCGAAGTAAGTCTTTTTCTTTTTAGACTCCTTTTTCTGGTCTTTTTTGTTTTTCGCCTCTAAAGCACTGTCGGCTGCAGCGGTGGCCAAGGAAGGTTTTGCCAGGGAATCATTCAGGACGGCCGTATCTGCCGTAACAGACGCCAGTGTCACTTTGTCTTTCTGCCAGAAAAACAGCTTCTTCTTTTCCTTGCCAATGATTTGGGCTTGGCTTTCTTGCGGGAGTCCCCAGATAATGCCAAGGCTACACAGCAGCACCTTTGCCCAGATTCTCATCTTACCCATAGCAGACTTCTACTTTCTGAATTTTGATTATAACGCCTTCGGCTTCGCAATTGGTATACAGCCCTTCTCTGGCAGAAATTGCCTTTGAGAGCTGCTTTGTGAAGAAGAACAAATCACGGCAAATAAAATTCAGCAATGGCTGTTTTTAACCTGATTTTCTTGAATCAGACCAAAAATACAAACAACTGAGTAGTTGCGAAAGAGAACGTAAACGGAGTAGGAAGTAAAGGAAACCTATTCAGCGGAAGACGCACTGGCCAGAAGAACAGGTTCGGGCAGAGACCGCACTAAGCCGGTGACGCCTTTTTTCCACAGGTCTTTACGAGCTTGCTCAGCAGTGGCTTTAGAAACGAACCGGCCTGCTAAGACGCGGTGTACCAACTGACCGTTGATATTTTCTTCTACCAACGCAATAGGCATTTTCTGGTAAAACCTGCGCATTTGCTCTACCTGTGCTTCGGCGTTGTCCAAATTCTCGAAAGAACCGGCCTGTACCGCGAAGAACTGGGTTTGCGCTAACACAGGAGCAACCGGGCTAGGAATAGTGGTGGCCGAAACGTGCACAGGTTCAGCCAAGGGGCCCATCCCAGAAACGGTAAGAACAGGCTTCACTGGAATAATTGCTGCCAAGGCGGCTTTTTCTTCCTCTTCTTGCTTCTTCAGCTTAGCCCTGCTGGCCAGAAACGCGTCTGGCAGGTCAATCACCTCAACGGTTACTTTGGCTAGGCCGTGTTTGCGGTAGTTGATTCTACGGGCGGCCGCCTCTGAGAGGTCTATGATGCGGGCTCCGCTGAACGGGCCGCGGTCGTTAATTTTCACCACCACGCTTTCGCCGGTGGCCACATTGGTAACTCTAACTTTACTTCCTAAAGGAAGTTCATTATGCGCTGCCGTAAGTTTATGACGATTGTAAAGTTCTCCGCTACTGGTAGGCCGACCGTGGTATCTGGCTCCATACCAGGATGCCGTGCCTTTTTGTTTATCGCCTATTTCCTGCCCTTGGGCGGTTAGCGTAAAACTGAAGAAAAAGACTGAAAGAACGGTGAGCGTATAGCAAATTTTCTGTATCCCCATTTCAGGTTTTGTTGGTGGAACATCAATTTCAAGACCACAAAAGTAGGGGTAATTTTCTTACCACCAAGCAACCATGTCATAATGGGGCTATGATAGACCTATAAAAAATTAAAATAATTATGTACTTTTATTAAAATGTGCAAACTATATTTTAACTTATATAACTTATTTCATAAAATCTGGTATGCCAATTTTGCAATATTAGCGACATCAAATTTACAGCTTTAAGAGCCGTATGCCTGTTTTTTCAGACCTTAATAGGATTAAAGCAACACTCCCACACCCTCGTTTTAGCCTTAGAAAAATAAAAACTCAAAAATAAAAATAATTTTTTTCTTAAAAACTTAGCGTTCCCCTCAAAAAACAAGTAAAATGCTTACTGAATTAGCAGTTACATAGACAGAAACTAATATTCAGTTGTATGGATTTTGGTCGCCTTCCAGACATTAAGAACGTAGACTTCCGTTTGCCGCCAGACCATCCGACTACGCAGCAGGTACTAGTCAGGGCGGCCCGGCCTACGCGCCCTAATCTCTATCTCGGCTGCCCCACCTGGACAAATAAACCCTGGATTGGTTCCTATTATCCGGCGGGAGCGCAAGATGCCCAGTTGCTGTATTGGTACGCCCGGCAGTTCAACACGCTGGAGATGAACACCACCCATTACCGCATTCCAGACAGCAGTGCTATTGCCCGCTGGAAACAGGCGGTGCCGCCTGGCTTTGTGTTTTGCCCCAAGTTGCCGCAAATCATCAGCCATGATCAACTGCTACAGAACGTGGGCGAGCCCACCAAGCTGTTCTGCGATGCTATTTTGGGACTAGGTTCCAGCCTGGGAATGGCCTTTCTGCAACTGCCGCCGTTTTTCGGGCCAGATGAGTGGCCTGTGTTGGAACAGTTCCTGTTACACTTTCCGGCGGAGGTGCCGTTGGCGGTTGAGTTCAGGCACGAGAACTGGTTTAAAGAGTCTAAGGTGACGCAGAAGGCCTTTGACACAATGACCGAAAGACAAATCACTACTATTATTACCGATGTAGCCGGTCGCCGAGACGTGCTGCACATGCGCCTCACCACGGCTACCGCTATGATTCGGTTTAACGGGCATGGTCTGGTGCCATCAGATTACACCCGTTTACAGGCCTGGGCAGATAGGCTGCACCAATGGTTGGAACAGGGCTTGCAAACCGTCTACTTCTTCATGCACCAGAAAGATATTATGCACGCACCACCTGCATTGGTCTACCTGACCGAAGAACTGGAGAAACGTACCGGCCTTCATTTGCCAAAACCCCAAAGGGTGCAACAGTTCGTGCAGGGACAATTGTTTTAAGTTCGTTCTATTAATACGCTTACCAATCCTGTTTTGAACCCACTTTTCAGTAAACGGGCCTAAAATCTACTTTCAGAACAAAATGTGAAACGTAGTCAAGCCATCGGCACCGCTTTGTAAGGTAAACCGAAAACCGTGGTGCAGCAGGATTTCCCGTACCATAGTGAGCCCAATACCTTGACCGTTGGCTTTGGTGCTGAAGAATGGGGAGAACAGCTTTTCCTGCACCTCAGGGGTGATAGGTTTTCCATTGTCCTGAATCAGGAGTTGCAGGGGCGAAGCGATGGTTTTTATACATACCCAGCCTCCTTCCTCCGTCGCTTCCAAAGCGTTCTTCACTACGTTAATGAGCACCTGTTCCATCTGCTGTACATCCAGCTCCACAAACGGTATCTGATCAGCTAATTCCCACTTCCAGGTCACTTGCTTCCGCTCAAAACTGGGCAGCATTAACCGGTGAATGCTGTGCAGCAAATGGTGCAGGTCTGTGGGGTGCTTCACTGGCGGCGGAATTCGGACTACATTGGCGAAGTTGGCCATAAAGCCGGCCAGGTTCTGGTTGCGCGTAATGCAGACCTGCAGCGCCTCGTCAAAGTCTGGGCGGGTGTCTTCGTTGAGTTGGGGCGCGAAGTACGAGAAGGAGTGGAGAATGGAATTGACTGCGCCAATGGAGTTATTGATCTCATGCGACATCATCCTGATCAGTTTCTCGTAGGCGTTGCGCTCTTTCTCCAGCAGTTCCTGCGTGAGTTCCTCCACCAGAATAAAGTAACGGTGATAGCCTTTATCCAGGAACCTGATTTTTCGGCAGCGATACGTCTGAATGCCGTTGGGTCTGATCACGCGCTGCTCATCTTTAGGTAGTTTTCCCAGCGAGTTGCCCCAATGGCTAGGCAGTTCCTCCAGAGGCTTTCCCACCACGTCTCTCCCTGAGGTCTGAAGCAGTACGGCCGCAGCCGGGTTCAGGCCCGCCACCCGGTCATAGGTATCCAGGAGAATGATGGCCGAGGGCGAGGCCTCAATCAGGCGTTCCAGCAGGAAATGTTTTTCGGTTTGGGTCACGCGCTGTTGCCGCAATTCGTCCATCATCTGGTTGTACACCTGAATGAGCTGGTCTACCTCTTTCTGGCCTGTTTCCATGAACTTGATGGAAAAATCACGGTCTCTGATGGATTCCACGCCGGCGGCGATGAGGTTAAGCGGTCGCACAAACGCGGTGTAAAGCCTAGCAGTTAAGATCAGACTGACCAGAATCAGCACCTCCGCCACCACAAACATGATTTTATTGTACGCGAGCAGTTGCCAGGCCAGCACGAACATGGCGGCATACAGCAGCGCCGCCGTCAAAATAAACTTACTCCGCAGCGTCATACGGAATATTGAACTTCTCTAACCGGCGGTACAATGACCCGCGGCTTACGCCCAGCGCTTTGGCTACTTTGCTCACATTGTTGCTGTAATACGCCATGGACTTCTTAATCATGTTGGCCTCCAGTTCGTCCAGCGTCATAGCCCCCACCGAGGGCAGCAGTTTCTCGTCTAGTTTCCGGGAACCGCCCTGTAACTGGTTCTGGAAATCCTCTACTTCCAGCAGACTTTTGCCAGAGACCAGCACCGTACGCTCCACCAGGTTCTTCAACTCCCTGATGTTACCCGGCAAAGGCAGCTCGCGCAGCCATTTCAGGGCTTTGTTGCTCACCTGCAGTTCCTGTTTATGGTACGTTTTCTTGAGGTTGTTCACGAAATGCTGCACCAGCCGCGGAATGTCCTGACTCCGCTCACGCAGCGCCGGCAACTTCACCGTGATCAGGTTGATTCTATAATACAGATCTTCCCTGAATTTCCCTTCGGCTACCATTTCCTGCAGATTGCGGTTGGTAGCGCAGACCACCCGTATGTCCAGGTTTTTAGAACGGCTGTCGCCGAGGACCTCGTAGGTGCGGTCTTGCAGCACGCGCAGCAGCTTCACCTGGCTGCTCATATCTAGTTCGCCAATCTCGTCCAGGAAAATGGTGCCTTTGTTCGCCATTTCAAAGCGGCCCACGCGGTCAGTCTTGGCATCAGTGAATGCGCCGCGGCGATGCCCGAACATCTCGCTCTCAAACAAACTAGCCGAAATGCCGCCCAAATTCACTTTCACAAAAGGCGCTTTCTTCCGATGGCTATTCCGGTGAATAGCCTCAGCGATGAGCTCCTTGCCCGTGCCGCTATCGCCTTCAATCAGCACCGAAGCATCTGTAGCGCTGATTTGGCCTATGTTGCGTAACACTTGCAGCAGACCAGGGTCTTCGCCCACAATCATTGTGAAATCATACTGCTCGTCCAGCTGTTTGCGCGTCAATTTCCCGGAAGAAACCTCGGTCATAGGTTGGGCCAGTTCTAGCGTGGTTTTGATGGATTGCAGCAGAGCCTCGTTGTTCCAGGGTTTGGTGATGAAATCGGCGGCACCGCCTTTGAGGCCTTCTACGGCCAGATTGATGGAGCCCCAACCGGTAATCAAGATCACCGGCATGGCCGGGTACAGCTGCTTCAGTTGACCCAGTAACTGAAGGCCGTCTTCACCAGTGGTTTCCATCGAGAAGTTCATGTCCATGAGGGCCAATTGGGGCATTTGCTTGGCCGCTACTTGCAACGCCTCCTCGGGTCCGGCGGCCTGGGCCGTAGCGTAGCCAGCTTGTTTGAGCAACAAACTTAAAGAAGCCCGTACGGCTACGTCATCGTCAATAATCAGGATCATGGGTTCTTGAAGCAGTAAGTGAAGGTAGTGTTTTTGGGCCTTTTTTGAAAAAGAAGCAGAAAAATGGATTAGGTAGAGATACTCGTAGGAGCTGCGCACACTACGAGGTCTACCGTTGGAAAACCTGTGAGGTCTTGCAGACCTCACAGGTTTGTGTGTTTAGGGCCTGTTTTCAGAAAACAAGCATTATTCCTCATGTAAGGCCACAGCAGGGAAGATTTTGGAGGCTTGGTAGCTGGGATACACCGCGCAGATGGTGGCCAGCAGGAAGATCAGGAAGGCGGCGGCACCAATGCTTTCCCAGTAAATACTGGCGGAAAGCTGAAATACTTGTAACAACGGGAACTGCACTGCTAATACCAAACCCAGTAGCAACCCGAAGGTGGCCATCACCAGCACTTCGCCCACAAACTGGTTCCGGATTTGTTTGGCGCTAGCACCCAGCGCCCGGCGCAGGCCAATCTCTGAATAACGTCGGTTGATGTTGTACCACAGCACCCCAAACAAGCCCAGGGCCACGTTAAAAATCAGGAAACCGCACACTACGGCCATGGCCACCATGGGCACCGTGGTTACTTTGGCTTTGCTTTGACGCATTTTCTCCAGCGTGGTCACCTCAATGGTCCAGTCTTTGGCGATGCGTGACAGCTCGCGCACCATTTTCTCCTCAAAGGCCACGCCGGTGCCCGGTTTTACCTTGATGAGCAAACTGGAGTACAGCTGGTCGGGCTTGGCTTTCTCCAGGTTGATGCGCCGGAAAAGCGCGGGTTCCTCTACGGCAAACTCACTGTCTGCGCGGTAATGGGGCATCACGCCCACCACGGTATAACTGGTAGAATCATCCACCTTAACCTGTTTGCCCAGTGCTTCTTCCTCGCCAAACAGCCGGTCTTTCAACACCTGGTTGATGACCACGGAGGCATGGAGCGCAGCGGCATCCTGCGGCCCGAACCACCGTCCCTGGTCCACCGTCAACTGGAAGACGTCTTTGTAGGCATCCTGCACCTCGTAATTATTGGTTTCCACCGATTCTTTGTTTCCGTAAGAAACATCTATGGTCCAGCTACTAAACGCAAAGGGCACGTTGTTGTGGGCAAGAGAGGCAGCCTCCACCTCAGGGAAAGATTTGATGCGTTGTATCATCTGCTCCTGTATGGCCTTAGCTTGACCCAGGGAATCTGCGTTGGACCGGAAGGATAGCTGCCACACGTTCTGGTGGTTAATGCCCAGCGGTTTCTTATAGTTATGGTAGTTGTAGAGCACAAAGCTGATGACGGCAAACAGCACCATGAACGAGAAAAACATTTCAGTAATGAGCAGGAAGTTGCTTTTCTTCCGGTTCCAGATCAGTTTGAATAAATGGCGTATCATTTGGAGCCTCCTCTCAGTGCCTCAACGGCGTGTAAACGTGACATTTTAAAAGCGGGGTACACCCCAGAAATCAACCCGAACACCAGGCACAGGAGCAGCCCCCAGGCAAACACCCGCAGATTCAACCCCAGTTGCGCGTAGATGATAATGCCGCTGTCATTGATCAGCGCCAGCACCCCCGCTGAGAGCAGAAACCCCAGCAAGCCACCCAAGAGCGTCAGGAAAACATTCTCCACTACAAACTGCCCGATGATGGTATTGGACGAAGCCCCAAATGCCTTGCGCACGCCAATCTCAGAAGACCGTTCCATGATGCGGCTAATGTTGATGTTCACCAAGTTGATGGTAGGCAAAAGCATGAACAGAAAGGCCGCCAGCGCTAACATGGTGTACAGAAAACCTACTTTGTCTTCTTTGCCGCTGCCTAAGAAGTTACGGGCGAAACTTTCCAGGATGGTATCTGGGTAGGAGTGCACCTGCTTCTTTTCTTTGGGGTTAAGTTGGCTCACCTGCTGGATGATGCGGGCATATTCTTCCTTTATCTTAGGAATGTCTGCCGCTTGCCGGGCTTTGATGGTGGCAAAAAAGCCGCCTCGCAGGCCGGTGTCTTTAAATTCCTGGCTTTTGAGGGTGATGGGCACCCAGACATCGGCGTAGGAATTGATTCTCAGCACCGGCACGTCTTCCACCACGCCTATGACCCGGTATTTCACCTGATCCACCTCAATGGTCTGCCCCAGGGCCGGCCCCGTCCCGAAATAGTTCTTGCGCGTCGTCTGGTTGATCACGGCCACCCGGCTGGCGTTCTTCACTTCCTGCGCCCCAAAGGGATTTCCCTCCAGAAAGTGGAAGTCCAGAATCTCCCAGAACTGCTGGTCGGTGTGCTTGATATCCAGCGCCAGCTTTTTGTTATGGATGTAGCTGTTGACCGGGGTAAACACCGAGTTGATGGAGACCTTCTCGGGCGTTTGCATGCGCCGGACATACCGGTCCAGGAAGTAATAGCTGGGTGGTCCGCTGCTGCTGTAGCCTTCGCCCTGTTCCTCGCGCAGGTTGTTCACAAACAGCAACCGGTCAGTCTCCCGCTCCGGCATCTGCGGCCCGAACACGTGGTCAAAGAGCGAGGTCACCACCATGAGCACCATCAAGGTGAAACTGACCCCGAAGAGGCTGATGAAGGTGAAGAACTTGCGCCGTTGCAGCACCGCCCAAGCAATTTTTATGTAGTTCCGTAACATGGCTTTTAGATTTGCGCTTCCAGTACCAAAGAATCCGCCACCTGCTGCCCGTCAAAGAACCTAATGAGCCGGTTAGTTTTATGAGCCATGTGCTCATCATGCGTCACCATCACAATGGTAGTGCCTTCCTCGCGGTTCAGGCGCAGCAGAATGTCCATGATTTCCTCGCCCATGACGCTGTCCAGGTTCCCGGTAGGCTCATCTGCCAGAATAATCTCCGGCTCACCAGCCAAAGCTCTAGCAATAGCCACCCGCTGCCGCTGCCCACCCGATAATTGGCTGGGGAAATGCCGCGTGCGGGTACTCAACCCCACTTTCTCCAGCGCCGCCAAGGCCCGCTTGCGCCGCTCTCCGCCAGATATTTTCCGGTATAGCAAAGGCAGCTCCACATTGTCCACCACACTCAGGTCGTGAATCAAATGGTAGCTCTGAAACACGAACCCGATCTTCTCATTGCGCAGCTTGGCCAGCTTACTGTCTGAATGGGTTTTCACCGGCTGTCCATCAATGGCCACGTACCCAGCGGTAGGCTCGTCCAGCAGCCCCATGATGTTGAGCAGCGTAGATTTTCCGCAACCAGACGGCCCCATGATGGAGACGAATTCTCCGCGTTCCACCTGTAGGTTCACGCGGTTGAGGGCTACCGTTTCAATGGTCTTGGTGCGGTAGACTTTTTCAATGTCTTGTAACTGTATCATAGTATAATGTGCTGATGTTTTAATGTGCTAATGCGTTAATGTGCTGATGTGCTATTCTCTCCTTTAGAGCCTGCTTTCCGGAAAACAAGCTTTAATCCGTTTGAGCTTGGTACTTCTTCGTCCCCCTTTGAAGGGGGTAGGGGGATGATTCACTTTTGCTGATTACTACATTCCCGTGATTCTTGCTATGGCGCGGAAGTTACTTCCGTGCCTTTCTTTTGATATTTCAGTTAGTCACGGAAGTAACTTCCGCGCCACAGTGCTGATTAATCTTTCCCGAGGTTCATTATTCTGTTCATAATTTACTGACTGTTCAAGTTCTTCTTCCTCCTTTGTCATCCCCCTACCCCCTTCAAAGGGGGACGAAATGCGTGTTCTCTGATTTTAGACCCGCTTTCATAAAAACAACCCCAAACCACCACTTTTCATTTCTCCGCCAGCAGCGGAACGCCGCGTTCAAAGTCATATAAAGTAAGGGCTCGGAGGCGATAATAGGCAACCCAGAAATCCTGCAACGCTGCAATATAGGAGCGGCGGGCCTGGTCTTTTTCCTGGAGGGCGATGTTCAGGTCGGTGATGCTGATGCGGCCTACCAGGAAGGTGGCTTTGGTGATGTCATAGCGTTCCTGGGCAATGGAATCGGCGGAGGCGGTAATCTGGAGGCGTTTTTTGAGGAGGTCAATCTGGTTTACCTGCGTGAACACGCTCTGCTCAAAGGCGGTCTGCTCCTGCTCCACGGTGTACTGCGTCAATTGAAGCTGGGCTTGGGCCGTTTTCACGCTCGCTTTCTGCCGGCCCCAATCCATAATGGGCACGTTGAAGCCCAGCATGACTTGCTGCTGGTTTTCGGGTTGAGCGTAGCTTTCAGAGAAGTTGTTGGCGCTTTTAGTGAGCCCGAAGGTGGCGTACAAATCAGCGTTGAAGCCGCCTTTGCCACGGGCCTGGGCTACTTGCTGTTGGGCCTGCAGCACTTTGCGCTCGTATTGGAAACGTTCCTTTCGGTTCCGGCGGGCTTGCTCCAGGGCGGCTTGTTCGTTCACTTCCAGGGCCGGTACATGGTTGGGCGCCAGCACCGCTACTTTTTCGCCCTGCGGCAGACCCACGTAGGCGGCAAATTGCAGAACCACGGTTTTCAGCTCGGTGGAAGCTTGCGCCTGGGCCAGTTGCGCGTTCATCAGGCTGAGTTGCAGTTGCAGGAGTTCGTTCTTCGACAATCGGCCCAGCCGGAATTTCTCTTCAGCTACCCGAAACAGGGCTTGGTTGTTTTCCACGTTTTTAGAGGCAATTTCATAATTCACCTGTTGCAGCAGCACGTCAAAGAACCGTTGCGTGGCGGTGGTAGCCAGCGTTTCGCGGTCTTCCAGGTACTGCCGTTCCGATTCCTGGAAGCGCAGTGGCTCTACTTTCTTGTTCCAGGCTAGGGCATTGTAGCCGAAGATGGGTTGCTTGAACCCGATGACGGCCGGAAAGGAATTGTAGCGCCGTACTCCTTGGTTGAAATCATCGAACCGCTGACTTTGCGAGGAGATGAACACCTGCCCGCCCGTAAGCCCCACCGACTGGCTCAGCGATAAAGCCAAATCTGAATTACTGATGGACACGGCCCTGAAATCTGTAGTGCCGTCTGGCTGAATCACGGGCACAATGCTGCGGGAAAAATCTGGCAAAGTACCGCTGAGCGTGAGGTGCGGGCGATAATCTGCCTTGAAGGTACGGTACTCCCAGTAGCTGCTAGTCTTATTCGTGCTGGCTTGCTTAGCCGCCGTAGAGGAAGAAAGCGCCAGGTCAATGGTTTCCTGCAGTGTTAGTTGGCGGGCAATTTCAGGACTGGAAGAGTTGGTTTGGGCCTGCGCCAAGTGCGCGCCGAAGAAACTCACCCACACTATATATAATAGAGTCTTTTTCATGGCTTGGAGAGTTAGTCTTCAGTCAAATGAATTTCCTTCAGCTGCGCGTACTCCTTGGTGTTGGAGAGAATAATCTGTTCGCCGGCAGCTATGTCGCCCTGTAGTTCCACGTAATCTAGGTTGCTGGCACCGGTTCTTAGCATGCGGCGTACGGCCTTGTCGCCCTGCACCACAAACACGGCCTGCTCTGGGGCTCCGGTGAAGAAAGGTCCGTTTTTGACGCGCAGCACATTGGGTTTAAAATCAGTGAGCACGAACACCTCTACTCGTAAATTAGACCGCAAAGCCTGGTGATTTTTCTCCTGCAGGCGCACATAGAAGGTGATGATGCCGTTCTCCACTTTGGGCTGCACACTGGCTACTTCGCCGCGCAAGTCTATGTCGTTTACCCGCACCGTGACAGGCCCGCCTACTTTCACTTGCTCGGCGTAGGTATCAGCAATGGTGGCTTTGATTTTAAAGCTGCTCAAGTCAGCTACACGAGCCAGCGGGTCACCGGCGTTTACCGTGGCACCTACTTCCTCATTCACCCAGGTAACTACGCCTTTGCGCACGGCTTTCACATCGGCCTGGGCCAGTTGCCGCTGCAGTTGCCCTATGTCGCGGCGTTGCATTTCCAGCTCAAAGCCTACTTCTCTTCGGCCAATCTGGGCAGCGGCCTGTTCGTCTTTGATTTGGCGTTGCAGTTGGGCCAGTTCCAGGGTGGCTACTTTCAGGTCCAGTTCGGCTTTTTTCACGTTTTCCTGGGTGCCGCCGCCAATGGAGAGCAGGTATTGTTCATCGGCGAGAGCGGCTTGCAAGCTTTTCACGCGCACTTCCTGCACGGCGTAGCGGGAGCGGAGCTGGTTCACGTTTTTCTGGAGGTCATTTTCCAGCTTGGCGGTTTTGTTTTGCTTTAGTTGCTGCTCATCGCGGAGTTTTTCAAAAGCGGTCTGGGAGGTTTGCTTGTCCAGTAGCAGCAGCGGCTCACCAGCGGCTACGTGGTCGCCGGGAGTGTGCAGCACACGCTCAATCTGGGCCTGGATGGGGCTGGCGATCACCTCCTCGTTTTCCGGCACTACTGTTCCCGTAGCCGTCAGCGAAGCTTCTACCGCTCCCACCTCCACTGTCGCGAACCGAAGCTCGGACCTGGACACCCGGGTTTCCAGCACCGACCGGAACGCCAGCACACTCAGCAGCACCGCCATTGCTGCCACGCCAACCTTCATCCAATGGTGGCGTTTGGCTTTCTGTACTACGGCTTGGGATAATTCTCTGTCCATTTTCTTACACGTTTGACAGCAGATGTTATCCAAGCGACGTGCCAATAGGTAAATAAATGATTTGCAGCAACTTGCGTCTATAAGCTATAAACAAAACTGTCCAGTTGTGGACACCCATTCCAGTTGTGGTCAGATTTCTTCTGCTTGCTTTTAGGAAGTTTTGGAAAGATGTTTTTCAGTCTGATTTCAAAGAAACTGCCTTGAAAGGAACATGGTACTGCTATCTTTGCCTCGGACCTTGGCAGCTATATTTTTGCGGAGGCACGGCACAATGGCGCGAAACAAGGCACAGTATGAAGGATATTTCGGGATTGGAATTATGGAACCGAAGACCGAAGAAAACGTGGGCACGCTCTGGCGGTCGGCTTCTATCCTGGGCGCCAGTTTCCTGTTCACCATAGGCCGACGGTATAAGAAGCAGGCTTCAGACACAGGCCGAAGCTGGAAGGAAATTCCGCTGTTCCATTACTCAGATTTCGAGGATTTCTATCAGCACCTGCCCTACAGTTGCCAGTTGGTGGGAGTGGAACTAGACGAAAAAGCTGTACCCGTAGAGCAATTTCAGCACCCCGAGCGCTGCATTTACCTGTTGGGTTCTGAGGACCACGGCCTTTCCAATACCGTGCGGGCGCGGTGTCACCACCTGGTGCAGTTGCCCGGCGTCAGCTCCATGAACGTGGCCTCAGCGGGTTCTATCATGTTGTATGACCGGCACCTCAAAACCCAACTGCCGCAGGGGAATTCTACGCCCGCTTAGCGGAGGTTTTAAGCAAGCTAGGAATTTCAACCGGCAGTCTCTATCTTGGTTGGGGCAGACCGGCTCTGTTCTTATGTCTTACGCTTTGAATCTTCTTTTCTAGTTTGCTCCAGTTCCTGAACCCGGCGTGGTTGTGGGCCGCCGCTAGTGTGGCAGTGCCCATTGCCATTCACTTGTGGAATAAAAAGCCGCCCCGTACGGTGCTGGTAGGCAGCATCAAATGGCTTCAGCCTTCTGAGAGCCGGAAATTGAGCAGTCTGCGCCTCACGGAGCCTTGGCTTCTGCTCCTGCGGTGCCTGCTTTTGGTGCTACTTGCTTTGGTGTTAGCCGGTCCCTTTTGGAAGCGTGAGGTTCCTGCCATTCCCGAAAAACACGCCTATCTGCACCCCGCGTTGTTGCACTCTCGCTACCTTCCGCAGATAGCTACCACCGTAGATTCTTTAGCCCTGAAAGGCTGGCAAATCCACCGTTTACAGCCCGGTTTTCCTAAAATGCCCCTAAACGAAGGGACCTCTCTCCAAACCTTCCAAACCGATAGCCTCCCTGCGGACACTACCAACGCCTGGGCCATGCTGCGCGTCCTCAACCGAAGTCTGCCCGCCAACGCCCAAGCCTGGGTTTTCACCACCGATTTGCTTCGACATCACCGCGGCGAGTTCCCCACCATGCGCACTGGCATCACCTGGGTTCCGGTAAGCGTTCCGCAAACTACCACTTGGCTGCAGGAGGCGTATTATACCACCTCGGGGCAATTGCTGCTGCGCCTGGGGCGAAGCGATGCGGAAGGCGTCACCTTTCTGGAGCGAAGAGTCGCCAAACCCGTCGCCGGACAGACCATCTCCGTGCCTGATGCACCCGCCATCCGGTTCACGTCGCATGCCACTATAGATTCCCTCACCTTACTCGACGGTGCGCGTAATTCTCTTCCGCTGGCTAAACAGCAGTTGCAAGTCTTCGTGCGTTTCTCCAAGTCTCGGCAAGCCGATGTGCGGTACCTACGGGCGGCCCTGCAAACGGCCCTGGACTACAAAGGCGCTGCCTACGATCTGAGTCTTTCTTCTGAACCCCAGCCGCTCCCATCTGCCGCTCCGGACTGGGTTTTCTGGTTAACCGATGAACCTTCGGCTCCCTTTCTGACTCGTTTTTCGGGAAACAGACTGAAAATGCTGCAAGACGCCCTAAGCAGTGACCGCATTCAGAAAACCGAAAGCTGGCTCCAAATCTCCGGCATCTCGCAACCCATTCCTTTGCACCAACGCACTTCCGCGCCGCAGAAAGCAAGCGCAGCCGTTCTGTGGAAAGACGGCTTCGGGAACCCCGTGCTCACGCAACAACAGGACTCACTGCAAACCCATTACCGCTTCTACAGCCGCTTTCACCCCACCTGGAACGAACTGCCCAACAATGGACACTTCCCGGAACTGCTCCTCCGTCTGCTTTTCCCGGAAGAAAACTCCTGGCGCACCCGTTATGATACCCGTACTCTACTGACAGAAATGGAACGCCCCAAAGCGTTTACCGGCAATATTTCAGAAACAGCCCCTAAAACGGAAGAGATGCTGGATTTGAAACCGTGGTTGGTGGGATTAATGGCCTTATTGCTGGTTTTAGAACGGCTGCTGGCGGGAAGAAGAACTTTTAAACAAAGCTAACGATGAAAGATATCGTCCATTATCTAGTCGCAACATTCATTGGCGTACTTCTGGCTTCCTGCTCCAGCCAAACCAAGAGGGAAAAAGCTACTGAAGGTTTTGCACCTATAGCTGGGATTGATACTACACAGACATTGGCCTCACCTGATGAAACCAATTCATCCAATACTTTTTCTTGGGCAACAGAAGTATGTAGGAATAAAGGCATTTTCAACCCAAATGCTTATTCCGCGCAACAGTTAAAGGACACTTATTACCTATGGTTTAAGTTTAATAGCGTTTTGGAGTTAGAAGACGTTACCTTAGATTACCCAGATGAGTTGACTATTGAAAATATCAATAGAAAAAGCGCTAAGTTGGACTCTGATTACAGAAAAGCTACCAGTAGATTAAAGAGTCTCCAATTAATACCTTCCAGTTTTTGGAGGACCATCAAAGAACTAAAGACAAAGGAACTGGAAGAATTATATACCTTAAGTAAACTGACTATTGAAGCATATAAAACCCCTGGCATTCTCCTGAACAAGCCTTACTCTGGAGAATGCAAAGAATATGTTAATGCCTTAGCTTCAGAAGACACGGTTACTTTGTTTACTGCCTGGGAGAAACTTGTAGAGAAAGAGAAGAAGAGAAATCTGGCACCAGAAAGATTAGAAACAAAGTTCCAAGAGCAAAGAAATTCACCTAGAAGACTTGATTACGCCAAAGTTGAACTTATGACATTTGGTTGGTGGAGTTGCGCTAACCATCAAAGGAAATACAATGGCGCTTATCAAGAGATGCCTATGGAAGAAGAATTCAACAAGTTATTCATCAAAATCACAGCTTCTGAATGTGATGATGTTGATTAATAGAACTACTTCTGAAAATACGGAAAACCTTCATACCCTCCAATGCCTCACCTCACCTCCCATATCATCCCCGCTACTTCCAGCCTGGCACAGGTACGGGCGCACTACCTCCGCCGGAAGGCGGGGTTGCTGGCGCTGCAGGAATTGGGTGTGGTAGCAGCCTTGCTGATGTGGATGTACCGGGACTGGGGCGGCGTGGGCGGCGGAACGGCGGGTGTTCTTTTAATCCTGCTCACGTTGGGGTTACAGGCCATGCGGTGGCGCGAACTGCAGAAGAGAACAGACCTGCCCAAAATAGCGCGGCACCTGAACCGGAAGTACCCGCAACTGGAAGAAAGTACGGAATTACTGCTTCAGCCCGAAGAACAACTGGGTTTATTACCGCAATTACAACAGCAACGCATAGCTGGCATATTAGAACAGATTCCGCCCCAGGAAGCCGCGTCCATTAGCTTCAAGAGCGGCTGGATCATGTTGATTGCCGGAATTGTGGTAGCGGCCGGGCTCTGGTTTCTGCCCGATTTTATCCAAACACCGGAGAAAACGGTTGATTCTGCTTCTGGCACCTCAGCCGATGTGACTACACCCGTGGCGCAACCCAAGGCCATTTTACCGACCATTGAGCGAATGAATGTCCGCATTGCGCCGCCGGGCTATACGCGCAAGGCTCCTTATGCGGTGACTACGCCTTCGTTTAAAGTAGAGTTGGGCGCGCAGGTCACCTGGACGGTGCAGACAAACCAAACTGTGGCTTCTTTGCAGCTTCTGGTGAGTAACCAAAAACCTATTCAACTGCGGCGGGTATCGGGCCAGGAGAATTCGTACACGGCTTCTCTTACCGTAACGCAATCTACCTTGTACCACCTGCGGCTGAACGGGCAGGCTTCAGACTTCTATTCCATGGAGGTCATTCCAGATGAAGCACCGGCCATTACGGTGCAGAAACCGAAACAGTACACTGAGATTCTGTTCGGGGAACCGCAGCGCGTGACGGTGCAGGCGACCCTCCGGGATGATTACGGACTTCAATCGGCGGAACTGGTGGCCACGGTGGCCAAAGGCGAGGGCGAGGCGGTGAAGTTCCGGGAGCAGCGCATTCCGCTGAATCTTTCCTTTAGTGGGCAACCCCGGCAAGCACAACTCAATCAAACCCTCAACCTACAGCAATTAGGCATGACCTACGGCGATGAGCTGTATTTCTACCTCCAGGCCCAGGACAACCAACGGGGCTACACCCGCACCGAGGCGTTTTTGGTAGAGATTGAGGACACCACCATTGTGGAGACCATGGATGATCTTTCGCTGGGCGTGAACCCTAACCCAGAGTATTTCCGGAGCCAACGCCAGATTATCATTGACACCGAGAAACTGATTCAGGAGCAGAAAGGCCTCACCCCAGCCGTGTTCCAGGAGCGGTCTAACAACATCGGGGTAGACCAGAAACTGCTGCGCCTGCGCTACGGTAAGTTTCTGGGCGAAGAGTTTGAATCGAACATCGGCGCCGCCGCCCTCCCGCCAGACTTAGCCGAAGGCCACACCGCCGATGACGGCCACGACCACGCCCCTAAACAGGGAAGCAGCGAACACGAAACCAAGATGGGCGAACTGCTGGACCCCTACCTGCACAAACACGACCAGGAAGAGGCCGCCACGTTTTTTGAACCCGCCATCAAAGCCCAACTCAAAGGCGCGCTGGCCCAGATGTGGGAAGCCGAACTGAGACTGCGCACTGCTCGCCCCAAAGAAGCGTTGCCATTTGAGTACAAAGCCCTGCGCATGCTCAAAGACGTGCAGCAGAAATCTAGGGTGTACGTGAAGAAAAGCGGGTTTGAGCCGCCGCCCCTCAAAGAACCCGAAAAACGCCTCACCGGCGATTTAAGCAAAGTGCAGGCTTTCCAGACCCAACGCAAGGAACAACCGTTAGAAAAAGCCACGCCCGCCCGTCAAGCCCTACAGCGCGTGGCACAACTCCGGCAAGGCACCAAACCCACCGCTTCAGATGCGGCGTTGCTGGAACAAGCCGGGCAAGAGCTGGGGAAAGCCGCCGTGCGGGAACCAGGTGCTTACCTGCGGGCCCTGCAAGACGTGCGGCAACTCACACAGGACATCAGGGCAGAACGGGCCCTCTGCCCCGACTGCCTTACGCGGGTAGAAGCTGCGTTGCATCGTTTTTTGCCGGTTTCGGGCAAACAGGTGCAAAAACCGGTTTCCTCTGGGGCACTTAAAAAACTGGCGCAGGACTACTTTAATCGGCTCAACTAACCATGCATCTTCCGTTACCGCTTCTTCTGGGTCTGGCCGTTTTACTGGGTGCGTGGTTCACGTGGCTGGCCCTGCGCCGCCCAGACCGCAAACGGCTCCTTTGGCGCCTGCTGGCTTCCTGGGCGGCGGTGGCCTGTTTAGGATTTCTCCTGGAGCCGCCAAAAATTACTCGTTCTTATAATGCCTCAGAAATAATCTTGCTCACCGAGGGCTATCATCCAGACACGCTCCAGTCCTTAATGAAACGCTTTCGGCCGAAGCCCCAGGTGTATGCTTTTGGCACGGCAGCCAACAAAACTGAAACAATCACCGATTTGGCCGCTTTCCAACAAGAACATCCGGCGGTGAAGACCATGCACGTGTTGGGCTATGGCCTTCCGGCCGAGGAACTGTCTGTGTTAGGCACTTTGCGTCTGGTCCCGCATTTTTCAGAATTACCTGCGGGCGTCCTAACCGCTTCCTGGCCGCAGGATGTCACGCTGGGCGAAGAGATGCACGTGCAAGGCAGATTTCAGGGCAGTGCAGCGCAGAATGTAAAAGTCTATTTGCAGGCAGCGGGTTCGCCCCGAGACTCCGTGGAAATCAAAGAAGGCACACAGGCGTTTTCTCTCAAATTCACCCCTAAAACGGCGGGGCAGTTCGCGTACTCCCTGCGCTGGAAAGATGCGAACGATTCTGTGCACCAGGAAGAACTTCCGGTCACCGTCAAAGCGCCGCGCCCCTTGAACGTGTTGCTGCTATCCTCGGCGCCTTCGTTTGAAAGCAAATTCCTGAAGAACGTTCTGGCGGAACAGGGACATCGCGTAGCCGTCCGAAACCAGGTAAGCAAAGGCATCTTCGCCACCGAATGGGTCAATCAACCTTCCCTGAACCTGAACCGGCTCACGCCTGCTTTGCTGCAAAAATTTGATGTGGTGCTGCTAGATGACGGAACCTTGCAGACGCTGGGTGGCGCAGAAAAACAAGCGCTGCAACAAGCGGTACGGCAGCAGGGCCTCGGGATTCTGACCTCCCCTTCGCAAAAGGCACCTAAACCCACCAACTTCTTCACAGAAGGCGTTTTCAGAACGATTTCAGAAAAACAGGCCAGAAGCGCCGCTCTCCGGTGGGCAAAGCAAACGGGCACCAACGCCGTGCTTGGGTTGTCTAACGCAGTTTTGCAACCCAAGCAAGACCAACAGGCCTTGATTTGGGAACAGAGCCCGGGCCAAGCACAAGTGGTTCGTTACCGGAAAGGAATGGGACAGGTAGGTGTCAGTTTGGTGCCGGAGACGTTCCCGTTGGCGTTAGAAGGCAAAGAAACGCTGTACCAGCAGTACTGGGCCACCGTTCTAACGGCCTTGGCGAAACCCGAAGAAGAAGCCTTGGCTATTGCTCCCCACCAAAACTCAACGCCTTTTCAGGAATTACAGCCCATCACTTTTTCGGCTACCTCCTCCTCTACTGGGGAGAAAACATTGGCAGATGCCTCAGGTAAGGCTGTTGAAACGTATTCCTATACTTCTTCGCTCTTGCCCTCGCAAGAAGTTTTCACCATCTGGCCGAAAGCAAAAGGCTGGTACGCTTTGCAGGAGAAAGCCGGAGCCAAAGCTGGTTTTTACGTGCATTCAGAAACGGCCTGGTCTACCCAAAGACTTCACCAGCGGCAGCAAGCCTTGCAAAAAGCAGCTCTGGTTTCAGCGGGCACCACCGGTTCAACTACGTTCACCAAGGAAGAAGCCGTGCCTTTGTGGATCTTCGGCTTGGGTTTGTTGTTGTCTTTGGGCTTTCTATGGCTGGAAGAGAAGGTGTAAATCTCTTGTTCTTCAGTACCTCAAATAACTCAAAGCTTCCGTTTTCGTGTGCTCACTTTTGTGACACGCAAGTTGCAAACTTGCGGTATGAAAGCTCCAAGTTGAAAACTTGAAGCATATTAACTCTGGCTCGTTTTCAGAAATCGGCTTGAAAACGGCATCACTTTCCGTTTTACTTGATAATCTTGAACTCCGTGCGGCGGTTGAGCTGGTGTTCTTCTTCTGAGCAGGGCACGCCGTCTTTGCAGCGGTTGAGCAATTTGGTTTCGCCGTAGCCCTTGTCTACTACCCGTTTGGCGTCAATGCCCTGTGAGAGAATGTACTTCACGGCGCTGGCGGCCCGCAACTGGGACAGCATGAGGTTATACTTGTGGCTTTCGCGGCTGTCTGTGTGGGAACTCAGCTCAATCTTAATGGTGGGGTTGTCGCGCAGCATGCCTACTACTTTGTCAAGTTCGGCAATGGCCTCTGGCCGAAGATTGTGCTTGTCTAGGTCATAGTAGAGGTTCTCCAGCACAATGGGTTGGTTGGGCGTGTCGCGGTCCAGTACCATTTCAATCTGCACGGTGTCGGTGACTTTGCGGCAGTCCGGCATCACGTGGAACGTGCGGGTGAGGTAGCCTTTCTTACTGCCCCTAATGGTGTAGGTCTGGTTCGCGTTCACGGCAAACAGAAAACGGCCGTCTTGATCAGTCTCCAATTGAAAGGAACTGGTGGCCTCGCCGTTCACCATAACCTCTAGTTTCACATCGCCCACGGGCACTTGGCGGGCGCGGCCGTTACGGTTGGGTATGCGGGCATAGGTAACACCAGCCAGCTTACAGGGAATCTCGGTGGGTTTGAACCGATAAATATTGTCTGAACCTTTGTCGCCTTCGCGGTTAGAGGACAGGTAGCCGCTTTTGCCGTCTTTTTCGTAAATCAGCCCGAAATCATCGCGCGGCGAGTTGAACGGATAATACAGGTTTTCCACGTTGCGCCAGGTAGCCCGGCTGCCTTCGGCGGAGAAGATGTCCAGTCCGCCCATGCCTATGTGCCCGTCAGAAGAGAAGTAGAGTGTGCCGTCTGCGTGCACCACCGGAAACACCTCTTTGCCGCTGGTATTGACGGTAGGCCCCGCATTGACGGGCATAGACCAACTGCCGTCTTTCTGGCGCTCGCTGAAGTAAATATCAGACTGCCCGTGGCCGCCCGGCATGTCAGACACAAAGTACAAGACCTGCCCGTCGGGCGAAAGGGCCGGATGCCCCACTGAATACTTCTCGCCCTGATTGAACGGAAACGGCTTCACGTCCTGCCATCTTCCTTTGGCAAAGGTGGCGCTGTAAATCTCCAGGCGGTTAATGAATTCATCTTTTTTAGAGTAGCGCTGCCAGTTGTTTTCGGTCATCAATTCTTCGGGTAAAACCCGATTTTTCACCTGCTTGGTACGGGTAAAGAAGACCTCGGTGAAATCTGGCGAGAAAGTGGCAATGGCGTTATGGAACTGCGTGTTAATGGATTTCTCCAGCGGTTTTATTTCGCCCCAGGCGCTGGGTCCTTTGCGTTGCGCGTAATACAATTGCAGGTACGGTGCGCCCGTCCAGCCGTAGACTTTCTGCTCTCCTCCGTTCTGGCTACGTCCTCGGTCAGAGGAAAACACCAGCCCGTCCTGGTAGAAAACAGGACTGAAATCGGCGAAGGAGGAATTGAGCAGGCTGTCGGCTACCACGTCTATTCCCAAAGGACGGGCCATCCAGCTCATGGCCAGATCACAGGCGTTGGCCAAGGTAAGAGCTTCCTGCTTCCGGCTGGGTTCTTTCTCGGCAAACAGTAAGTAGTGCTTTTTGGCAATGGTGTACTCGCCGTTCTGGCGGCAGGCGTTGGCATAATACAACAGATTGATAGTTGCCGACCCCGGAAAGCTCAGCGCCTGCTTGTACCAGAACTCTGCCGCACTGGGCTGATTGATGAGCCGGTAGCAATGGGCAATGCGCTCAGTGAGGTGCAGCGTGGGTTGTTCTTTTTCCAGCTGCTTCTGGTATTCTTCCAGCGCCAGGGCGTAATCAAAATTAGTGTAGTGCTTATCTGCTTTGGATTGGTTCGCCTGGCCCTGGGCCACCGAAGGAGTCACCCAATGGGTAATGCAAAGCAGTAATACGAGGTAAAAAATCTTCACAATTCCAGTTCTTGCACCAATTGGTAAATAGCGTAGCCCGCTTTCAGCTTGTTTTCAGGAAAACAGCCCTTATGCAGGCGTATACATCATATCAAAAAATCAAAAGTACCTCGGCGTGAGCATACGGCCATATTTCTTTTGCAGGAAATTATACCCTAAGGAAATTTCATGGCTGGAATAGCTGCGCAGCTGGTTCAACGAGAAATCATACGAGTACCCAATCCGCATGAGCGGCGAAGGGTGGAGTTCCAGCAAAATAGCCAGCGCATTGCCCAGACGGGTAGCCGTGGCGAACTCGCGGTTATTGAAGATGTTCAGCGTGGTCCTGAAGGAAGTGCCCAGCCAGATTTGCTCGTGAAACAGCAAAAACGTGTTCAAATCCAGCGCAGCCGGACCGTTGAAATCTTCTTTGAGCAAGATGCTGGGCCTGAACTTCACCTTCCGGCTTAAATCAAAGACCCCGCCCGAGGTCAGGAACAAATGCGGTTTGGGGTCGGTGGGCAAGCCATCCCGAAAGAAAACCACGTTCCCCACTGACAAGCCCGTGTAAAACCGATTGCTGTAGAGGTAAGCTCCCACCCGCGCGCTGGGTTTCACCGCCCGTTCAATCCCCAGGGGAATAGCCACATCGTCGCGCTCACTTGGGTCTAGTTTGGTGCCGTCCAGGGTTTGCTGGGTAGCGCCTAGAGAAATACCCACCGCCAACTTAGTGCGGGGGTTCAAGCTAATCCGCACTGCGGAATTGAAAGAGATGTCGGTAAACCGTTGCGCGCCCAAGCGGTCATTGGTGATGAGAAACCCGGCGGCCAGTTTGCGGTTCAGGTTTCCGTCAAAGCTCAAGGTCTGGCTCACGGGCGCTCCTTCCAGGCCGGTCCACTGGCTCCTGTGCGAACCGCTGAGGCTGGAAAACCCTTTACTTCCGGCGTACGCCGGATTCAGCAGCAAGCCGTTGAACATGTACTGCGTGAACTGCGGATCTTGCTGCCCAAATCCTACCTTCGGAAGGCCCAGCAACGCCAACAGCACCAACACAGATTTCATCGCGTTCTTCATTCTCCTCATCTCTGTTTAGCGCATGATGGTGACGTAACCCTTTTTCGTTTCTTCCTGGCCTTCGCAGAGACGCACCCGCAGCACGTAATAGTAGGTTCCTTCGGCTAGGCCGCCGCCGTTCCAGTTGTTGCGGTATTTTTTCATGCGGTACACCTCACTACCCCAGCGGTTCAGAATCACTACTTCGTTGTCTGGGTATTCCAGCAGATTGGCCACTACCCACGCATCGTTTTTCCCGTCATTGTTAGGCGAGAAGACGTTGGGCACGTGCAGTTCCGGAGCCAAATATTTAGGCACTATGTCCAGCATAGCCGAGGTGGTGGCACAGGTTCCGTTGTTGGCCTCCACTAACAGTTTAGCAGAACCCGGCAGCGCATTCTCCGGTGCCTGCACCGTTACTTTCTCAGAGCCCTGCCCCGAGGTAATAGTCCAACCCGGTGTATCTGAAACGATGCTCCATTTATAAGAAACGCCACTCATAGCCGGTACCGAGAACTGATTGCCCACGCACGCCGAACTCTCGTCTTTGATAACCGGAGCAACCCCTAAGCCGGGCGCTACCGTCACCGATAAGTTGGCCTCGGCGCTGTTGCCGCAACCGTTCACGGCTTTCACGCTGACTACCCCGGCACCCGCTTGGGTAGAAACTACAATTCTTTCTGTTCCTTGCCCGCTGATGATTTTCCAGCCGGCAGGCACACTCCATTCGTAAGCCGCGCTTTCGGTTTGGGAAACCGTGTACACCCGCTGCTCCCCAGTAGCACAAAACGCAATGGGGCCTGTAATCACGCCGGGTTTCATGTTGCCGCCCACGCTTGGCACCACCGTCAGGCTTTTCTCCAGGCTTGCCCCGCAGTTGTTGAAGGCCTTCACGGAGACCAGACCACCCGTGGCAGACGGAATCACGGTGATGGTATTGGTATTCTGACCAGCCACCAGCGACCAACCCGCCGGCACAGACCAGACGTATTGGGTTGCCCCAGGGCTGTTGATGCTGTAGGTAGCGCTGCCTGTGTTGGCACACACCAAAGTACTTCCCAAAATATCACCCGTAATCACCGGAACTCCGGTGGTGGGCACCACGGCCACAGCGCGGCTTTCACTTTGTCCGCAACCATTCTTCGCCATCACGCTTACTTGCCCGCTCTGGCTTCCGGCGGTTACCGTCAATTTGGTAGTGCCCTGCCCATCTTCAATAACCCAACCAACCGGAATGGTCCATTCATATTCCACAGCTCCGTTTACGGCTTCAATTTCGAAAACCAGCCCTTTTTGACCCGCACAAGGCGTAAGCGCAGCCGCCATTACCTGAATAGGATTCGGGCGGAGAGGCGCTACGGCTTGCACCTGCACTTGAAGCGAACTAGTGCTTGACGTAATACCACAACCGTTCACGCCCTGCACACTTATCTGGCCGTCTGAGGTTCCTGGCACTACGGTAATCATGTGGGTTCCTTGCCCGGCTACAATGTTCCAGCCAGCGGGAATTGTCCAGGTATAGGTGTTTACCTGGGCATCATTGGGCACCTGATAGGTAAGGCGCGAAGTAGTACACGTAGCCGACTGCCCGGTAATTGGTCCCAGCGCGAACGGTGCCTTGCTGGAGACACTTACCGCCAAATTAGCCGTGGCACTGCCGCCGCACGCATCTGAAATAGCCACCGAAATACTGCCTGCGCCTGCACCGGCTTTTACCTGAATAGACGTGGTGTTCTGCCCATTTATTATCTGCCAGCCAGCCGGAACCGACCAGGTGTACTGGGTAGCTCCCAGAACTGCCTCTACAGAATACGTAATGGGTTCATCGTTTACGCAAGCGGCTTTCGCGCCTGTGATTATCGCCTGAAAACCGGAAAGTGGCCTGGAAACGGAAATGTTGGTAGAGTCGGCGCGGGTTCCGCAGTAGTTGGTCGCGGTTACTTTCAAATATCCGCCCGTGGCACCGGGTCTTACGCTGATAGAACCCGTGCCCTGCCCGGAAAGAATTTCCCAACCCGCCGGCACCGACCAGGTATAACTGTTCACGCCTTCGGCTTCTACCACCGAGTAGGTTTTCGGCGCAGCCGAGGCACAGAAGGCTTTCTCTCCCGAGATGGCTCCAACTGCAGGCGGAAGGGAAGTAGACACTTTTACAATAAGAGCCGAAGCAGGACTGGTTCCACAAGCATTGCCAGCCGTTACCTGTATTTGTCCGGCTGAAGGCCCTACGCGCACGACCAGCGAAGTGGTGCCTTGGCCCCGGATTATGGTCCAGCCAGTAGGAACCGTCCAGTTGTAAGTAGCCGCTCCCTCCACTTGGTTCACGGTATAGGTTACCTCGCCTGCCGTGGCGCAAAGGCCAGTTTGCCCTGAGATAAGGCCGGGCGTAACAGGAAGAGCCGGAGAAGCCGTGACCGCCAATGAACGGGTTACGCTCTGCCCACAGCCGTTTCTGGCCCACACCTGAATAACGCCGTTGCCCGTTCCGGCTTTCACTTGGATTTCCCGTGTGCCCTGTCCGCTCATGATTTCCCAACCGGCGGGCACTTGCCATTGGAAAGATGCCGCCGCATTGGTAGAGGTGATGCTGTAGGTTAATTGGCTTGCGTTGGAGCAACCCGCTACGTCGCCCTGGATGGTAGCCGCTAAAACTGGCACCCCGGTGGCCGGGGTTACGGCCAGGCTGGTGGAAGCACTTTGCCCGCAATTATTGCTGGCAGTTACAATCACTTGCCCGGCGGTAGTTCCTGCTTTTACCACAATAGTAGCCGTGCCCTGTCCCGAAATCAGACTCCAACCCTCGGGCAAAGCCCAGGTATAGGTGAGACCCGCGACTGGGTCAGGCACCGAATACGTTTGCTCTCCGTTGCTGCAAGGAACGGCCTCTCCGGTAATAGCTGCCGGAGCCACCGGAGCCGTGGCAACTGGCACTACCTCCAGCGTTCTCACCAGGCTGTTTCCGCAGCCGTTGCTGCCCATCACTGAAATGCTTCCGGAAGTGGTTCCGGCTTTTACCTTGATGAAGGACGTGCCTTGCCCCGAGACAATAATCCAGCCTTGCGGCACTGCCCAGGTATAACCAGATACGTTTGCGTCTGCCGTTACTGCATACACGTGTTCGCCGCCGCTGTTGCAAGGGTTCGTATTTCCTATGATAGCACTAGGAAGCTCGGGGGCCCCGGCACTGACGTTTACTTTCAGGACAATCGGCGCACTGTCTCCGCAGCCATTAGACGCCATTACTTTTACCTCGCCGCTGGCACCTACTTTCACCTTGATGCTACGGGAACCTTGCCCTGAAACAATCTGCCAACCCGCAGGGACGCTCCAGGTATAAGTGCCCACGTTTTCAATCTCATCTACGGAATAGGTGTGCTCAGCAGTAGACCTACACACGGCTACATCACCGGAGATATTTCCTACTTTGGGAGCCTCGGTAGAAATGGAAACGGGTAAGGCGGTCACCGGGCTATCCCCGCAGCCATTCTGTGCTTTGACAGTTACCTGCCCTTTGCTGGCTCCGGCTCTTACCACTATTCTGGCGGTACCCTGGCCGCTGATAATGCTCCAATCTACCGGAACGGTCCAGGTGTAACTAGTGGCATTCTGAACGGCGGCTACCTGGTAAATAACATTGTTGGTGTTGGCGCAGACTTGGGATTGGCCCGAGATGGGTTCCGGCTTTGCGGGAGCGGCGGGGGAGACAGTTACCTGCACGTTGCTGCTGGCGCTTTTGCCGCAGGCATTCTCAGCGGTTACTTTTATTTCTCCACCCAGGGTTCCCGGAAGCACCGTCACAGCCGACGTGCCCTGCCCGCGTACCACCGTCCAACCGTTGGGAAGTACCCAGGCGTAAGAGATAGCACTGGCAATGGGGGCAATGGCGTAGGTGATTTCTTTCTGCCCAATACACACTTCCAGAGGACCCGTGATGGCGGAAGGGGTGGGAGGCGCAAACGAAACCGTGCTCACTTCCAGCACCGATTCCGGCCCGTCGCCGCAGGCGTTCACGGCCCGCACCGAGATGGTCCCCTGCGCTTCGGCACCACCGGTAGAAACGGTAATCTCATTGGTATCCTGCCCCGAGGTAATGACCCAGCCGGCGGGCAGGCTCCAACTGTACTTGCGGGTGCCCGGCAGCCGCTCTATCTGGTAGACGTTGCCGGGGGTATTGACGCACACAGAGGTTTTTCCGGTTATCTCACCGGGTTTAGATGGCGTGGCGCAGATGGATTTCTCAGACGTGTTGTTTTTGATGTTGGGGTCGGTACCGTCGCCGGTAACGGTAACCACGGTGGTGGAGAACTCGGTTTTGAGAATGCTCGCCTGCACTACCATGGTGGCCGTGGTACCGCTGGGAAGCTTTTTGATAATCCATTCTCTTCTGATGGGGTCAAAATCTGAGCCCATGGAAGTAGTAGCCCCCAGGAACTGAATACCGGAAGGCGTTTCAAAATTGAGGACTACGTTGGTTTCTTCGCTAGGGCCCCAGTTTTGAAGGGTAATGGTGTACGTGACTAAAAGCCCCACGCGGTACGGACCATCCGTCACCACGTGTTTTACCTCCAGGTCAGAGATATGGTCAGATCCTAATTCGGTCACCGTGGTTCCAGCCAGCGAAACACTTCCTGCTTTGGTGAGCAGTTTCCCTTCTACGGCAGCGGCTTTGCCCGCGGCAATATTGCCCGTTGCCACTACGGTTCCTTTGAAAGAACTCTGGGCACCTACGGTTACGTTACCCGCTACTTGCCAGAATACATTTTTCGCCCTGGCTCCCTGCTGAAGCTCTACATTCACCGATGGATCTATGGTCAGGCTTCCTTCCACCTGAAACACAAAAATCCCGTTCGGGAATTTATTGCCCAGCAACTCCAATGACTTCTGAAGATGCACATCGCCTGTTACCCGGTACACACCCGGCAACAGTTTACCGCCCGACAAAGCCGCCCCCGACAACGTGGTAGTAGGCTGCTGGCGCTTCAATTCCGCTGCTACTCGGTCAATTTCTTCTAACGCCTCTCTTGATGCTAAGCCAGACGGAAGCACCTGCCGCTTTACTTTGCTGTTGCCCTTGTTCTCATAACCTGCACCGCCCGCCACCGAAACTTGCTGCAAGGTCTTAAAAGCTGGAGCTATTTGTGCAAAAGCTCCGGCTTGAAATAAAAGAAAGAACAAGAGTAGTAGTAATCTTATTTTCATGCACCCTCCTACAAGTTCTATATAAATACTTTTTGGGGCATTAATCCAATTACTGTTACCCAATATGGTTTATAAGCAAAAGTATACATATATTAGTACTTATTTGACTTTATTCAATTTTATGCATCTATTTTATAAGATAATCCTTGGAGAATCAGAAAGCACAAAGGCTCAATCCTTCCTCTCACAAGATAGCTATAATACAAATCATGTATGATTGGACAAATTTATCAAATAAAAAGTAATATCATACTGCTAAGTGCATAACTATTCCTAAATATCGAGCAAATAATATATTCAGAATCAAGTTGTAACAAAGGAGTTTACCTCTGAGGGAGGCAAGCCCTGCTTGAGGCAATAGGAGGCTAAAAGCGGGGCGGAGAGACGCTAGTTAAAAAGGTAAAAAGAGGATTGAGCCAGTCTTTTGGAGAATCAAATTCTAGCGCAAGTGCATTTTAAGTGAGTTTTCCTGAAAAGAGCCCTAAAAACGAAATCCCAGTTCTGGTCTCTTAGACCAGAACTGGGATTTCGTTTTTAATTGAACTGCACCATTGCCTAATAAGCGGCGGAATGCAGCAAGCAGCGCACACGCGTCGGGAATGCGAGCTAGGAAAACTACCTTTAACTTCCTTTTTACAGGCTGTTTTCAGGAAAACAGCCGAAAAGCGCTACGAACTTTGGTGAAACGCTTTTTCCATGCCTTACCAACCAATGCCGTAATCTTCGCCGTGGTTGCTGGAACCGCCCCAGAAACTGCCATGCTTCCAATCAAAATAAATGGCATTGATGGGGCCGCTGGTGCGATCATCGAAACTCATGATGTAGCCCATTTTCTTCAACTGCTCCCGAACGGCCTCCGGCGTGCTGTCATGCAAGAGAATTTGGCCGGGCTTGGGCTGACGGTCATCGGTTTTGGTGCCGCCCAAGGAAAGCCAGAGCTGGTTCGTGTTGAAGTTGGCCGCCTCGGCGGCCTGCTGTACGTTCATCCCGAAATCGGCTACGTTCAGGAAGAACTGCAACAGGTTCTGCTCCTGTGTATCGCCGCCTTGTACCGCGAAGGACAGGAAGGGCTTTCCGTCTTTCAAGGCCATGGAAGGTGTTAAGGTCACTCGGGGTCTTTTACCGGGCTCTACCACGTTAAACGGATTCAGATTCGCATCCAGCACAAAGCTCTGCATGCGTTGGCTCATGCCTACGCCGGTGTTTCCGGCAATGCACGCGGGGTTCCAGCCGCCGCTGGGCGTAATTGACACCACCCAACCCTCTTTATCGGCGGCTTCCATGGTGGTGGTCCCCAACCACAGCCTTTGCTGATAATCTACCATAGAAGAACCGTTCCGGATGTCATGGGTAGGCGCGAAGTTGCGTTTGGTGGTGTCCAGCTCGTAGCCTCTTTCCTTGAGCAGTTTCAGATACGGGTTTTTAGCCCCTTTTGCCTCAAACGGGTAAGGATCGCCTGGTCCAATAGCGGGATTATTCTTGTCAAACTGAATCAGGGAGGCGCGTTGCTTTGCATATTCCTTGCTCAGCAATCCTTTCATGGGTTCCTGCGGCGCGAAGTAATTGTCGCCATAGTAGAAATCACGGTCGGCGAAGGTGAGGTTCATGGTTTGGTACAGAGTATGGATGTACCTCGCACTGTTGTAGCCCATGCTTTTCAAGTCGAAATTCTCCAGCACGTTGAGTGCCTGCAGCAGCACCGGACCTTGGGTCCATTGCGGCAATTTGTAGACCTCTATGCCCCGGTAATTGGTGGTGAGCGGCTCTTCTTCCAGCGGCTTCCACTTTGCTAAATCCTGCATGGTGATGAGTCCGCCTTGCTCCTGACACCCCCGCACAAATTCCTTGGCAATGTCGCCGGTGTAAAAACGGTCATAGGCCGCCATGATGGCTTCTTTCCGGCTCTTGCCTTTTTTGAGGGCTGCTTTTTCAGATTCCACCAGTTTCGTGAGTGTGGCCAGCAAGTCTTTCTGCACGAAGATTTCACCCGCTTCGGGAGCCTCCCTTTTCTCGCCGGGGTGTGTCAGGAAAACTTTCTTGCTGTAGGGCCATTGCTTGAGCCGCGCTTTTTCCCGCTCAAAGCTGTTGGCGGTCTGCGCTTCAATGGGGTACCCGGCGGCCATTTCCATAGCTGGGGCCAGTACTTGCTCCAGACTCAGGGTGCCGTAATTGGCTAGCATGTGCAGCAGTCCGCCCGGCGTGCCTGGTGTGGTGGCAGCTAGGGGGCCATATTCCGGCGGGAAATTGTAGCCTTTACCTTTGAAGAAGGCTGCAGTAGCCCCGGTGGGTGCCACGCCCATGGCATTGATGGCAATTACTTTCTTGGTTTTAGGGTTATAAATCAAGGCCTGGGTTTCGCCTCCCCAACTTAACACATCCCACATGGTACAGGTTGCCGCCAACATGGCACAGGCTGCATCTACCGCGTTTCCGCCTTTCTGGAACGTCATGGCTCCGGCGGTGGCGGCCAGTGGTTTGCCCGTAATCGCCATCCAGTTCTTACCGTGCAAGACCGGCTTTTGGGTTTGCTGGGCGGTGACAGACAAGAGCGTGGAAAGACAGAGGAACAGCGTGAAAAAGTGTTTCATATTGATGGTATTAGATTAGCTCAAATTAGGCAAAACAGCCTAAAAACGTTCAGATTGCGAAAATGAATGTTCATTGAAAGACCTTTCCGCCTCAGAAATTCAGGCCCAAAATCAATCGCGAATTATACCAGAGACAAGTTGATGGCTTTCTTGAAAGCGTTGACAATGGCCTCATTGCTTCTCTTCAGAATGGTTTCGTTCACGAAGAACTTGACTACACCCTGACTATCGGGCATTCGCATTTGAATGCGCTCTTTCTCTTTTAGGTAAGCCGTCAGTTTCTCAAAGTTCATGGAGCCGGTAAACTGAAGATTGAAGACGTTGCTGCCGTTCGGGATTTGGCTGACTTTCACCATGCCCGATTCGTTTAGCTGGCTGAACAACTGGTCTGCTTTCGCCCTGCTTTTCTGTAAAAGGCCCTCAATCTGGGCAATCTTGTCTAAAGCCATGGCGGCATACGGCCAGTTCTGATAGATATTACCGCCGTAAATTTTAATCAAGTGCGGCATTTGGTCAATGACAGCGGCATCTCCGGCCAGCATGGCTCCGCCTTTACTTCCCAGGTATTTGTAGAGCGAAATGTACACGGTGTCAAAATTAGCCGCATACTCTTTGATAGGCACCCCGGAATAAGCCGAGGCCAGATGCAGTCGGGCACCATCCAGGTGGAGCTTTATCTGGTTCTCTTTGCAGTAAGCCGCTATCTTCTTGATTTCTTCCAGGGAGAAAATTTGTCCGTCTGCTCTTCTCACGGGGTTCTCAATGGAAACCGCGCCTAAACCGCTTTGAAACACCTCGCCCTTCTGGTGGTAGGCAATGGACTCTTTCAATTCCTCCAGACTGAACTCGGCTTTGCCGGGCGCCAGCGGAATCAGTCTTTTACTGTGCACCGTTTGGGCGGCATCGGCTTCATCGCGGTAGAGGTGGCTCACTTCCTGCACAAAGATTTTGCTCTTCCCCTGGCTCAGCACCCGCAGCGCCAGGTTGTTGGCCATGGTGCCCGAAGGCATGAAGATAGCTTTCTGTTTTCCGGTCAGTTTGGCAAATTCAGCCTCTAAACGGGTCACCGCCCCTCCTTTGGCGTACGTGTCCTGCGTATCCGGGTACTTCTCGGCAATGATTTGGAGTTCCCGAGCATATTCCAGCGGAGAAGTCATCGCGCCATCGGTCACAAAATTGATGCTTTCTTCTTTGCCCGCGTAACTGGCAAACGCCGGGGTGGACAAGCCCGCAGGCAACAGTAGGGGAAGCGCCGCCAACCCCGAATTCTTTAGAAACTCCCGCCTTCCCTTTATCTTCTTAGCCATACGCAAATCTTCCAAAATGTCAATTCATCCCTAATATAAAGGAGTTGGTTTGATTTCTTGCTTTGTACCCGTACAGGAAAGAAGCAACGGAAGTAAATTCAGGTAAGAAGCTTTCGGCAAGTGCCAGCGGCCATTTGAAAAGCAGAACTCCTTGCTATCTTAGCAGAAGCCATTTTGGTCAGTTCTGGCTTTCTTTTCAACCACCCTGCGCATGAAGTTCAACCTTTACAGAATCATCGGCTTAGCCGTAGTGACGTTTTGCTGCCTACCTACCATCAAAGCGCAAACCATCCAAACCTACATCAGCCAGAATGACAAAAAGCTGCTAGAAGAGTACGTGCAGTTCCTATCCATTCCCAACGTTTCCACAGACACCCTCAACATCCGGAAGAATGCCGCTTTTATTCAGGAGATGATGGAGCGCCGCGGTATCAAAGCCGAACTGCTGACCGGCACCACGCCCAAGGTCACCCCGGCAGTGTATGGCGAAATCAAAACACCCGGCGCCACCAAGACCATCGGGTTTTATGCCCACTATGACGGACAGCCGGTAAACCCCAAACAATGGTACCAGGGCACCGACCCATTCAAACCCGTGCTCATTACGGCTCCTTTAGAAAGTGGCGGCAAGATGATGGGACCTTACAAAAGCGGAGACACGGTCAACCCCGCTTGGCGCCTCTTAGGCCGTGGCTCCGCCGATGACAAAGCCGGGGTGATGGCCATTCTGAATGCCTATGAGGCCTTGGTAAAAACCGGACAGCATTTGGGAGCCAACATCAAATTTCTGTTTGAGGGCGAAGAAGAAGTAGGCTCCATTCACCTGAACGAGATCTTCCAGCAGCACAAAACCAAACTACAGGCCGATTGCTGGATTATCATTGATGCCCCACGGCACGCCTCGGGCAAAAAAACGATTGTATATGGTGTACGCGGCGATGTGAACATGGCGCTTACCGTGTATGGCCCCAAACGCCCGCTGCACAGCGGCAACTACGGCAACTGGGCGCCCAATCCTGCTTTAAAGTTGACGCAGCTACTCGCTTCCATGAAAGACGAGAACGGCAAGGTACTGGTAAAAGGCTTTTACGATGACGTGACGCCGCTCACCGCCACTGAGAAAAAAGCGCTAGCTCAAATCCCCGATCAGGATGCGGTACTGAAGAAAGAACTAGGCGTGCATACCCCGGAGAGCCCTGACCGTTCCCTAGCCGAGGCCATCATGATTCCCACCCTCAACATCAACGGCCTGCACAGCGCCAACGTGGGTCCCATGACCAGCAACATCATTCCCACTAAGGCAGAAGCTGTTTTGGACCTTCGTTTAGTAAAAGGCAATGATTACAGAAAACAGGCAGAAAAAGTAATTGCCCATATCAAGAGCAAAGGCTTTCATGTGCTTACCAAAGAGCCCACCGAGGCAGACCGCAGCAACCACCCCAACTTAATCAAGATAGAGATGGAGCACGGCTACAATGCCCAACGCACACCCATGGATTTACCCATCGCCAAAAGCATCCAGTCGGCGGTACAATCTACTACCAAAGAGCCGTTGGTGTTAATTCCTTCCATGGGCGGCAGCTTGCCTTTGTACCTTTTCGAGGAGATTCTGGGCACCAAGGTCATCACCGTACCCATTGTGAACTATGACAACAACCAGCATGCCGAAAACGAGAACGTCAAGATTCAGTACCTCTGGGAAGGCATTGAAACCATTGCGGCCATTATGCAAGCGCGGCTCTAATTAACGTGGAACCTCTGACTACCAGAATCAATCTTCCTGTTTTACCTGCGTTTTCTGGAAAATACCCTTAAATTGGTAACTCGTCTATTTCCCTTCATTCGTTCATGAAACACCTTTTCAGAAACACTACTTTATACCTATTCATACTCGTTCTTTTCTCCTGTTCTTCCAGCGAAAAGATCAGCTCCTCCAAAGAGGTAGACAAATGGAAAGAACAGGCTGCCCGGGTCACCATCATAAGGGATGATTTTGGCGTACCGCACGTCTACGGAAAGACTGATGCTGATGCCGTTTTCGGGCTTTTGTATGCGCAGTGCGAAGATGATTTCAACCGGGTAGAACGGAACTACCTGTGGGCCACGGGAAGGTTAGCGGAGGTGGAGGGCAAGGAGATGCTCTACAGCGATCTTAGGGCGAAACTCTACATGACGCAGAAAGAAGCCATCCAGAACTATGAGAAAAGTCCCGAGTGGCTTAAGTCGCTTTGCCAAGCCTTCGCCGATGGCATCAACTATTACCTGCACACGCACCCCGAGGTAAAACCCAAACTTCTCACACACTTTGAGCCTTGGATGCCCATGTACTTCACCGAAGGCTCCATTGGCGGCGACATAGAAAGCATCCCGCTCAACAAGATTCAGGCGTTCTACGAGGACAACAAAGCGCAGGGATTAACCGGCTACCATTACCAGCCATCGGCGCAGCCCAACATATTGGCGGAACCCAAAGGCTCCAACGGCTTCACCATCTCGGGCAAACACACCGCCTCGGGCAATGCCATGCTGCTGATTAATCCGCACACGTCTTTCTTCTTTAGGGGCGAAGTACACGCCGTGAGCGAAGAAGGCCTGAACGCGTACGGCGCCGTGACTTGGGGGCAGTTCTTCATTTATCAAGGCTTCAACGAGAAGACCGGCTGGATGCACACCTCGGCATACGTAGACGTGATTGATGAATTTGAGGAAACCATCAGCAAGAAGAACGGCAAACTGGTCTACCAATATGGCAACGAACAGCGGCCGGTGACTACTTCTGAGGTTACCCTGGCTTACAAAGAAGGAAACGAAGTCAAGCAAAAGACCTTCACAACCTACAAAACGCACCACGGCCCCATCACGCACCAGAACGGAAACAAGTGGGTAGCCACCGCTATGATGTGGAAACCGGTAGAGGCGCTGACCCAATCCTATACCCGCACCAAGAAAAGCAACCTGAAGGAGTTCAACGAGATGATGCAGCTGCGGACTAACTCGTCAAATGGAACCGTCTACGCCGATGCCGAGGGCAACATCGCCTACTACCATGGCAACTTCTTCCCCAAACGGGACACCTCTTTTGACTACTCCAAACCCGTAGACGGCAGCAACCCCAAAACCGATTGGCAAGGTCTACACCCGTTGGAAGAAACCATTCGGGTGATCAACCCGCCCAACGGCTGGATTCAGAACTGCAACTCCACACCCTTCACCAGTGCCGGTGAATACAGCCCTAAAAAAGAAGATTACCCCGTGTACATGGCACCCTCTCCGGAGAATTTCCGGGGCATTCACGCGGTGCGCCTGCTCAAGAAAGCGGAGAACCTGACCTTAGACAAGCTCATCAGCCTGGCGTATGACCCGTACCTGCCCAGCTTTGAAGTGCTCATCCCCGGCTTGGTGAAAGCCTATGACAACCAGAAACCGAACGACCCTAAGTTGAAGGAAGCCATGGACGTGATGCGCCGCTGGAATTATGCGGTGTCTAAAGAATCAGTAGCCATGTCTTTGGCGCATTTCTACGCGACTATTTCTACGAGGAACGGCAGCGCGCCCAAAAACCTGAACCTCATTGAGCGCTTCGAGTATTACGCGAACCAATCACCGGAGAAAGAACGCCTGGACCTTTTCCGCCAGACCATCGCACAACTGGAAAAAGACTTCGGCACGTGGAACACGCCCTGGGGCGAGATTAATCGTTTCCAGCGCCTCACCGGCGATATTCAGCAGCCGTTCAATGATGCCAAACCGAGCCTTCCTATTGGTATGGCTTCTGGTAACTGGGGTGCACTGGCATCGTTTGGCGCGAACTCTTACAACACCAAGCGCCTGTACGGCACCTCGGGCAACAGCTTTGTGGCCGTGGTGGAATTTGGTCCTAAAGTAAAGGCGAAAACCATGCTGGCTGGCGGACAAAGCGGCGACCCTACTTCTCCACATTTCGCTGACCAGGCCCAACGCTACGCCGATGTACAGTTCAAAGACGCCGCTTACTACCGCGAAGACGTGGAGAAACGCGCCAAAGCCACGTACCATCCGGGAGAGAAAAGACCATAAATCACCTTTCTTTCCAACCTACACCACCAACTACAAACGAAACGAATGAACAAACTTGCCCAGCGTCTGCTCTGCGGTCTTCTGCCAGCCACTTTCGTCCTTGGCACCTTGCCTGCCTTGGCGCAATCCACAGAAAAGCCAAAGCCTATCTCCGTTGACAAGCGCTACGAAAACGAGATAAAAGCCCTAGCCAAGAACCCGACGGTGAAAGCGGCTTTCAAGACCATCCTGGACCTGGAGCCGCAAACGCACCAAGACCTGATTACGCTCACCGAGATTCCGGCCCCGCCGTTCAAAGAAGAAGTGCGCGGCAGAAAATACGCCGAAATGCTGCGCGCTGCCGGGGCTGACTCTGTGTGGATAGATGAAGTAGGCAACGTACTGGCGCGCCGAAAAGGCAAAAACGGCTCCAAAACCGTAGTCATGGAAGCGCACCTGGACACGGTTTTTCCCGAGGGCACCGATGTGAAGGTCAGACAAAAAGGAGACACTTTATTAGCTCCCGGCGTCGCCGATGATACCCGAGGCCTGGCCATGGTACTGTCCGTTTTGAAGACCTTAGAGAAAACCGGCCTGGAAACGGAAGCCGATGTGTTGTTCATTGGAACGGTAGGCGAAGAAGGCTTGGGCGACCTGCGGGGCGTAAAGCACCTGTTTTCAGAAAAAGGCCCCAAAATCGATTCGTACATCGCCGTAGATGGCACCGGTATTGGAACCGTAACCAACCGAGGCTTGGGCTCACACCGCTACCGCATCACATTCAAAGGCCCCGGCGGGCACTCTTCCGGCGCGTTTGGGCTGGCCAATCCGCACAATGCCTTGGGCCGGGCCATTCACTACTTCGCCCTAGAGGCCGATAAATTCACCAAAGAAGGCATCAAAACCACTTACAACGTGGGCGTGATTGGCGGCGGCACCTCGGTGAACTCCATTCCTTTTGAGTCCTGGATGGAGGTAGACATGCGCTCGGAGAGTCCGGAGCGGGTAGAAGGCATTGACAAGCTCTTACAAGCGGCCGTGCAGCGGGCATTGCAGGAAGAAAACCAGATGAAGCGAATAGGTGCCAACCTAACCGTTGAAGTGAAACTAATTGGGGACCGTCCGGCCGGTGGCGTTGATCCTGGCGTAGCCTTGGTGCAGCGCAGTGTGGCCGCTACCCGATTTCTGGGCACTGAGCCTACGTTGCGAGTGGGTTCTACCAATTCCAACATCCCGTTTTCCAAGAATATACCGGCCGTGACCATCGGCAGTGGCGGTACCGGCGGCGGGGCGCACGCGCTGGAGGAATGGTTTGTGGCCAAAAACACGCATTTAGGCACCCAACGCGCCTTGCTCTTGCTGTTGTCAGAAACTGGCATTGCCAAAGGTAAAAAGACGGCGGCTCAGTAAGACAGTTGCATCGCTGAAGTTTCCCGTGAAAACGAGTTGCGCTTAGGACCTGTTTCTTGAAAAGCAGCTTAAAAACGCTTTATACCAGAAGATCCACACACTCTCTTTTGTCATCTTGGAAAGATCTTGTGAGCGAACTAGAAAGCCCTGTCTTTACGCTTTTACCGTTCGCCCACAAGATCCTTTCAGGATGACACAAAACATAGAATAGCTTACCTTTTCTATTGCCTTCCTCTACCTTCTAAATTTCACCTATGATCAGCAAATTCTACCGTTCCCTTACCCTACTGCTGCTACTCACGGTGGCGGTGTGCCAGGCACAGAAGGTCCCCTCGCCTAAAGAGCACTTCGGCTTCAACATTGGCGATGATTACCAGTTAGCGAACTTCACGCAAACCGAAGCCTATTTCAAGAAACTGGCCGCCTCTGACCGCACCAAACTGGTGGACATCGGACTCACTGAGGAAGGCCGCCACCAGTTCATGCTGATTGTGTCCTCGCCGGAGAACATCCGGAATCTGAGCCGTTTTAAGGAAATCTCCCAAAAACTAGCCCGGGCGGAAAACCTGACAGAGGAACAAGCCCGCGCTCTGGCCGCCGAAGGCAAAGCCGTGGTCTGGATTGACGGCGGCTTGCACGCCACCGAAACCGTGGGCATTCACCAACTCATAGAAACCGCCTGGAACCTGGTAAACCGCCAGGATGCCGAGACGAAGCGCCTGCTGGACCAGACCATCGTGCTCATGACGCACGCCAACCCCGACGGGCAGGAACTGGTGAGCAACTGGTACATGCGCGCTCGCAAAGAAAAAGACCGTTCTCTGAGCAATCTGCCCCGCCTGTACCAGAAATACGTGGGCCACGACAATAACCGGGATTTTTTTATGAACAACATGAAAGAGTCGCAGAACATCAGCCGCCAGTTGTTTGTGGAGTGGATTCCGCAGATTATGTACAACCACCACCAGCGGGGCCCTGCGGGTTCGGTGCTGGCAGGTCCGCCGTACCGCGACCCGTTCAACTACGTGTACGACCCATTGCTGGTGACTAGCATTGATGCCGTAGGCGCCGCCATGAACAACCGCCTCAACGCCGAAGACAAGCCCGGCTACACCCAGCGCGCCGGTTCTTCCTTTTCTACCTGGTGGAACGGCGGTTTGCGCACTACACCCTACTTTCACAACATGGTAGGCCTGCTCACAGAGATCATCGGGAACCCGACCCCGGAAGAAGTACCCCTGGTGCCGCAGCGTCTGTTGCCCAACGGCGCTACGCCTAACCCGGTCACGCCGCAGAAGTGGCACTTCAGGCAGTCCATTGACTATTCCGTCTCGCTCAACTACGCCGTTCTTGACTATGCGGCCCGCCACCGCGATGAGTTGCTGTACAACATCTACCGCATGGGCAAGAACTCCATTGAACGCGGCAGCAAAGACTATTGGGCCCTTTCGCCCAAGCACGTAGAAGCCATTACAGCCGCTAACGCAAAAGAACGCAAATCTGATGATGCTGATAACTCCAACAACGAGACAGCTTCTGGAGGCGGAGGCAGTATTCCGGCCAAACATTTTGAAACAGTATTTAAAGATCCTGCCCTACGTGACCCTAGAGGTTACATCATCTCGGCAGCTCAACCTGATTTCCCAACGGCAGTCACCTTTGTCAATGCATTGATTAAATCAGGCATTCAGGTGCACAGGGCTACCGAAGCATTCACCGTGGCTGGCAAAAACTATCCGGCTGGCTCTTACGTGGTGAAGACTGATCAGGCGTTCCGGCCGCATGTGCTGGACATGTTTGAACCGCAGGAACACCCCAACGATTTCCAGTACCCGGGCGGACCGCCCATCAGGCCGTATGACGCCGCTGGTTGGACCCTGGCGTTCCAGATGGGCGTGCAGTTTGACCGCATTCTGGACAGCTTCAAAGGACCGTTCCAACCTGTACCGTACGGCGAACTACAGGCTCCCAAAGGCAACCTGCAAGCATCAGCAGCTGATGCGGGTTATGTACTGGATGCCCGCTCAAATCATTCGTTCATCGCAGTAAATGACTTGCTCCAGGCCGGGGCCGAGGTGTACCGCATGCCTGCCGCTGGTTCTGATCAAGGCAATTTCTTCGTTCCGGCTACGGACAAATCCAAAGCCCTCGTGCAAAAAGCCGCCGCTGATTACGGCCTTACCATCAAAGGAGTAGGGCAACGTCCGGCCGGTGCCACTACCAAGGTTTCTCCCATGCGCATCGCCCTTTGGGATACCTACGGCGGTTCTATGCCCTCGGGCTGGACGCGCTGGATCATGGAACAATACCATTTCCCTATTCAGTTGGTCTATGCAAAGGACATTGACGCCGGTGATTTGAACAAGAAGTATGATGTGATCTTGTTTGTAACGCGGGCCATTCCACCAGTTGGCTCGCAGGGAAACAATGAACGAGGCGACGAAGGAAGAGGTCCCAAGCCGGAAGACATTCCTGCCGAGTACCGTTCACAATTGGGTTCTATCACCGCAGACAAGTCTATCCCAGCCCTCAAGAAGTTCATGGAAGCCGGTGGCACCGTGGTCACCATTGGTACCAGCACCAATCTGGCCTACCACCTGGGGCTACCTGTTAGCAATGCGTTGGTAGAGATGAATGCCTCTGGGCAGGCAAGACCGCTCGCAGCCACCAAATACTACATTCCGGGCAGCATTTTACGCGTGAAGTACGCCACCAACCAACCCGCCACCTGGGGCATGCCCACCCAAGGCGATGTGTATTTTGACAATAGCCCCGTGTTCAAGCTCACCCCAGATGCTGTGGCTAACGGGGTAGTGAAACCGTTGGCTTGGTTCTCCACTGATAAGCCGCTCCGCAGTGGTTGGGCGTGGGGACAGGCATATCTGAAAGATGGGGTGGCCGCTTTCTCAGCACCCGTTGGAGCAGGTACCTTCTACGCCTTCGGCCCGGAGATCACCTTCAGAGGACAGGCGCACGGCACCTTTAAGCTACTCTTTAATCAGTTGTATTCTACCGGTTCTGGAGCGGCGCAAACTATGCGGTAGGAAAGGGACTTTAGCAATAGCTCTGTGCCTTAGGTAAATTTTATGCTTCAAGCAAAAAAGGATTGTTCTATTTAAAAATGCTTCAGTTTGTAAAATAGCCCATTATTGGCTGCAGGTTGCATACAATAGTGGGCTATTTTGTTCTACCCAGAATAGCGGAATCTTACCTGGATTTCACCAGCGACACATCATCTACATAGCAGAATGCATTGGCTAAACCGTTCGCCAGAAAACCGATCTCTATCTTTCCGCCCTTCACAGGAACATCGCTTATTTTGATTGTTTTCCAGGCTGTATTTTCCTTTTCAATGTTATACCGAAGCGTTTTACCGTTGCTTTCGGCGTACATCTCTAGCTTGGCAAAGTCTCCGTTGTTCTTCACTTTGGCGGTTAGCGTATAGCGTCCGTCTTCCAGCTTAACATAGGGCGAGGACGCAATCACCTGAAACGTTTTCCGCCTGAAATCAACTTTGTCACTGATATGAAGGCTCTTCTCTCCAATGACTTCCTTGCGCTCACTTTCGGTGTTCATGTGGTTTAACACGGGAGAATCAGTAGCTCCTACTTCAATCTTGTTTCCTTCCATCACGGTGGTTGTCCAGCCGGTCAGCTGCTCCTGGATGGGCTTTACTGTGCTAGGAATGGCTTTGCGGTCAGCCTCAAAGCTGCCGTTCTTCACATAATTATTATCCTTAGCCACGTTCCAGGTTCCTGTTTTCGCGTTCAGGTTCCAGGAACCAACCGAGTTGAAATAGGGCGTTTTCTCTTCAAAGGAAAGAGGAACCCATTGGTTGTACCCCAGCCCATTGCCTGCGAAATCGGCCCACCGGTCACCGCAATACACCACTGTTTCTTTTTTGCTGCCTTTTACGGTAACAAAGAACCCGGTCTGCGTCACATGGGAGAAGTCATCGGCTACTCCGTCCATCACTAACATCTTGTTGGCAGGCAGGTACGGCCCTCGTATGTCATCGGCAACCAGGTAATAGGCATAGGACGAGTCCCATCCGTACAAATCAGAGGCGGCCATGTAATACCGGCCCTTGTATTTGAACATGCAGTTGCCTTCGCGGCCCGCGCCCTGGAAAATCATAGTGCAGTCCAGCAGGTTTACTTTTCCGTCTTTCACCCCTATTTCTGAGACGTAGATCTTGTTTCGTCCTCTTCCATAAGAATAGACCAAATATGATTTACCCGTATCCTCATCAGTAAAAACCGTCTGGTCACCCGTATTAGTGGTTCCAATGATTGGTTCCATGTTAATTTCCTGGTGATATTTGAATGGGCCGACAGGAGAATCGGAAACGGTAATCAACACTTTGCTGCCATATTGAACGAACATGGCATATTGCTTCAGTTCCTGGAGATAGGCCACTCCTAAACGACCTACCCACGTCTTTCTCCAGGGATCAGCTATGTTGGCCTTGGTTAGCACATCACCTTCAGACGCCCAGTTTACCAGATCAGTAGAACTATAGCAGGTGACACTTTCATAGGTGCTGGTAGGCAGCGTGATGGAGGGGTTAGCACGGTAAAGATCAGCCTCTGCATAATGAACGCCATACCAATAGTATTTCTCTACTCCCGTAACCGGATCTGGGAACCGGAAAATACCACCACCCTGGCTGTAGATAGGCTTTCCGTCTTTTGTGTTCCAGAACACATCATTCTTGATATTGCCTGACTGGGCCTGTGCCACATACACAGTGCACAGACTCATCAAACAAGCCAGGAGCAGCATGGTAAAACGGACGAAGTATCTGATTTGCGTTTGCATACCTATTATTATCTGGTTCTTGCAAACAAAGAGCTTCTAACCCGACAGGATAGACAACTACTACAAATAAAAAAGTAACCGAATGGTGTGCTCTAGATTATGCGCCTTAAGACAAGCAAGCGGCTATCCAGATGGCACGCACCACTAAGGGTTAAACCAGCAACGGTTTAACGCCTTACTTGAAGCTATATTTTCAGAATTCGCGCCTTATCGGCTTTCAGAATGGAAACCTTTGAAGGTTTTGGCGATGTCCTCATCGGTAGCAGATTTGTCGCTCTGCCCACCTGCATCCAACTCCAACGCCACCAATCCTCTCAGGCTCAGGGCTGCCGCAAGATCATCGGTGTCCTTCGGGAACTCCGGTCGGCGCCGGGCACTCTTGAGGGCGTACCTGCGAGCATAGGTGTCTCCCTTGGTTTGCAGCTCGTTCCTTTTCTCCATGATGTAGTTGAGCCGCTCTACCAGGTCTTTCGTGGAGCGCCCTATCACCTCCGTTGCCTCCAGCGTACCGATGGTCATTACCAAAGTGCCGCCTATGGCCGTCACTTTCTTGGTTGTGTTGGGGACCTCAATCACTACTGGGGTGATTCCCGTTCCGGCCCCAAGGGTGGCGGTGGTAACGGAGCGGGCCTTCTTGCCTTTCTGAGCTCGCCGGTATTTATGTTTCAGATCTTTCTCGGCAGCGGCCAGTTGATCCATCATTTCCCAAGTCCTTGCCAGGGTGGCGCGATAGCCTTGGTAGAGCTTCTGGTCCTGCTCTGCCTCGTTAACCGCATTCAGAACCGTGAAGGTCACCGTACGCTCCTGCTGCTTATTTGATTTATCAATGGCGAAGAAGGTAAGGTCAAAGGTAACGGAGTCCAGCGGATCCTTCACGAAGTCATACCCTGGCTTCCAGATGAACTCGTACTGCGAAGGGGTGTTTTTGACGAGCGCACTGGTGGGAACGTTAGCGCTTTGGGAAATAAAGCTGAAGGAAGCGATATCGCTTTCCCCGTTGGGATCACTCACCTGGAATTTAAGGTTAACAGTGGCATCTTCCTTGAGACGGAACAGTTTCTGGGAAGGAACCAGCAGCACATTTGGCGGCAAATCCTGCTGAGTGACCTCCACCCTGAACTGCCCTTTGGTGCGCGCCTTATACGGTTGATCTTCCACGTAAAACTCCACCACTAGAGGTTTCTCCCGCAATCTATTGAATTGGGTTACAGACGGTCTCCAGGAAAACTCGCCCTGCGCCGACAGTTTCGCACCCTCCGGCATTCCTGCCGCAATGGGCACGATTGTGGTTGGATCATTGTCCTCGTCTTTTATGGCCGAAGATTCAATGGTGTACGAGTTTACGGTGTTGTACTGCACGTATAAAGGCTTCAACTCGCCTACTACCGGTGGCCGGTTCACGTGTTCCACCTTGAAGTCTACTACTTGGCTTACCCGCTCGTCTTTCTCATTTTTAGCCTCGAACAGGAGTTGCACCGTGCTTTCTTTCGTCAACCTATCTACAAAATCATAGCTAGGCGTCCAGGAGAAACGTCCCAAAGAATCGAATTCCAGCCCTTCTATCCGGTTCTGGGCAACCGAGTAGGTTACTCTCCCCCCGGTACCTCCCGTAGCCGTTACCTCGAACTGCAGCTTTTCGCCTTCTTTTAACACGTTCCAGCCAGGCCTGCCAGGAAATATAAGCTTAAGGGGAGCAGCCTGTACAACCGGTGCAGGCGCCTCGGCAGTTACTTGCTGAGCATATAGTACATTGAAGAAAGACACAACGGCAGTACAGACCGAAAAGAGGAGACAGGCTTTTCTCATTGCGGGAACAAATGGGGTTCGGGCTTGAATTTACTTAAACACTGCGGAATTTTCAGGAACAAGCCCCGAAAACAACGCATCGATTATTTTCTACGTCGCTCTTCCTCAAATATTGCACCACACTGCCTGAAAGCCAAATTTAGCACGGCAAAGACAAAAAGCTGTACTCCTCTGGTTTAAGAGTCCCATAACGCATGCGACAGGAAAACTATTCAGGAAAGTGCGAAAGCTGAACCAAGGCCTCTTCTCTTTTATACCTAGACACAAATGATAAACCCTCTCTAACTCGCAAGCAGGGTTTTGGCAGTTCATGAAGCAAGTTGAAAATTTACATGATCTTTGAGAGAACGAAGTTGGTGTTCTTTATGAAAGTCACCCCGTCTTTCTCTTCCAGTTCAAAGCTTTCCTTCTCTTCATTTTCCTTGGCTAGCTTTTTGGCCTTTTCTCTCTCATTATACTCCTTCAGGATAGCCATTGCGTTCTTTAGTTTAGCGTTTCTAAACTCATCGTAGTATTCCAGATAAGCCAACACCTGTAGAAAGTTCATAGCCCGTATGAATATACCCGCCGGATGGATAAGTTTCCAGTAGAAATGGAACACCCCATTTTCAACTTCTAATACGGCACCTTTGTCTAAATACCTTTCATAGAGCAAACTGGTGTAACTAGTGGCGCTATCTGGGTCTGCACCCTCTCTTAAGAAGATTATAGATTCGCTGTTCTTGAATTGCTTGTTATAGGCCTTGATGCGGAGAGGAAGATTGTGATGTTTGTTCATATATTTAATTTAATCTATTATCAATATTAAAACTATTCTATACCCATTCTGATTTTTTGGCATTTTTATAGGAATTTAAAGTAGTTTATTATCCTTCTGATAGAATCGAATATTTTAGATTCAGCTTAAACTTGTTGTTATCCGTAGGGAAAGGAGATTATATTTGTTAATTACATATACGTTTAAGATCTCTCATTAATGGCAACGGTTTACTACGAGAACCCTGTAGTTACAATCACTTACGAGGAGGAGCTCCAGCTAGGCACGGCCGTGTGGAACGGCTTTCTAAACAGTCAGGAGTTTCGGGATGCAATCACTAACTGTATCCAGTTGATAGAAGAACGTAAGTTACTACGGTGGCTCGGCGACAACCGAAAGATGAAAGCCATTCGGCCGGTAGACCAGGAGTGGTTTGTAGAGAACATTCTGCCCCGGCTCCAGCAATCTGCCTTACGGCGCAATGCTGTACTGGTATCAGAAGATTTTTTTAACCGCACGGCGGTAGAACAGATCTACAAAAGGGCAGAAGGCCAAGGCGAAATGACTACGAAGGAGTTCACCAATAAGATTATGGCTTTGGCCTGGCTGAAAGAGCCTCTCACTACTCCTGCTTAAACGCTGCCTTTTACCTCTGCTGATTACTTTTTTGCCGAGAATGCAAAGTGGCTTTGGAGCGGTGTAGAGTTACGCTGCAATTATACCAATTTTACCTTAACAGAACGAGGTTGATTGATGTAGTCAGGCAATAGGCGTTTTATGAGCCAAATTTCGTAAAACTGCCTATTTTCAGAAGTCTAGCCCAGCGCTATGATTTCATTTATCTACCGTCTAACACTACCCAGGTTTAAAGGCTGCTTTTAGAAGCCATCATTTGGCACCATACGCCACCTTCACCAAGATAGGGAAATGGTCAGATGGGAATTTACCATGGTACGTATCCGTCAGAATTCCCCACTTCTTCACCTCAAAGGCATTGGTTACAAAAATATGGTCAATAATCTCCTTCCGGTCAAACTGCTGCTGAAAACCGTTAAAGGAAGTTTTGTTGGCATAAGGGTGTTTCACTTGCCGGAAGGTGTCTTTCATCATTCCTGAATTGGCGATGGTCTGGTACCACTCACTGGCTTGGTCTCCGTTGAAATCGCCCGTTAAAACCACCGGCTCTTTTCCGGCAATTTCCTGAATCTTACGCAAAATCAGCTTGCTGCTTTCTTTCCTAGCCTGCATCCCTTGATGATCAAAATGGGCATTGAATACATACAGTTTCTTCTTAGTGGCAAGGTCCTGTAAATACACCCACGAAACCATACGGTGACAACAGGTGGCGTCCCAACCTAAAGAAGGTTTATCAGGCGTCTGGGACAACCAGAAATCCCCTTTGTTCAACAATCTGAATTTGTCTTTCCTGAAAAAGATGGCAGAGTGCTCGCCTTTCTCTTTGCCGTCATCCCGGCCGGCGCCGTAGCGATCATACTCCGGAAGTGCCTTGCTCAGGTCATCCAACTGGTTCTTCAACCCTTCCTGGGTACCCAGCACATCGAACTCATGAAAGCGGATGAGAGCGGCTACCACAGGTGCCCGGTTTACCCACAGATTTCCCGTATCTCCCGGGCTGTCATACCGCAGGTTGTACGACCCGATTGTTAACCCCTGCGCTTGGGCGGCGATAGGTACACTTACTATCAACCAGAGAAAAAGGAGGCTTCTTTTCAATCTCATAAAGCTTATAGGTATCTAAGTTTTACAATTTACCCATTTCAAGATGGCCCCTGCCTAACGTAGGCTATTAAGTTCACCTGATTCGGGGATGGGCTAAAGGTAATGTTTACCAACTCAGTTTCTAACTAATCTCTGAGGTATAAAGCAGAATACGTTGTGCCGGCATAACTCCGGACAATTGGTGCGCCTGAGAAGAATAATATATTAGTATTTTAATATAGAGTTAAAGCAAAGGCCCGCTCTTCTGGAACGGTCCTTTCTTTTCTTAAACCTCCGTTTATTAAAGTGAATACCTTTGAAGTAACAAGTGCTTTAAGTTTTAAACTATGTAGCATTAGACTTTACCGCTGGTTATTCAGGGATATTTATTTCAAATATCTTGAAAGCCAATACTTCCAATTTGTTTAGCATCTAAAATCTCCTTTATTACTCGTTCTTTCCAAACTATCCCTAGTTGCGCCTTAAACTCATTATCTGCACCAATTCTTCCGGAATAAATTCCTACGAAATTAGAAATCTTCCCAATTATTTCTTGTCCTGTGATTTGGCCATTAGAGAAGCCATGTATACCTGTGCGTTGCATAATAACCGGCGAGCCAGACATGCCTGAACGTGTTGCAGTGTCTACCAACATTTTAGGCAAACTATCAATTTCAAGGGATGGCTCAGAGGCAATAGTCCCCCGTTTCCAAATCGGAAGCTCTAAATCTCCAGCTATGTTGAAAGGATACCCTAGTATAAACACGTCATCAGCTACAATTGGTGGATAGTCAGTATCAAAGGGGAAATTGTTTATAGGGAAGATTTTTACGTGGTCTGGTATTTCAGCTTTCTTTACAAGAGGTATAGCTACCACGTCAACTAGATATCCTTTTTCTGGATGAACAAACCATAGAGGCTGCTTGAAATCTTCATCACCGTACAAATCAGCAGTTACCATTTCAGTTGGTGCTAAAGCATTAGGCTGTTGCAACGGAGATGTTTTAACCCTAAACCTAATTTTGATGGGAAATGCTGCTGATAGAGTTATCCTTTCGGTTTGCTGAGGATTAGCTCGGGTAATATTATGTCCATTAGTAATAAGAAAAATTTCATCTCCATATTCGTAAAGGAATCCTGTTCCTGTTGACATAACATTATCTGAGCCATAAGGAATCATCCTCAAATAATGAGTTGCCAATGATGGACTATCTATTCTAATTGCTGGTTGCATTTATTATCCCACTTAGTAATGAAACTATCAAATAATGACTTTCACCAACCAGATGCAAGAAAATGCATTCCAGAATGTATCTGTTTTCACAAATTGCTTTAAAATGAAAACTCTTTAACTTTGAATTAACAACACAAACAGAATATTGAAAATGTCACCTTTTTGGTCACCTGCAAAACGAAAAAACCCTTGTAAGTTATTAGCTTACAAGGGTTTATCTTACTATTGGGTAGCGGGAACAGGACTCGAACCTGTGACCTTTGGGTTATGAGCCCAACGAGCTACCAACTGCTCCATCCCGCACTGTTTGTAATACAAATGTAGGGGCTTTTTCTATTCGCTCCAAATACTTTGTGAAAGTTTTTCTAAAAACGGCCCGTAATCCCGAAGTGAATCTTGCCTCTGGAGAGGCTAAAACCCTCCTGAGAAGTCCTACCCACGGAGTAAACTAGCTGAAACACACCGGCTCCCGTGGAAAAGCTGATGCCGCCGCCAACACCGCTGGCCCACTGAATATTTTTTTCACTTTTTAGGTCTCGACGCAGGTATCCCTGGTCATATAAGAGCAAAACGTAGGAATCTTGGCCGGTATACAGCCGGTACTCCAGCGTACTGATGGCGTAAGAAGAAGCATAAAAGGCATAATCGTCAAAGCCCCGGAGCGAGGCCAAGCCGCCTAAACGGAAGAGTTCATTCAGGTACAGCCGCTGGTTCACCAAGGCCTCGGCACGCAGACGCGTGAGCACTACTCCGTTTTTAGAAATAGGCCAATACCGTTCCACCCGTCCGGCTAAAGAAAGCTGGCTGGTTTTTAGCTGCAGGGTGTCATAGTAACTGGCTTCTACCCGGGCATTGCGCTGCACCCGTTTGTTCCCCACCGCGCCCTGGAAAAAAGCCTGGGTTCCCCGACGCGGGAAGGACAGGTCATCTAAGTTGCCCCAGGCATAGGACAAACCATACGATGTGAAGTTGGCGTCAATGGCCGAGGAATCGGAAGTGCGCTGCCGCAGGGCTTCCGGTGAGAGTAGTTGCGAACTCACCACCTCGGCAAAGAAGGTGACGCGGCTGGTGGTGGACAGCGGATAGGCAATCTCCAGGCGGGGACGCAGGTTCAGGAAAGACGTGTCTTGCTTGTAGAGATGGAACAAACCGGCCACCTCAAAAGGAGAGTTGAAAAAGTGCGGATGGCGGTATTCCACGTCCAGGAGCTGCGAATTGCGTTCTACTTTGCGCCAATGCAGGCCAATCTGCTTCCCGCTGCCCCGCAGGTTACGCACCTGCAGGTTCACTTCGCCAGTAATCAAGAGTTTGTTACTGGAAGCGTTTGGGTCGGGCAGAAACCCGATGATGCCGTCAAACTGGTTCGCTTTTTTCTCGTCCAGAAAGAAATACACGCGGGCCTGGTTCTTGGCGAACAGCACCTGCGGCTCACCGGTGATGCGCACAAACGGCAACTGCCGAAGCGCGCGCATGGCGGCTTCTATGCGTTGCAAAGAATACGGTTGGCCCGGGGAGAGTTGGGTGTAGCGGTACAAGGTGCGTAACTGCATGCGGCTACTGCCAATGATCTGCACCGAGTCAATCATCATCAAAGGCCCTCGGGCTACCCGCAGCACCCCGCTGATGGAATCATTGTAGAGGCGTAGCGAATCTATCTGCACAGCAGCATAGGGAAACCCGCTGTTCTCGGTCTCGCGCAGAAGCGCCTGCTGCAGTTGGGCAAACTCTGCCGGACGGAAAGGCTGTTTGCTGTACAGCTTCTCCCGGAAGCCTACTTTCTCCAGCAGTCCTTCGCCTACGTTGCCGTTTTTGAGCGCAGCCCAGCTATACGGCCGCCCCACGTACACGTGCACCCACAAAGAATCTTTGCGTTGCTGCACACTGTCAATAGAGGCGGTCAGGTAACCTTCTTCCTGCACGCGGGCGAGCCAGCCACGGAGTTCCTGCTGCAAGCTCAGCGAATCGCGGGAGGTGAGTTTAGGCTGGAGCCGCTGCCAGATCTTCACGGCCTCGGGGTCAGGGGAGAGCACCTTTACCACGCGTTTGTCCTGCGCCTGGCCCACACCGCTCCAAAGCAGCAAGCCCAGGAGTAGCCCTAGAAATGCGTATCTTTGCGGGATATTCTTTTGGTACAGACGGGAACTAGACCTCCTCTTCATTGTTTCTAAAGGTACGGCTTCTGCCACAAAGGTACGGCCGCTTCTATTTACTCTTAACGCTTTCCATAGCCCAATCCTATTTTGGCCGGAATTTATCTTCACATCCCTTTCTGCAAACAAGCCTGTCACTACTGCGATTTCCATTTCAGTACGTCTATGGGTTTGAAGGAGCAGGTGCTGCATGCCATGCACCGGGAACTAGCCCTGCAGCAGAATTACCTCAAAGGCGAAACCATTGATACCATCTACTTTGGGGGTGGTACGCCGTCTGTTTTATCCGTAGCCGAGCTGAACGGTCTTTTAGAGGCGATTTACGCAAAACACACCGTAAACCCCACCGCTGAGATTACGCTGGAAGCGAACCCAGATGACCTCACCCCGGAGAAGCTACAAGCCTTGCGGCAAACGTCCATCAACCGCCTGAGCGTAGGCGTTCAGTCGTTCCATGATCCGCATCTGCAGCTCATGAACCGTCCGCATACCGCGGCGGAGGCGGCAGATTGCATTAAACAGGCGCAGGATTTGGGCTTTGACAACATCTCCCTGGACTTGATTTACGGGATTCCGGCCGAGGATGAAGCTTTGTGGGAACAGGACTTAGCCAAGGCATTCGCATTGCAGGTGCAGCACCTTTCCTGCTACGCTTTAACTATTGAGCCGAACACGGTTTTGGGGCATCGGCTTAAGAAAGGGAAATTCACACCTGCTGAGGAAGAGCGCGTGGCCCAGCAATTTGAGTTGCTCATGACCCAAGCCGCCGACCATGGTTTCCTGCACTACGAGATCTCCAACTTCTGTCAACCTGGTTTTGAAAGCAAGCACAACAGCAGCTACTGGAAACAAGTGCCGTATTTGGGCATTGGGCCGAGTGCGCACTCGTTCAACGGTGTGAGTCGGCAGTTCAACGTAGCAAACAACCCTAAATATGTACAGGCGCTAGAAAATGGGCAACTGCCTTGCACCGTAGAAGAACTCTCCGTAGAAGACCGCGTGAATGAATATGTAATGACCACCCTGCGCACCAGTTGGGGCTGTGACACGGCGTATATTCAGGAGAAATGGGGAGTTGATCTAGTGGCCCTCCACGCACCATATCTGCAGAAAATTGAGGCGCAAGGCTTGCTGCGGAAGGAACAAGGCGTACTAATCTTAACCGAGGCCGGCAAGCTGCTGGCCGATGAGATAGCCTTGGATCTGTTTCTACTGGAAGAGGAAGCGTAAACTTTCATTTCTGGCTTGGTTTAGAAAAAGCAGGCCAGAAATAATGATTTATTCTATGCAGAACTGGCTTCTGGTAAACCCTTGTGAGTTATCACCGTTGAACTAAACGCACTTGTTGGGTGAAAACAAGCCAATACCTCTTCTAACTTTTCTAAGCCTTTCCCTTCCATGAAAAAGTTTACTCTTTCCTTCAGATTGTTGACTCTGCTTCTCTGCAGTTTTTTGGCAGTATCCTGTGGCGATGACGATGACGGTATTGCTCCTCTGTCAAACCAATTAGAATACGAAAACACTAGGTATGACCTGGATCAGGCCTTTTCAGTTGATTATGGCTCCTTCGGTTTTATTAGAGGCAACGAGACCCACTACGCACAAGAACTTGTGGTATTGGATACCATAGGAGGCACGACTGCGTCCAGAATAGCCTTAGACCTGTTGCTGCTTTCAGCAGGCACTTCCGCCTTCCAGACAGGTACGTTTGACTTCGCTGATCTAAGCGCTGAAACCAGCGCATCTGTAGTGGAAAGCAAATACCGAAACAAAAACATTATCCTGGAGGCTGTTTTCTTCAAGGACATGAACAATGATAGAAGTTTCGACGAAAACACGGAGATCTTTGCGATTACGGGCGGCACTGTCAAAATAACTGGTACGGCCCCTACCTACATCTTGGATTGTGATCTGATACTGGAAGGAGGCAAAACCGTAAAAGCGCAGTACGCCGGAGACTTTGAAGACATCACAGATGAAATCATTGATGAGGACGCCAAAACGAACCTGCGGAAAGCTCCAAGCAATATTCCTTTTACCTTAAGAGCTCCAAAACCTTTCAAATCTAAATAAGGTGGCCCCAGCATTGCGCTGGCTGTTATTTCTTCTACCTTTACTTCACATCCTCTGTTTTAAGGTACTTTCTAAGAAAGTACCTTAAAACAGAGGATGTTTTTTTCTCTACCACATTGTCTTTGAAATAGTTGGCTGGGCTGTTTGAAAGGGCGGTTTCTATCCTTACATTCATTGCTATAATCTTAACCCGCTCTCATGCCCAATTCTACTCTCGCGTACAGGCTCCTACTCCTGCTTTTCTGTAGCTTCTTAACGGCTTCCTGCTCAGATGATGACGAGGTGCCTCCGTTGTCTAACCAATTGGAATACGACAGCAGCAAACATGATCTGGGCATGGGCCTGACCTATGACCTTGGACCATTCGGGTTTGGAAGTGGGCCTACTCATTACATTCAAGGTATTTTGCTCACCGATGCCGCCACTTTAAACCAGGACCCTACGTTCACCCTGAACTTATACCTTTTCTCGTCCGGAACAGTGACACCTGTTACAGGAACCTTTGAGTTCGCCGATGTAGCCAGTATCACTTCTGTAGACCGACTGATTGAGAAATACAAGTGGAAGAACTTTTTCCTCAACTCGGGGTTGCTGCTGGATGTAAACAAAGACAAAAACCTGGACAGAGATAAGGAATATTTCGAGATCAGAAACGGCACCATCACGCTGTCTGGCACGGCCCCCAATTACACCATTGACTGTGATGTTACCCTGGAAACCGGTAAACAACTGAAAGCCCAGTATACCGGCACGTTTATTCCCATTCCCACCACAACAGAGGGCGAAGACATGACGGCCAATCGCAGAAAGGCTCCTGCAATGTCACCCTTCGCGTTACGGGCGCCCAACTCCTTCAGGGTAAACTAACTGTTTTCGGCCCATGGCCGATGTTCTTGCTTAAGTACTTCTTTCGCTCCTCTGTATTAGCGGCCCTTTTGCGAAAAGCGCCCTTAAGCAGAGGAGAAGTTTTTTATGACCTGTGCCCTTGAGCCTTTTATACCAGCTAGTATTTGCGTTCCTCCTTACATTTCATGGTATTTTCTGCCGGAAGCACCTACTTGTGTCCGTACCGTTGCTGGCGTGAGCCTCCGGCTCGCACCAGCGGTTAAAGGTAGAAGCAAAGTACTATTGGGTAGTACTTACTGAATGGAAGCTTGTTTATGCGATTTGGTATTAATCTAAAAACATTTTCCTGCCTGGGAGGTACTTGTGATATTTGCCGTACACAATGAAGAAATTTATGTACATTCTGTTCTCGCTCATAGCCACGGTAGCCGTAGGCGGCATGCTCTTTATGGCGTTCGCGCCGCAATTTGGCGCGGCGGCCCACGGGCAAAGTCTGGAACGCATTCAGAAATCAAAGAACTACCGCGACGGAAAGTTTCAGAACCTCTCGCCCACGCCCATGATGGACGAGTCTCCCTTTCTGGATAAAGTAAAAATCTTTGCGAAGTTCATAGGCGGAACAGAAGGAGCCACACCTGCCGAGGAGTTACCCATGGCGCCTTTGCAGAAAGAAGATTTTGCGACCACTCCCGCCGCTGGAGTCAACGTTACCTGGTTTGGGCACTCGGCGGTTTTGCTTGAAATAAACGGGAAGCGCATTTTTGCAGATCCTATGCTGGGGCAGCGGGCCTCGCCGGTTTCCTTCATAGGCAGCAAACGGTTCAATGAGAAGCTGCCAATTGAAATAGAAGACCTCCCGCCGCTGGATGCGGTACTGCTGTCGCATGACCACTATGACCACCTGGACCACGGCTCCATCCTGAAGCTGAAAGCCAAAGCCAGACACTTCTTTGTGCCATTGGGTGTGGCCGCGCATTTGGTACGGTGGGGCGTGGAGGCCAGCAAGATTACCGAACTGGACTGGTGGGAAACCGCTGAGTACGAAGGGCTGTTTCTGGCCGCTACTCCGGCGCGCCATTTCTCGGGCCGAGGCCTGCGGGACCGGGACAAAACGCTCTGGTGCTCCTGGGTGCTGAAGAGCAACGGGCAATCCATCTTCTTCGGGGGCGACTCGGGCTATGACACCCACTTTAAACAAATTGGCGAGAAATACGGTCCCTTTGACCTGACTATGCTGGAATGCGGCCAGTACAACGAGGCCTGGAAATACATTCACATGATGCCCGAGCAAACCGCCCAGGCTCACCTGGATCTGAAAGGGAAAGTGCTGATGTCTACCCACTGGGGCGCTTTCTCCCTGGCCTTGCACCATTGGAAAGACCCCATTCAGCGCCTTTCCAAAGCCGCACAGCAGCACCGCATTCAATTAGCCACGCCGCTCATAGGCCAACGGTGGAGCTTGCAGGCCGAACTTCCTCAGAAGCAATGGTGGCAAGACGTGGAGTAGAAAGCCCACACAGACAACATCCAGAAATATTCGGTCGTAAATATTAGCAGGAATTTCATTGTAAGAGAAGCGTGCGTTTAAAGGTCATGTTATGAAAAACAGGCCTCAAACGCATCTTAGTAGAAACTAACTTTTCTAACTATGGAAACGCTAACCAACCCTCATCGCTTTGCGCCTGCTCCGGGTGGGCAGGGCAGGCAATCCTCGTTCTTCGGTGCTATTTTCGCCAGCCTGCTGGTTTTGTTCCTGGCCGGAATTCTGTATTTTACCCATGTCACCGATTTCTCCTCTCCGCAGGCAACATCTGTCCCGCAGCTAGAGAATACCCCTACGGTGCAGGACACAAAAGTTGATGCTCCCATCACTGGTCCTGCCGTGGGCACCACCGCCAACCTGGCCAGTCATGCTATGTTCGCTCCGCTTCTGGGGCAACAGACAGACACCGCACCCTTGATTTTCAGGTAGCGTTTGGCAGAAGCAAGAACGCGCTTACCTAACCAGCATTTTTGTTTCCCCGGCAGGGGGAAGGGTGGAAAGGCAGGTTTTCTTCCGAGAGGCGCTTTGAAACAAACACGGTTCTCAGCATCTTTGCCAGCACCTGTTTCCACCCTTCAACTCTCCTGGTTTCATGCAAACAAGCCTTCTTACCCGCTTCTCTTCTTTTCTTCTGGTACTGCTTTTAACTGGCTGCGCGGCCCAGAAAAACATTTCCGTTGCGCCCCAGGCGAAACAAGTGGCGTATATGGGCCGCGTAGGAAAACCATCGCCGGAGGCGGCGGAATTATACTGGTCGGGCACCTCGGTGAAGCTGAATTTTGAGGGTACTTCAGTCAAAGCGCGCCTGAAAGACAGTAGCGGCAACAGCTACTACAACGTCATTCTGGATGGCGACAGCATCTCTGTTATTCAGCCAGACAAGGAAGCCAAACTTTATACGCTTGCTTCTCAGCTAGCGCCGGGCAAACACACCGTAGAACTGTTCAAACGTACCGAATGGGACAAAGGCACCACCACGTTTTACGGCTTCGAACTGGAAAACGGAGGCAAAACGTTACCTGCTGCTGCGCCGAAAACCAGGAAGATAGAATTCTACGGCAACTCTATTACGGCCGGGTACGCCGTGGAAGATTACTCGGGCAAAGATAACCCGGCGGGCATGAACACGAACAACTACGTGAGCTATGCCGCCCTTACCTCGCGCTTCTTTGACGCCGACTATACCTGTGTCTGCAAAAGCGGCATTGGCATTACCGTGAGCTGGGAGCCGCTCATCATGCCCGAAATCTACGACCGCCTGAACCCTTCAGATTCTACCAGCAAATGGGACTTCTCCCAAAAACAGCCTGACTTAGTTGTGATTAACCTCTTCCAGAACGATTCCTGGATTGTGGAACAGCCCAACAACGCACAATTCAAGCGGCGCTTCGGGAGCACCAAACCCAGTGAGGAATTCCTGATTACGGCCTACCAGAACTTCGTGAAAAGCATTCGGGGCAAATACCCCAATGCCCACATTATTGCCATGCTGGGCAACATGGACATTACCCGCGCGGGCTCCCCGTGGCCGAGTTACGTGGAGAAAGCCGTGGCAGGGCTGCAAGACCAGAAAGTCTACACCTTGTTCGCACCTTTCAAAGACACGCCTGGTCACCCGCGGGTAGAAGAGCAGCAGGCCATGGCCAATCAGCTCATCAAATTCATTCAGGAGAAATTGAATTGGTAGACTTTTAAATAAAACATCAATCTAAACTGCTCTATGCGTCGGCTCCTGTTCATTCAATTGTTCATCCTTCTTGCCTCTACGGTATTTGCCCAGAATGCTCCAGAAAAGCCCAACATTGGGGTAATAGGGAGCGCTAAGCTTACGGTAAAGCCAGATCTGGGCGTTTTAATCATTGGGGTCAAAAATATCAACCTGAGTTTTAGTGAGGCAATTACCGGACTAAATGCGAAGACCAGAGATATCTCCAATCAAATAGCCTCTATTGGTTTCAAGCCTGAAGAAATCAAGACCACTGACTTCAAGACCGAAGTAAATACGGTTTACAAAAAGGGAGAAAATATGGACAGCGGCTATGTAGCTACCCAGAGCATTAAGGTTGAGTTCAAGAATGACAAGGAAACGATCACTAAGATTCTGAACACGTTTTCTAAGAGCCAAACTGACTTTACGCTAAGTTTTGATTTTAGGCTTTCAGACGAGCTTAGAGCAAAAGTGCAGGATGAGCTAATAGATCTTGCGGTGAAAGATTCAAAACGCAAGGCGCAGTTAATAGCAAAATCTTCGGGCGTACGCTTAGGTAAAATCAAGGACATCAATTACGGGAACAGCTACTACGGCAATATGCAGGAATTAGAGGATAAAGCTACCGTAGGCGCAGCTGCTGCAGGATCATATGTGGAACCCTTAATGGGGTTTACTCCCAATGACCTAGAATTCATTGACAGTGTTTTTATATCATGGTTATTAAAGTAAACGCATCTGCTACGTCTTGTCCAAGGCGCATTTTGCTCTAATTTTTACGCTACTACCCAGAAATATGCAAGAAACCCTGCACCAGAACAAAACCTTCGATCAGCTCAATTATACCGGCAAAGGCGTGGCAGGACGGGAGTTTGAGGAATGCACGTTTACCAACTGCGATTTCTCCAGCACCAATCTTTCCAACAACAGCTTCGCTGATTGCCGCTTTGTGGACTGCAACCTGAGCATGGTGCAACTGAGCCATTCCAAGCTCCATGATGTCACTTTTGTCAACTGCAAACTTGTAGGCGTAGACTTCAGCCAGTGCCATGATTTTCTGTTCGCGGTCACCTTCAAAGGTTGCTCGCTGGATTATACCTATTTTGGCAAAAAGAACCTGAAAAAGACCGTCTTTGACCATTGCAGCATCAAGGAAGCCAACTTCACCGACTCTGATTTAACCCAGGCAGCTTTCCTGGAGTGTGACCTGGCCCGAACCGTTTTTCAGCGCAGCAACCTGGAGAAAGCAGATTTCAGAACATCTTATAATTATACCTTAGACCCAGAGCTTAACCGTATTAAGAAGGCCAAATTCTCTGTGCAGGGCGCGCTGGGTTTACTGGCGAAGTATGATATTGACGTGAAATAACCCCTGTTCCACGGAGAAATCCACTTACCGTCTTTTTCCCTAAATACGCAAAAGCGGTGTTGTAACTACTAGAAATAACCCTAAAGTGAAATGCCGGAGGAAAAGCTTTTCAATTCTGGTGTTTTTGCGCTATATTCATCTGTATAGGCCTAAAACGAAGGACTGAGTTCCCCCTGCTCATGAATTTACGAGAACACTACACCCAGTTATGGGAACACGCCGCAGGAGAAATGGCAGAGGGCCGGTACGAACTTGACCCACTCCTTGACTCTCCCACTGACACCCGCCGGGGCCTCACTTTGCTGGCCCGCCCGTCCTCCAAAGTAAAACAAGAGATTCAGGAATTGCTGCATGATTTGGCGAAACTAGAACCAGCGCAGTACTACTACCCGGCGTCTGACATCCATTTGACCGTCCTATCCCTTATCTCCTGTTATCCGGGTTTCACGGCAGACCTCATTGAGCCACAATCGTACATTGACCTGCTGCAAGGCGCCTTACAAGACATACCTTCCTTTGAGATTGCCTATGCCGGGTTAACCGCTTCGCCCTCCTGCGTACTCATACAAGGTTTTCCCAGAAACGACACGCTGGAACAGGTGCGCGACAACGTTCGGAAGGCTTTTGGTGGCGCAACGTTACAGCAGTCCATTGACCAACGCTATACCATCTCTACCGCCCATAGCACCGTGGTACGGTTCAGGAAGCCGCTCATTAATCCGCAGAAGTTCCTGCAGCAATTGGAAGAATGCCGTAAAAGGGTATTTGGCACCTCTAAAATCAATACCCTAGAACTGGTGTGTCATGACTGGTACCAACGCAAAGCCACCACTCAAACCTTGGCTACTTTTGAGTTGCAATAACCACGTATCCCTTTTTTAAGTTATTTTCGGGAAAACAGGTTAAAACGCCGCCTATGCTTTCCGCCGCCACTATTACCTTCCGCAACCGCACCTACCACTTCAACCCGCTGCAACCACTGGATATATCTTTGCCGCTAACCCCTGGCCCGGATCAGGTCAATTGCTTTTGGGCCGAACCCGTGCAGGTAGAAACCATTACCTTTGGCGACTTTGTAGGAAACGTGGCCCAGGGCGGCTCCACCAACTACCAGCGTGTCCACCTCACGCCCCACGGCAACGGCACCCACACGGAGTGTTACGGGCACATCTCGCCAGACCCCGTCGCTACCTTAGACAAGTGCCTGCACCGCTTCCTGTTTGTGGCGCAAGTCGTCTCGGCCACGCCCCAGCCTCAGCCCAACGGGGACCTGATAGTACTAGCGAAAGATGTACTAACCCAAATAGACGTCAATAACTTACCGGAAGCATTGGTCTTGCGCACGCTTCCCAACCTGGAAAGCAAACGCACCGCACAGTACTCCGGCACTAATCCCACCTACCTGGAACCAACTTTAGCCGAGTTCCTGGCCCAGCACGGCGTAGAGCACCTCCTATTGGATTTACCATCAGTAGACCGCGAAGAAGACGGCGGCACCTTGCTGGCCCACCATGCCTTCTGGCAATACCCTCATAACACTCGCACCCACGCCACCATAACCGAGCTGGTTTTTGTACCAGATACGGTGCCCGATGGCTGGTATCTATTGAATTTACAGGTAACGAGCTTGGTGTTGGATGCAAGCCCCAGCAAACCGGTGTTGTATGCGTTGGCGCTTGGCGCGGATGAAGGGAATGTTTCTTTTGTGGAGGCACCGCATTGAGCTGAGTAGCTTTTCCGTAGCTTTCTTGGGCATGCAATTTGCCTAGCACTGGTTATATTTTGTGCATGTAGTTTGCCTGTTGCTGGCGTGGCGGGTGGTTGACGCGGCGCCCTTATGCTTTGTTGTTGCATGGTCTCCCTCCGTGCGCGCTCGGGGAAGACTGGAAAGGGGAAAGTGGCAACAGTGGTGATAATGTTGGAACAGGGATAATAGACCACTATGGCGCGGAAGTTACTTCCGTGACTTTCGTACAATCAAGTGGAGAGTAGCAGATGTGGTGGTGATAGAACCTGTAGAGACCAGGCACTGCCTTGTCTCTCACGCATTCCTATCTCCTGTAAAGGCGTATTTCCCGCCTCGTAGGTGTAGGTTCCGGTTCCCAAAAAAACATGGTTCAAGTTTTCAACTTGGACCTACCATGACCGGAAGTTTGCAACTTCCATGAGGCGAGAGCCTCAAACCTCCTTTTGCTGAATCAACTTCTACTTCTTGAAGGACAGGTTCCGGTACACCCTACAATACCGCCCACGCAAAAGACCTCGCAGCGTCTTTAGACTTGCGAGCATCTGTGCCAATACCGTTTTCTCCAAATCTAGAGCCAACTCCCGTCCTAAGTTTAGGAGGAATGCCCGAAGGGCGGAGTAGCCCTAAAACAAAGAAGGCTGCCTTGTGGGCAGCCTTCTTTGTTTTTTCTTGTTCGGCAGAAGCCGAAGGAATGCTTAGGCCGTTACTTCTTCAGAAGGAGTAGTAGCTACGGCAGCCGTTTCTGCTGGAAGAACAGATACGAAAGAACGGTTCTTCACGCCTTTTTTGAAAGACACGATACCATCTGTCAAAGCAAACAGGGTATGGTCTTTACCAATACCTACGTTGGCACCTGGATGGTGTGCTGTACCGCGCTGACGCACGATGATGTTACCAGCGTTGATGGTTTGACCACCAAAAATTTTCACGCCTAAGCGTTTGGAATGCGATTCGCGGCCGTTGTTAGAACTACCGACACCTTTTTTGTGAGCCATTTCTAGTCTATTTTAATCCCGGAAAGAAACCCCAGGAATAGGTTCTACAATAATTTACTTTTACCTCAATAATATTAACCAATGGTGTTGATCAACACTTTGGTGAACTGTTGGCGGTGACCGTTTTTCTTCTTGTAGCCTTTTCTTCTTTTCTTCTTGAAGACGATCACTTTGTCACCTTTGGCATGTCCCTGGATGGTTCCAGTTACTTTTACTCCGTCTACAAAGGGAGCACCTACGGTTAAAGTTCCGTTGTCATCAGTTAAAAGAACATTGGCGAACTCTACGGCGTCACCCTCATTGCCGGAAAGCTTGTTAGTGTAGAAGAACTTACCGCTCTCTACTTTCGTCTGGATACCAGCGATTTCTACAATTGCGTACATCAGCTTACGATATTTTTAAAAAATTGAACCGCAAAGGTAGAAATACGCCCGTTAATATCCAAATGCCCTCTTGCATTTTTGATTGTTCTGCAGTTGGTTAGTTCCTTGGTTTTGAATGGGTTGTGAGTTATCCCCCAATATGTGGATAACTAGAGTGGATAAACCAAATCTATATTGATAATCAACAAGTTACAAGTGGATAAACACACAATAAGATAGGACCACCTAAAAAAGGCGGCAAAAAATGTGTAATATAGGTCGGTTTAGGTGGCACCGCCTGCAGTAGAAATGTAGTTGAAAGTAGAAATTACCCAGAGCAAAGTCAAGCGAAATCATGGAATTGTTTCCGCAACTCGCTTCACCTACCAACGAGGAGCATGTAGACGCCACTCAAAAGGCAATACTCTGGTTACCAAGAGCAAACCAAAGCTTTGTTACGTTCCTTTTTGATCAGATTTCCAGAAAACAGCCTAAAAACCTGTGAAGTCCTAAGACCTCACAGATCCAAAAAGCACTGGCGCGAGACTCCAGTCTCGTGACACCGGATGAAGCGAGTCTCCAGACTCATCGGGAACCATCCGCAGAACTGCACATAGTTCTTTCCAACACCCTTGAGCCTCCCGCATCCAACCTAAGCTTGATTGCTCTTAAATTCCTCCACTAGGTTTGTTGCGGCAAATCAAATTCACCATAACCTACCCACCCAAACCCTTCCTTACAAACCAGTAACTTCTCTCGGTTTCAACCTTTTCCTACCCCGTCGGTTTTGCTGGTGCGAGCTATGCGTAAGATGCTTCCAAGCTGGTTACCAGGAAATAACCACGGCACTTCTGAGGCCAGTTGCTATCCTGAAAGAAACCATGCTTTTGGCTATAGCCTAAACGCTATATTTAAGGTTTCTAATTTTGATAATATTTTATTTCGCTGATAATCAACAACTTAAAATGTGGATAACCGCTGTATAAGAAATGGATAAATTAGACTTCATCAACAGGGCAAACGACGTATTTGTCCCTATATTTGAAATCTCAAGCCGGAGCAAACCCTTCTAAACGTTGAAGTTCAGTAGTTGCCACCAGCCGAGAACCGCGCTTAGGTGGCGCAACTTTTACCTTAGCTTAGAGCAAAAACCGTTATGTCTATGGAGCCTTTATTACAAGAAAACCCGAACCGCTTTGTCCTGTTCCCCATCCAAAACGATGCCGTGTGGCAGATGTACAAGAAAGCAGAGGCTAGTTTCTGGACGGCCGAAGAGATTGACCTGTCGCCGGACCTGAAAGACTGGGAGAAGCTGAATGACGGCGAGCGCCACTTCATCAGCCACGTCCTGGCCTTCTTTGCCGCCTCAGACGGAATTGTGAACGAGAACCTGGCCATTAACTTCATGCAGGAAGTGCAGTTGCCAGAGGCGCGTTGTTTCTACGGGTTCCAAATCATGATGGAGAACATCCACTCAGAGACCTACTCGCTGCTCATTGACACCTATATTAAAGACCCGCAAGAAAAAGACCGCCTGTTCAACGCGTTGGAGACGGTAGACTGCGTGAAGAAAAAAGGCGAGTGGGCCTTGAAATGGATCAACTCTGAAAACTTCACCGAGCGTTTGATTGCGTTTGCGGCCGTAGAAGGCATTTTCTTCTCTGGTTCTTTCTGCTCTCTGTTCTGGCTCAAGAAACGCGGCCTCATGCCGGGCCTCACCTTCTCCAATGAATTGATCTCCCGTGACGAAGGACTGCACTGCGACTTTGCTTGCCTGCTGTATGGCATGCTGCAGAACAAGTTACCCGAGGAGCGCGTACAAACCATCATCCGCGACGCAGTGAGCATTGAACAGGAATTTGTGACCGATGCCCTGCCCGTAGACCTCATAGGGATGAACGCAAAACTGATGAGCCAATACATCGAGTTCGTGGCCGACCGCCTGCTGGTAGCCTTGGGTTGCAGCAAAATCTACAATGCCACCAATCCATTTGACTTCATGGAGATGATCTCCCTGCAAGGCAAAACCAACTTCTTTGAGAAACGTGTGGGCGAGTACCAGAAATCGGGCGTGATGAGCGACCGTGACGCCAACGTATTCTCTCTGGACGAAGATTTTTAATACCACACCCAAACAGCCCTAAAGCGCTTTGGGGCTGTTTTCCTAAAAGCAGGCCCAAAACCAACAATCGGTTGGGGAACAAGCCTTTCAAAATTCATAACCAAAGCATACCCGGGCGCTTAGGCGCAGGGGAGAGAAATATCTGGATGGTACGCCATCTATCACCTATTAGTGTAAGCGTATGTTAGTTGTAAAAAGAGACGGCCGCAGGGAGTCGGTCAAGTTTGATAAAATCACGGCCCGCATAGAGAAACTGTGCTATGGTCTGAACATGTCATTTGTAAGCCCCATTGAGGTAGCCAAAAAGGTAATTGACGGTATTTACGATGGCGTGACCACCGTAGAGCTGGACAACCTGGCGGCGGAAACCTCGGCTTCCATGACAACCAAGCACCCCGACTACGCCATTCTGGCGGCGCGCATTGCTATCTCCAGCTTGCACAAGGTGACCCAGAAGTCGTTCTTCAACACCATGCGCCAGCTCTACACCTATGAAGATCCTAAAACAGGTGAGAACGCGTCTTTGATTGCGAAGGATGTCTTTGAGATCATCAAGAAAAACGCGGCCCTGCTGGACTCCAGCATCATCTATGACCGTGACTACAACTATGACTACTTCGGATACAAAACCCTGGAGCGTTCGTACTTGTTGCGTCTGCACGGCAAAGTAGTAGAGCGTCCGCAGCACATGCTTATGCGTGTGGCTGTAGGTATCCATAAGAACGACATTGACTCAGCCATTGAGACCTACAACCTCATGTCTGAGAAGTGGTTCACGCACGCAACGCCAACTCTTTTCAACGCCGGTACGCCAAAGCCACAGTTGTCCTCGTGCTTCCTGCTCACCATGAAAGAGGACAGTATTCCGGGTATCTATGACACCTTGAAGAACTGTGCTTTGATCTCGCAGAGCGCGGGTGGTATTGGTCTGGCGGCGCACAACATCAGAGCCACGGGTTCTTACATCAAAGGCACCAACGGTACGTCTAATGGCCTTGTGCCGATGTTGAAAGTGTTCAATGACACGGCCCGTTACGTAGACCAGGGCGGCGGAAAACGCAAAGGCGCCTTCGCGATTTACCTGGAGCCGTGGCACGCAGATATCTTCGAATTCCTGGACCTGCGCAAGAACCACGGGAAAGAGGAAATGCGTACCCGCGACTTGTTCCTGGCCCTCTGGACCCCAGATTTGTTCATGAAGCGCGTAGAAGCCAACGGCGACTGGAGCCTGATGTGCCCGAACGAGTGCCCTGGCTTGTCTGACACCTGGGGCAAAGACTTTGAGCGTTTGTATGAGAAATACGAGCGCGAAGGCAAAGCCCGCAAAACGATCAAAGCGCAGGAACTGTGGTTCGCTATTCTGGAAGCCCAGACCGAAACCGGTACGCCGTACATGCTGTTCAAGGACCACGCCAACGGCAAGTCTAACCAACAGAACCTGGGTACCATCAAGAGCTCCAACCTCTGCACCGAGATCATTGAGTACACCGATGCTGATGAGATTGCCGTGTGTAACCTGGCGTCTCTGGCCCTGCCGCGCTACATCAAAGAAGAGAATGGGGTTAAGAAATTTGACCACGACAAACTCTACGAGGTTACCTATACCGTTACCAAGAACCTGAACAAGGTTATTGACATCAACTATTATCCGGTACCCGAAGCCAAGAAATCCAACATGCGCCACCGGCCAATTGGCCTGGGTGTGCAGGGTCTGGCCGATGCGTTCCTGCAACTGCGCATGCCGTTTGAGAGCGAAGAGGCGGCCCGCCTGAACAAGGAGATTTTTGAGACCATTTACTTTGCAGCCATGACGGCTTCTAAAGATCTGGCGAAGAAACTGGGACCGTATGAAACATTTGAAGGTTCGCCTATCAGCCGGGGTATCTTCCAGTTTGACATGTGGGGCGTAAAACCAGACAGCGGCCGTTGGGACTGGGAAGCGCTAAGACAGGAAGTGGTAGAGCACGGCGTACGCAACTCTTTGTTAGTAGCGCCTATGCCAACCGCTTCTACTTCGCAGATTCTGGGGAACAACGAGGGCTTTGAGCCTTACACCTCTAACATCTACGTGCGTCGCGTGCTGAGCGGGGAGTTCATGGTGGTGAACAAGCACTTGCTGAACGACCTGATTGCGCTAGGCCTGTGGAATGACCAGATGAAGAATGCCATCATTGCGGCCAACGGCTCGGTGCAGGGTATTTCCAACATTCCGCAGCATATCAAAGACCTGTACAAGACGGTATGGGAAATCAGCCAGCGGACGGTGATTGACATGTCTGCCGACCGCGGTGCCTACATCTGCCAGAGCCAAAGCCTGAACCTGCACGTGTCTAACGTGAACTTCGGGAAACTGACCTCTATGCACTTCCACAGCTGGAAACGCGGCCTCAAAACCGGTATGTACTACCTGCGCACCAAAGCCGCCGCCGATGCCATCAAGTTCACGGTAGAGAAACAAGCCGCCGAAACTCTGGCGCCCATGTACACCGCCGTTGAGCAGAACCTAAGCGACATGGCCTGTAGCCTGGACAACCCAGACGCTTGCGAGGCTTGCGGTTCATAAATTAAGCTAACAAAAGGCCACCTCATAAGGGTGGCCTTTTTGCTAAAATCTATTAGATATGATTAGGAAATTTATAGAGATAAAAGGAGTAGGCAAATTCTCTAACTATCAATGCAAGGGAGATGTTGAACTAAAACCTTCAACTATTATCTATGCTGAAAACGGTCACGGGAAGACAACTTTAACAAGTATAATAAGGTCTCTTTCTACAAACTCTGCAGATAATATCTTAAAAAGAAGAACGGTTGGTGCGACTAAACAATCAATTAGGATACAATCTGACAAATGCACTCATTCTTTTTCAAATGGAAGCTGGCAAGCCTCACAAGAACTTCCAACTATTGAAATATTTGATGTATTTTTTGTTAATGATAATATATTTTCTGGAGTAGAACCTTCAACCTCTCATGCTAAAAACTTATACAAATTCGTAATCGGCTCGGAAGGTGTAAAATTAGCTCAAGAGATAAAGAAAATAAAGGAAGAGATAGACCTACAGAATAAAGACCTTAAAACTCTTGGTTACTCAATTGAAAAGCAAATTGGAAGCTTTCCTTTAAAGGACTTTTTAAAACTACCTATTGAGAAAGATATAGAAGACAAAAGGTTAGATACTGAGCAGAAAATTTCGAATTCAAAAGAGATAGTCAAAATCAGTAATACAGCTAAACCTAAGTCTATTAATCTGGTAACTCTTCCCTTTGACATAGAAAAGCTAGAAAATGACCTGAAAAGATCTCTTATTTCAATCTCAGAAGGATTTATTAAATATGTTGACAGTCATAAGTCTATCCTAGCAGAAAAAGGGATTACAAACTCTGGAGAATGGCTAACTACAGGAGTAAAGGCCCTAGACTTGTCAGAAAATAGCTGTAAAGACCAAGAGTGCCCATTTTGCCAAAGTCCTTTGACAGAAGACACTCCTATTCTTGAAGCATATAGGCAGTATTTTAATAGTGAATATCAAACTTTTCATAAAGACATACAAAATCACGCACTTAGCTTAAGCAAAGTAAATATTTCAAATTTAGTACTTAAGCTAGAAAGAGAGTCAAGCGCAAATAAAGAGTTAATAAGTTTCTGGAATCAATACATACCTATCAACAAAGACGCCTTTTCTATAAAATTTGACAACAAATTGTTCGATAAACGATTTGACGAGATTAGGAACGTAGTCAATAAGAAAACACAGAATGTTCTTATTGGAACTAGCATACAGGAACTGTCTAATTTTAGTGAGGAAATCGATCAAGTCAACAATGGTATAATTAAGTACAATGAAAGTATAGCTATACTGTGCTCTAGGATTGAAGAGTTTAAATCTGAGCTTTCTAACAGCAATCTCTCTGAGCTTGAATCTCAGTTAATTAAGATTATTATACAGGGAAAGCGCCATGGTGAACTTGCAGAAGCCTGCAGCGATTATCTAGTTTTAGCAGATAGTATTTCGGCTAACAACAAAAGAAAGATTTACAAACAAAATTATCAAATGAATCAGGAAGGTTTTTTGAAAAATATGGAGAAAAAATAAATGAACATATCAAACGGTTAATGCCAGGTTCACCGTTCAAACTGACGGAAATTGCAAGCAATTATGTCGGTTCAAGTAAAGAGCCACTAATTCAATATGTCTTAACTTTGAACGGAACTCCTATAAGCTTTAATGACAGTTCTGAGACTCCAATTTTTAAGTATTCTTTAAGCGAGGGGGATAAGACTGCTTTAGCTTTTGCTTTTTTCCTTGCAAAATTGGAAATGGACGATATTTCTAATAAGGTTATAGTCTTTGATGACCCTATTTCCAGCCTTGATAAGCAAAGAAGACAGAGAACCATCACTGCTATTACTAATTTGATTGGAAAAGCTAAGCAAGTTATCACGTTAAGCCACAACGAGAATTTTATTTATAACCTTTACGAGCATGCGAACTCCGGCAATCCCAAAGTTCTACGCATTGTATACGGCGGCATTATAGAAGAATTTAATTCAATTGAGGAAGAGATGCAAAGTGAGTACTTTAGATCTCTAAAAGCTTTTGATGAGTTTATCAACAATCCAAAAGAGGACAAAATAAAAACAGTAAGGGGTGAGATTAGAATAGTATTAGAGAACAACATCAAGTTTAGATTCCATAATTATCTAAACAATATTCACGTAAAAGCTGATGGTTCCACAGTTGGTCCTTATACAGGTAAATCTGGGCTCGGTACTATGATTGATATTTTGGAAGCTAGTAACTGTGCATTTAGAGACGATAAAGTAAATGTTATACAGGAATTGCGTGAATTGAATTTAGTATCTATGAATGACCATCACGGGACTATCGACAGAGATCACAGAACAGATACGATGAGCGTTCAAGAACTTTCAGGATATATTAGTGATACTCTGCACATGATCTATGCTAAACTTTAATTTACACCCTTTCTTTGCTTGTGCCAATGTTGGTGTTATCACCAACATTCAAAACTGCGGTTCCAACATCTAACGGCACTTCCGCTTTTTGTCTATAATCAGAAAAACAGCACTAAAACGCACATCTGTTAAACTGCCTGACTGAAACGAAATCTGCTTGTTGGTGAGAACACCAACAAGGGCTGGAAGCACCGCAAAGTTTAGCATCGTAATAAAATAAAAAACCTGCCCGGGTGCGCTTAAATCAGAGGCGTGGCAGGTATTGTTCTTGCAAAAGAATCATTTTCGCACCTTAAGCACAAATTTGAGAGTAGAAAGTTTTCATTATTGATTTAATTCCCAAAAGCTTTCCTTTTCCGCCTTCTTTCCTAAAAACAGGCTCCAAACGAGTGAACATCCGTATAACTACGGTAGTACCAATTTCATCTTTCATGTACAAGTATACATTTATGCTGCTGGCGCTAGCGGGCAGTCTGTTGTTTTCCTGCCAATCTGCTACAGAAACTTCCACGCCAGCCACAGAAGCAAACGCGCCAACCACCCAGGCAGGGCAGGAGCTGAACCTGCGGTCTGAGCTTTTACGGCGGCAATCAGAGCTTTGCCAGGCAGACACCTGCGCGAAGGTAGAAATCCAGTATTTCGTAGCCGAGGGCGATCCGGGTGCCTTGCGTGATTCTGTGAACCAGTACATTCGGGAGTACCTGCTCCGGCAGCAGTTCACCAATAACCCAGACGCCGACCTCAGTCAACCCGGCAACCCTGCGGAGTTGACCGCGAAGGAGTTTCTGCACCAATATGCGTTGAGTAGAAAAGAATTCCCGGAGGCGGCTACCAACATTGGGTGGCAACTGACTATTTCTTCTAAAGTACTGTACCAAACCCCGGCCCTGGTTTCTTTGGAGATGAACGCGGTGGGCTACAGCGGCGGGGCGCACGGGTATGACGTAACCACGCTGCAAAGCTTTGACAGCACCGGCCACGCGCTTCGGGTTACAGAGCTGGTCACAGATACCGTTGCCTTGAAAAAGCTGGTGGAACAGGAGTTCAGGAAAGTGCGGGAACTGGGGGCGGAATCTTTTGAGACTCAGGGCTTTTATACGCAGGCAGGCAAGCTCCCTTTTCCGCAGAACGCGGCGCTTACAGAGAAAGGGTTGCGGTTGTACTACAATGCCTATGAGGTGAACGCCTACGCCTACGCCTTCGGGCCCACCGAATTGCTGTTGCCCTATTCTCAGCTACAACGCCTGCTCAAGCCTGTCTATGCTCCCAAGCCTTAACCACCTAATACGGCTTTTCTGTTAAGATCAGACCTCGGTTTAAGTTGAAGCAACGGTAAGACTTCTTCGGGTTTAGTGCTCCTTTCTGGAAAACCAGCTTAAAACGCAGCGGGCACTTCGCTTTGTGCAATTAATAGCCTAAAAACAGAAAAGGAAGCGCTAGGTGCTTCCTTTCTCAGTCTGTACGGTACGTGGTTCAACTGCTTTCTCAATCAATAGGGTGCAAGACCCAGGCCAGCGCTTCTTCCCGGCTTTTAAATTCCATCAGCAACATGTCACCTAAGTCTCCGGCGCGTTTCATGAGCTGTTCTACGGCCATTTGATTGAAAATATCCTCAGAAGCCACCGTGGCGTTCCGCCGGATGGTACTGTCTTTAAGCGCAGGAAGGGCGAACTCCTGAAACCACGCCTGGTCTGCCTGCCTAATGGCTTTCATCTTCCGGTTATCGGCGAGCCAGCGCAGGGGCTTGTGTTCTTGCATGAGTTGTACGCACGCAGTAATGGCCTCCCTAAACTCTTCGCTGTTCAGGAACCCGGTAGCCTCGGCAATCACCAATTGGGGCTGGTCGTCATAGGTAAGCGTGAAAACGGAGCTTTTGAAGTAGGTAATGACCATATCTAGTAAAGTTGTGCCAAATCAATTGAGGTTATGTACGAGAATGGGGGAGATAAAGGAAAAACGGAAGTGGGTAAACTTGGTAAGCCTGTTCGCTGCTGAGTCTTCAGGTTTACACCAATCTCACCTCCAACGTAGAGATAAGGCTGGTTAGTTGTTCAGAAAGCTTTTCTATGTCTTTGAGACCGTCATGGGCTTCCTCTATCTTGCCAGAGCGGTAGAGGCTTATCAGATGTGTGGCAGTGGTCAGCAGTTCGGTATACAGCCTGGACATGGTGCTGAACTCGGGCAGATGGCTATAGCGCACTGCGCCAATGGTCCTGAACCATTGGCTCACGGGTCCGCCCGAGGAGAAGAACTCCATGTCTGGCGTGCCGCCGTACACCGCAGAGCGTACTTTAGACTTGAAAAGAATCAGCTTTATCCTGAATTGCTGAAGATCACTTTGGGCAGCGTTCATGTAAAGCGTGTATAGTCAGTAGAACCCATGCGTTTCTTAGCGGGTGTGTTGTTTTTGCAGGCTTTCGCGCAGCCTTACATGCTCAGTGATCTCATACCCGAAAACTAAGATACCACTTGTTTCTTTGTTCTCGTCAAAGATAGGCTGGTAATTGAGCGTGAGATACACATCTTCTACGGCTCCCGTGTCTTGCCGCTTGCGCTGGAACAGAATCTCATCTGCCGCAAACGCCTGCCCGGTCGTATACACTTGGTCCAGCAACCCCACAAAGCCCTGTTCTGCCGCTTCTGGTATAGCCTCTGCCACCGTTTTGCCTTGTAGCGCGCGGTCTGGGAAGAGCGCTTGGTAACGTGGGTTAATCAAGTGAAACCGATGCTCTGGGCCTCTCATAGTACAGAAGATAGCTGGTGCGTTCATGATCATGTTCTCCAAGGTCTGCCGCTCAGACTGGGCCTTTAGCAGGGCTATGTGCACCTGGTCAGACAGCAGCGACATTTGCTCGTTGCTCTCCAGCAATTCTTGTACCATCTGTTTGGTAGAGTGAATGTCTGTGGCGCTGCCTACCCATAGGGAAACCTTGTCTGGGGTTAGCAGCACAGGCGAGCACTTCTTCACAAACCAGCGGTAGTTGCCCTCATGGTCGCGCATTCTGATCTCGGCCTGGAACTCTTCCTGCTTCTGGAAATACTCCTGCGCCCGGGCCAGAAAGCTTTCCTGGTCCTCTGGGTGAATGGCGTCCAGAAACCCCGTGGGCGAAGCCATGATTTGCTCGGCCGGTAGGCCAGTATATTTCACGAAGCGTTCATTCACGTACGTTACTTGGCCTTCTTGATTAAGAGTGTAAATCAACTGCGGCACCGTGTCTGTCATGATCCGGAACTTGTTCTCGCTTTCTTGGTGCGCCTGCTTAGCAAGTTCCCGCTCTGTCACGTCTGTGGTCTTCTGAATGATGTATTCAACATTACCTGCGCTGTCCAGAATGGGCGTATGCGATGCTTCCCAAAAACTCTCATAGAAACCACCGCCATCTGCTTCTGGCAGGGCAATGTGATACCGCACCAGGTCCATGTGGTCTATCTGCTTTGTCTGCAGCACCCTGTCAATGGATAGACGAACCGGGTTTTCCTCAAAAGAGTAATCTTTGTCTGGGTAGGCTTCCAACAAGAAGTGCAGGCCCTGCACATCTTCCATTTTCCGTCTGGTAATACGCAGATAGGCATCTGTAGCGGCTACGATCTTGAAATCTGGGGAAATAACCACCAGGTTGTCTGGCACATGCTGGAATATTTTTGAAAAATCCATTTCAAAAGAAAGTTACTGTAGAGTACATAAAAGAGCTTAAACCGCTCCTGTAGGGTGAATGTTTTCAATGCAAACCAGACGAAGACAAACCTCTATCTAGCCTGCAACAGCCATTCTTCCTCACCTGCCTTAGAATCCCTGAAATTTCTGGAACTCCGTACGCCTTTACAAACGCGGCAAGTTGCAACTAAAATATGATATAACGGAGACAAACTGCTTTGTACCTGTTTCGCAAGGCTAGGCAAATACCTCACCCTTGCGGCGTGTTATCATCAGCAAGCAGAAAGATGCCGCGTTTGAACTATTGGTGAGAACACCAAGAAGAGTGAAAGCAATGATGTTCTCGCTCGCCTCCCGTACGCTTGTGGGTTACTTGCGGTGTCTCGCCGTTTTGAGGACGTTTATCTAAAATGAGCAGAGAAACGGCCAGAGGCCGCAGGTAGCTCACATGCGTACGGGAGGAGCGAGGGAACGTAAGTGGCTGTCAGGCAGCTTACTTATCGTCTTGCATCACCACGCTGATGCTGCCGCTGCGTTCTAAACAAGCCGTTGACACTTTGCTGACATCTTCGGGGCTTCCGTTGGTCCGGAGCGTTTCCAGGACATCGTTCTCCGTTATGTTATGCGCTCGCATGACCTCTCTCAGGAATTTTCCGTCTTTGACCAGGGTCACCGTTCTGCCTTTGATCATGTTGCTGACAGAACCTCCGGCTTTATACGCAAGCGCCGCCATAAGCCGGTGCAGTAAGATGAGCACCAGACCAGCGGCAAGCGTAGGGTAGAAGGGAGAGTTGCCGGTAATGGCCCGGCTCATGATAGAACCATACATAACGCCCAGCACAATGTCAAAGGCGCTGTGTCTGCCAAAAATGCGCTTGTTGGCAATACGCACATATACCAACGCAATGAAGAAGACTATTACTGCCCGCAAGGACATTTGCCACCAGTTCAGATCTTTCTCACCAATGCCCAGTATGAAGTCAAGAGTTTCCATGGCATAAACAAACGGAACCAACCAAAGAGGGTTTCTATTCTTCTACTAAGCAGGCAAAATCTTTCCGTTGTCAGCTTTCTATTTGCTTGCGGCAGTTCCCGTTTAGGAGCCCAAATCTTAAAATGACCTGAAAACACCTTTTGCAAGAATATCTTTTTCTGAATATAAGATTTGGTCAGTCAGGCTTTAGTCCTTCTGAAATATAGCAACCCTGAACCAGACCTTACAGGTAAGCCGGTTACTCAGCAGGGTTGTATTATATGAAAGAATAAGCAGAAGAAAAGTTATAGCGACACGTTGCTTTTAGATGAGATAGATTTGTCCAGAGGCGCCATTAGCCAGAACAAAGCTTTCTTTTCCTCATCAAAATCACGGAGCACCAACTGATCAATATGCCCTGCGCGCTGCAGCAACTGCTCTACAGCCATTTTGTTAAATAAGTCTTCAGACACTAAGGTTGCCATTCTCAGCAAACAGCTCTGCAACATACGGGGCATGATGTTCTCCAGAAACCATTGCTGGTCTGCTTGCCGAATGGCTTTCATCTTACGGTTGTCGGCGAACCAACGGGTAATTCCTTTCTTCTCTATTAGTTCAATACACGCTAAAGATGCTTCCTGAAATTCATGGCTACTTAAAAACCCGTTCCAAACCGCATACGCCACCAACCGCTCTGGGTCAAAGCTCAAGGTAAGACCAGGAGCCTGATAGTAAATTTGTTTCATATAATCTCAAATAGCACAGCCTTACACAACTGAAAGATCCCCCTTAACGGCTGGCCTCTCTCCCTCAAAATTGCTGCTTACAAAACAGGACTTCCGCAAGAGGGTACATCTGCTCTTAAGGTTCTATTGTTTTGTAATCAGCTTTAAAACTTAATGTACTTACTTACTCCCAAGGCTTCATGTTCACAGGACAACTCCCGTGAAAACAGCACAACACTGCTTGCTTCTGTTAACATATTTGCCGTATTCCAGCAGAATCCCGTACAAATACATAGCGGAAGGAATACCTACTTATACGTAGAAAAACGGAAAAGTACTGTTGATTTCTTCTATGAACCCTATTGTTTTCACGGCAAATAACAAGCCCTCATGGCTGTACAGAATGACCAATAACCTGTCATACTTCTGTCGTTTTTATACTGCCAAAATAGCATTATACTTCCTTTTACAGTTGCCATTCTGTCTTGCCAAGGGTTCAAAAACACCTCTACAAGCATTGGTACGCACTTTGCAATATGCCTTCTAGAAAATCAAGACCGGAGGAGGAGAAGCAACATGAAACTGATCAAAGATAAGAAGTTTTTACAGAACATAGCTCACTACATAGATGTCACCAACACCATTGGCGGCGGGGTGGTCCAGCCGCAGGTGAACATGGTGAAACGTAAAAAAGGAGCGGTTCTTCAGGTGTTGCTGCCAGGTGTATCTCCTGAGCAATGCCAGGTGTTACTGGATAAAAACCAACTCACCATTATGGCTTTGCACCAGAGTGAGCAACACCCGGCCATGCAGATTCCGCTGTTTTACCAGAATTTCCTGTTGCCACCCTACGTAGATTTCAATGGTCTGAAAGTGGTGCACGAAGGCAATGAGTTGCGGGTACACATCCCGTACCTGCCCCAAGGCCCACGTTTCCTGGAGATTGAGCAACAGTAACCTACATAAAAGAAGCCAGGGAACAGCCTATTAAATTGTTTCTTGGCTTCTTTCCAGAAAACCGGCTGTAAACGGCCCCTGTGTTCTGAGGCAAGTTTTAGTTATGGCAGAAACCAACTGCCCTATGTTTCACCAATTAAAGAAGGTACAATTATGAACACTCAACGTTTAGGAAGCGGCTTTGAGGACATGATGCCGCAGACGTTCAGCAGCATGCTGGACCGATTCTTTAATGATTCTGTGAACAGCCGCGAGCGGTTGAATAGGTTCAGCCCTTTGGTAGACACCTGCGAAACCGAAAATGGCTTTGAGCTGGAGATGGCGCTACCGGGCATGAAGAAAGAAGACATTCAACTGGATTACCAGCAGGGACGTTTAACTATCTCTGGTGAGCGGCAATTTAAAAATGAGCAGAAAGACAAACGCTATCACCTTATTGAAAGCCAGTATGGTTCTTTCAGTCGCTCTTTCCAGTTCCCAGACACCGTAAAACCTGAAAGTATTGAAGCGGTGTTTGAGAATGGCATTCTGCATGTGCGCGTTCCTAAAGACGAGCAGAAAACTGCCCGCCGCCGCATAGAAGTACGGGAAGGCAACACGCAGTCCATCAGGCTAGATGAAAACACGAAAAGCCCAGAGCAGGAAATGAAAACCAACACTTCCTCCTCTAAGAAGAAGCAGGCTACTTTAGCCCATGAGAATGGTCAGCACTAAGCAAGTGGCCTGAAAACATTTAAACAGAAAGGCACCACAAATGTGGTGCCTTTCTGTTTTTATCTACTTCTGAAAGATTCTTATGAATGAGGATGGAGTGTTTCTATCCTTGTCTACCGCTGCTCAAGGCTGAGTTTCCGGTACCGGAATTATCAGGAATACTGCCTGGGTTAATGGAACTATGAGTTGTCTGGCCGGGAGTAGCGGGTTGGTTAGGTCCGCCGCCCGAAATGCGGGTTGTGGTTCCCTCTGGGGCAGCACCTGCTTTGTTGGCTCGTACGTAGTACACGGTGACAAACAAAGCTATAATCAATAAAATACATAAGGCAATGAACATGGTCTCTTCAGGTTAAGTGAAACATAAGGCTCTTCTCTTTTACTTCATTTTTTGCCTGCCGTTGCGCTTTCTGGCGTATAATCTTCTCTGCCAACCGCATTTATCTTTTTTTCTTTAGCTTTATCATAGAGAGGCCACTTTTTCGTTTACTTAATGCTATGATAAAAAAATTATATTTACTGGTTTTCTTTTGCTGGGCCGCGGCAGAATGCAGCTGGGCCCAACTAGGCACTACATCGGGGCAACCTTACTTTATAGAACTGCATACCGGCCAGCGCGTGTACGCCAGCCGACTTCAATTCAAGAGCCCCGTTTTCAAACAGAACTTCTTCCTGTTAGATGACTCCCTGAAATATGCCCCTGAGACGGTAAAGTTCTTCCAAAACCAGGAAGGCTTCTTTGCCCGCGTAGATGCCGGTAGGCGCTTCAGTAATTTTGCCCAACGGGAACAAGCCGGGCGCGTGTCTACCTACTTTGTGTACCGCACAGATTACAACTCGTATGCCCCGGGCATTGGAATAGGAATGGGCGGTTACGGTGGTTATGGCATGGGGGGCTACGGAATGGGAGGCTTCGGGTATCCTTCGCAGCGGCGCGTGTACTACTTCTCTAAGGAGAATGAGCCCTTGCAGCCCCTTACGTACAAAAACCTGCGGGTAGCCTTGTCTGATAACCCCGGTAGCGTAGAAGCGCTACAAGACTACAAGCGGGGGCAGAACATCCAAACTGGTATGTATGTGGCTGGGGCCGGCTTAATGGTGGCTGGTATCACGCAACAGTTCCGCAGCGGGAATGGTGGATCAAGCGTGTCTCCGCTGCTGTTGGTGGGTGCAGGCATCTCTTTGATTCCGCAGCTTCTACGGTTGGTTAAAAAAGACCGGCTGGCCGAGGCCATTGACATCTACAACTACACG
>NZ_JBUDXA010000026.1:0-86143 GCF_054956755.1 Rufibacter sp. JT3400010 | reverse complement strand
AAATGCCAATAGAGGGGCATTGGGTATAAAATTGTTTGAATAGTTATGTTAATTAGTATGATTTGTAAGAAATAGATAATATTTATCTTTAAATAAAACTAACAAGCTGCGTATTTATACTTAACTTGCCCAAAAAATAATTATTCTGCTTTAAGTAATAGATGTTTAATGCCTGTTTTAGACAAATAACACAGTTTTTATCATTTGAAGCTTTAGTTTTAAGTTTCTGATTATAAATGATTTTAATCAATTAGTGTACTATCTGAATTATTGATATTTCATTTAAATTATAAAATATATAAAATTTTAAATATAACTTATAGTTGTTCCTTTTCCTGTCAATCCCTTTGAAATTTACATGAAGAAAATTTTACATCTCACTGCAGCCTTGTTTGCTGTAGTCTTTTCCATTAATGCCCAAACCCTAAACCCTCCTTCCTTAGGAGTGGCGCGTGGCTTCGCTGTGTTGGGCAATACGGCGGTAAACAGTACCGGCAGTAGCGTTGTCTATGGAGATCTGGGTACTTCGCCCGGAAATCTGGTGACTGGTTTTACCACCGGTAAAGTAGTAGGCGATATTGAGCGCGGGACTACATCGGCGGCAAAAGCCAAAACCGACGTAGTGCGCGTGTACAATGAACTGGGCCAGTTTACCTCCACCCAAGATTTAACCGGACAGATGCTAGGCGGTGGGTTCACGGCCTCAGATGCAGCTGTGAGAGGTACCACCTTGAACCGGGGTGTCTACCACTACAATGGCAACGCCCGCATCAGTGGCCGCCTGAAGTTTGATGGGCAGAACAACCCCAACTCCATTTTCATCATACAGGTAAACGGTGATCTGGTCATTGACCCAGGCTCTGCCATCAATGTTTTCAATGCCAGCGTGAACAACGTCTTCTTCCGGGTAACCGGTAATATTACTGTTGGCACCAGCGGGGTTGTGGGAGCACCTTCAAACCTCAGCGGGAACTTCGTGGTGCAGAACAATGCGCTGCTGAGCTTAGGAACCAGTTTAGTGGGACGGGTGCTTTCCGCGGCGGGAGACATTACGCTAAACAACAACAACATTTCTTTGCCAGAACCAGTCGCCAACGGTAATAACGACAATGGCGGCGATAACGGAGGAGATGACGGTGACGACGGAGGTGATGATGGAGACAATGGCGGTAATCCCGGAGACAACCCTTCAGGAAACGCTACTTTAAGAATCTCTAAGTCTGCCAATGCGGCCAACTTCATTATTGGAGAAAACGTGGTGTACACCATTCAGGTGACCAACGCCGGACCTGGAGACGCTACTAATGTAACCGTAGAAGATAAATTACCTGCCGGGCTCACGCTATTGCCGCCAACTGAGGCAAGCCAGGGAGCTTACAATGCTACTACCGGTATCTGGGCCATCGGCTCGCTAAACGCGAACCAGACGGCAACCCTGCGGATTACCGCTAAAACCACTGCGTTGGGTCTGATCACGAACACTGCCACCATTAGCGGCGAAGAACAAGCTGATGACGCTACCATCTGTGTGCGGCCAGAGGTGCCAAATGTAATAGGAGCCCGCGAAGTATGTACCAATGGGTCTGTTACCTACGCGGTAAGCAATGTCTCTGCCGGAGTAACCAGTCTGGCTATTGTAGTGCCGCCAACCAGCGGCTTGGTGATAGAATCGCAATCCCTTTCTGCCTTTACCATCAAAGCGGGCGCTACCACTTTGCCGGGAACGTATTCCATTACGGTAGTAGCGGTTGCGTTGGGTAACTGCCAGAACAGCGTGGCTTTCCCGGTTGAATTGGTTGTGAGAGCCGCACCAGCTACCCCTGTGATTACCACCCCTCAGGTAACCGGACTATGCTCTGCTCTTACGTACCAGTACAGCGTAGCGCAACCGGAAGAAGGCGTGGTGTACACCTGGAGCGTGACCGGAACCGGCTGGGAAAGAACAAGTGCCGCTACGGGTACGCAAGTACAGGTGAAAGCCGGTACCGGCGCAGGTAGAGTAACGGTAACTGCTACAAATGCGTGCGGTACCACTACGGCTTCTACGCAGGAGGTTGTGCCAAGTCCGGCTCCAATTACGCCGGTCATTCTCAATAACAGTGGTCCGTGTACGGGTCTGGCTTACGCCATCTCTAATCCGGTGGCCGGCTTGGTATATACCTGGACCGCCCCGGCTGGCTTCACCTTTACAGATAACAGCATCACTGCCACGGGTACATCGGTGACGCTTAAATCTTCTGATCTGAATGCGGTTGGAACCCTGACCGTGGTTGCCAGCAACGCCAGCACCTGCTCCAGCGGTTTGGCTTCCGCCGAAGTAAGAGCTTCTGATGCCGGTACAGAGATTATGGTTCCTACGGTGTTCAGCCCGAACAGTGATGGTATCAATGATGCGCTGGTGATTCGTAACCTGCTCAACTTCCCAGACAATGACCTGACCATTTACAACCGTTGGGGCAATGAGATCTACAAAGCCAAAGGCTATAAGAATACCTGGATGGCCAACGGCCTGGAAGAGGCTACTTATTTCTATGTGCTGCGCGTGAGAGGCTGTGATGGCAAAGACCAAGTCTTTAGAGGTCCGGTACAGGTAGTTCGCTAAGCAGAGATATTCCAATCATTAATTTAGAGCAGAAATGAAAAGACTTTTAATCATAGGCATAGCCATGCTGGGTACTGCGGTGAGCAGCTGGGCGCAGCACCGGGCTCAGTTTTCGCAGTACATTTTCAACCAGTTGGTTATTAATCCGGCATATGCCGGGAGCAAGGAAACCTTGACGCTGAATGCCTTCCACCGCACGCAGTGGGTAGGCCTGCGAGGAGCTCCCAATACCCAATCCTTCAGCATAGACGGGCTTACCAACAACAGCCGGATTGGGTTAGGCTTCCATGCTACCAGAGATGAAATTTTCGCGCAGAACCGCAAGAACATAGAGGTAGACGCTGCCGTGAAAGTGCCGGTAAGCGAAGCCGGTGTGCTTTCTTTCGGGTTGGCTGCCGGGGTGTCGCACTTTGCGGTGGACGGTACCAAGCTGGTGACTGGCAATGACCAGAACGACCCAGCCGTGGTAAGTGCCCAGAAAGAAACCACCTGGAGCCCCAGCCTGAAAGCCGGTATCTTCTTCCACACCGAGCGTTTCTATGCCGGAGTGTCCGTGACTGATTTGCTGGGCATTGACAAAGACATCAACTATGACCCGGAGCGCCACTACTTCCTGAACGTGGGGTATGTGGTGGACATTACCCGCAACATCAAGGTGAAACCCAGTGTCATGCTCAAGGAGAATTTTGATGGTCCTACCAATGTAGACTTCAACGCATTTTTCCTACTGGGAGAGCGCATTTGGGTGGGTGGCAGCTACCGTACGGCCATGAACATCTTCAAGAATGATTTTGAGGGGAAAGGCTTAAGCTCCAAAGATGCCCTGGTAGCCATTGCAGAACTGTATGTGACCAAACGGTTGCGCCTGGGGTATGCCCATGACTTTACGCTGCACAGCAACCTGAATGACTTGAGCACCCATGAAATATCTGTTGGGTACAGCTTCCTGAAAAAGGAAGAGACCAAGATGGTAACTCCCCGGTATTTCTAATTCTAACCAGACGCCTCTATGTGTAAACTATACAAATCACTTTTACTTTCTTGCCTGGCTGGTAGCTTAGCCCTAAGCGGTTGCCAGACCACCCGTAAAGCTGACAGGCTGTACGAGAACTTTGATTATGCCCTCGCGATAGAAGAGTATCAGGAGGTTTTTGCCCAAAAGACCCCAGATTTGCAGGGAGCCCAGCGGCTGGCCGATTCTTACCGCCTCACCGGCCGTACGGTGCAGGCAGAGCAGTGGTACGCCAAAGTGGTGGCCATGCCAGAAGCCGATCCTATCAATACCTATTATTACGCCGAAGCCCTGAGAAGCAACGGCAAGTACTTTGAGGCCAAAACCCAGTACCAGGACTACGCCATCAAAGTACCCGCCGAAGCCGCCAAAGCCCACGCCAAGGCCCAGACCTCTGACGCTGCTTTGAAATTGCTGGAAGAGCCGCCAACCGCCATTGTGGTCAATGAAACCCAGATCAACTCGGGTAATTCAGACTTCAGCCCTACGGTGTATGAAGATGGCATCTTGTTCACCTCAGACCGGGGAGGCAGCATGGGCAACGCGAAAGCCATAGACGCCGGGGCCTACGGCTGGACCGGTAGACCATACCTGCAGATGTTCTTCGCCCAGCGTAACCAAGATAGCACCTGGCAAGCCCCAACGTTGGCCAGCGCCACCTTGAACTCGGTGTACCATGACGGCCCTGCGGTGCTGGATTCAGAAAACACCACGCTTTATTTCACCCGCACCAAAATGGTGAAAAAAGTGCCAGACAACGCCAACATGGACCCTACCAGTTGGGTAGTGGTGCCGGTGGAGAACGAGTACGTGAACCGGCTGGAAATCTATACGGCGCGCCGGAACGGTTCTGCCTGGGCTGGCGTAAAGCCCTTCAAATACAACAAGGTAGACGAGTACAGCATGGGGCACCCGGCCATTTCGCCCGACGGGCAAGTACTGTACTTTGTGTCTGACAAACCCGGTGGCTACGGCGAAACGGATATTTACTTTTCTGAACTTCAGTCTGACGGAAGCTGGGGAGCGCCGGTAAATGCCGGAAGCACCATCAATACCAGTGGCAAAGAGATGTTCCCGGGCTTTGACCAGGCCGGTAACCTGTACTTCTCCTCAGACATGCACCCGGGTTTGGGCGGTTTAGACGTCTTCAAAGCCAAAGGCAATAGAACTACCTGGACCAAACCAGAAAACCTCCGGACTCCTATCAACTCCTCTAAAGATGATTTCGGGATGGTGTTTTTGCGTGGAGCGGGCAACAGCCTGGGCGGTTACCTTTCTTCTAACCGTGACAGCAACAACGGCACCGATGACATCTACTCCTTCAAACTGCTGAGCAACGCAGTCTTGATGGTGACTACCCTGGAGCGCGTGCAGGTGCAAGGCAAAAACAGCATCAATCAGCCGTTGGCCGATGTGCGTCTGAAACTGACGCCGCAGAACACCACAGACTCTACCATTGCGTTTTCAGACCGCAACGGCGAATACAAGTTTGGCGTGATGAAAGGCTCTACGTATGGCCTGAAAGGCGAGAAATTCGGCTTCTTAACCCAATCCGCCCTGGTGGCCATTGATACCGTGAACCTGGCAGATACCACCCGCGTCACGCTCATCTTTGACAAAAGCCAGCGCGAGCAGTCTATTGCCATGGAGAACATCTACTATGACCTGGACAAATGGAACATTCGCCCAGACGCCGCGGTGGAACTAGACAAACTGGTACGTACGCTCAAAGACAACCCTAGCATTAAGATTGAGCTAGGTTCGCATACAGACAGCCGCGAAGGCCATGGCTACAACCAGATTCTTTCTGAGCGCAGAGCGCAGTCGGCGGTAGAATACTTGGTAAGCCAGGGCATTGCGCGCAACCGCCTCACCTGGAAAGGCTACGGCGAAACCAAGCTGAGAAACCGCTGTGCCGATGGGGTAGAATGTACCGAAGACGAGCACCAGATGAACAGAAGAACAGAATTCAAGATCAAGTAACGTTTTACCCGTATTTTCTTCAAAACAGTTACAAAACAAAAGAGCCACCCATAAAGGTGGCTCTTTTGTTTTGTGGAGGAATAGGAAGCAGACTTCACTAGTAAAACAATATTTAAGAATTTTTTACCATTCCGCCTTTCGCCTTCTCTTTGTCATCCTGAAAGGATCTTGTGAGCAAACGGTAGTCACGCCTGTTCCCTACAGGTAATATTTTCCCCTTGTTTCTGCAAAGAGAACTCTTTTACAGAGAATGAAGGCCTTTCTAGTTCGCTCACAAGATCCTTTCAGGATGACAATGAAGGGAACGAATGTAAAATGAATGTCAAAGGTCACCATAAAAAAAGAAGCCCCTTGCATCTGCAAGGGGCTTCTGGGCTGCTTTTAGAAAAGCAATGATGAATTACCGGCGGGCAGTGGCTCTCTCCTCGGCTTGAGGCGGGAACTTGGCCAGGATGCTGGTCACAATCTGCTGCACTTTCTCATCGGTCAGGGATCTTTCAGAGGCAGCGGTTTCACTGCTTCCGCGCCAGATCAATTCATTGGATTTGGCATCTACCACGTCCAGAATCAAGGTGCCTGACTGATAATCTTGCAAGGTAGTGGTGTTGTACAGACGATTGTAGGTGTACGCATAGCGGTAACCGTACCAGTAGCCGTACCCGATAGACGGCACGCTCACAAAGTTAGGGCTCAGGCGTTGCTGGTTCTCGATGGTGAAATCATAGGCCAGCAACATGTCTGGTTTGGCAGAAGCTGAAGCTTTCTGGAAACCCCGGCGCTGCATCTCGGCTTCCACCGCATTTTTCACGCGTTTGTCTAAGAACGTAGTGTATCTGCGGTTAGTAGAGTCCTTCGCAACAGGTTGGTCCTGGTACCAGCGCCAGGTTTTGTACGCCTGGAAATTGGTGCCTTTGTCAAAGTCAGTGGCAACGTTGTAGGTAGTGGCACAGCCGGTGAAACCAACCACCAGTAACACCATCATCAACCCCGTTACCCACTTTGCTATTTTACTGAATGGTTTCATAGAATGAATACAGTTTTAGTGTAAGTAATGAATAGAAAACCATCGTCTCAGAAGCTACTCTCAGCCTTGATTCTAAACCGGTAAATTGCCTCTGAAGACGTACCTTTCGTTTTAGTATTACGCAAAAACTGTGCCCATATTATACCGAATGGTTTATTTTGTGAGCCTGTTTTTCAATTGATTTTTGAAGCTGTTTTGAGCTTGTTTTCTGTAAAGCAGGCCTAAAACACAAAGGCCTGCGGAAGTTCTCAGCAGGCCTTTATAAGATATAATCAAGGTAAGCTTAGATGGCTTTCATCTCCTGACCTTGCTCGTTGTAGGCTTCAATTGGAGCACAGCTACACACCAGGTTACGGTCACCGTAGGCGCTGTCAATGCGGCTCACGGTTGGCCAGAATTTAGCGGTGCGGGTGTAAGGAATTGGATACACAGCCCGCTCGCGGGTGTACGGGAACGTCCAGTTCTCGGCCAAGGCCACGTGCGCCGGGTGCGGAGCGTTTTTGAGCAGGTTGTTTTTCTGATCAGCCTGTCCTTCCTCAATCTCGGTGATTTCAGCCCGGATAGAGATCATGGCATCACAGAAACGGTCCAGCTCTTCTTTGCTCTCGCTCTCAGTAGGCTCTACCATCAGAGTACCGGCCACAGGGAACGATACCGTCGGTGCGTGGAATCCGTAGTCCATCAAACGCTTCGCGATGTCTTCTACCTCAACCCCGGCCTTTTTAAAAGAGCGGCAGTCTAAGATCATTTCGTGAGCGCAACGGCCGTTGGAGCCAACATACAATACGGGGTAGTGCTCCTCTAAGCGCGCTTTGATATAGTTCGCGTTCAGGATCGCCATTTTGGTAGCCTCGGTCAACCCTTCGCCGCCCATCATGTTGATGTAGGCGTAAGAGATTGGCAGAATGCTGGCGCTACCCCAAGGTGCCGCCGATACCGCGTTGATAGCCTCAGGACGTTCCAGATCTACTACAGCGTGGCCTGGTAAGAAAGGAGCCAAATCAGCAACTACACCAATTGGGCCAACGCCTGGTCCACCACCACCGTGAGGAATACAGAACGTCTTGTGCAGATTCAGGTGACACACGTCGGCGCCAATATTGGCCGGAGAGGTCAAGCCTACCTGAGCGTTCATGTTGGCACCGTCCATGTACACACGGCCACCGTTTTGGTGAATGATCTCACAGATTTCAATGATGCTTTCCTCGTACACCCCGTGGGTAGACGGATAGGTCACCATCAGACAAGACAAATCATCTTTGTGCTCCTCGGCTTTCGCTCTGAGGTCGGCAACGTCAATATTTCCGCGCTCATCGCACTTCACAATCACCACTTTCATGCCCGCCATTACCGCCGATGCAGGGTTGGTGCCGTGTGCCGAGGAAGGAATCAAAGAGATGTTACGGTGATGATCGCCACGGGCTTCGTGGTACGCTCTGATGACCATTAAACCGGCATACTCGCCTTGGGCACCGGAGTTTGGCTGTAAGCTCATGGCTGCAAAGCCAGTGATCTCGCATAACCAGGACTCAAGGTCTTGGAAAATCTGCGCGTAGCCTTTGGCTTGGTCAGCGGGGGCAAATGGGTGCATCTGCCCGATCTCTGGCCAGGTAACCGGAATCATCTCGGCGGTGGCGTTCAGTTTCATGGTGCAGGAGCCCAACGGAATCATACCGTGCGCCAGAGAGAAGTCTTTGTTCTCCAGGTACTTCATGTAGCGCAGGATTTCGCTCTCAGAATGGTACTTGTTGAAAACTTCAGCCTGCAGGTACGGAGAAGTCCGGATTAAGGTTTCTGGCCAGGTAATCTCCGTTTCTTCCGGAATGGCATCTAGTTCCAGCGTAGCATCCGGTTTACCGGCTACTTTCGCGAAAACGGCCAGAATATCCTTTACCTCATCCAGATCTGTGTTCTGGTTGATGGAAATCCCGATGTTGTTGTCCCCGAAATAACGGAAGTTGATCTGAGCCGCCTCGGCTTCCTGACGGATGGCTTGTTGCAGTTCAGCACTCTCCACCCGCAATTGCAGGGTGTCAAAGTAGTTCTCGTTCAGTTGCTCAAAGCCTAAACGCTCCAGACCTTTCTCTAGAATCTGAGTCAGGCTATGAATGTTCAGGCCGATGTATTTCAGACGGCGTGGTCCGTGATACACGGCGTACATACCGGCCATTACAGCCAATAATACTTGCGCCGTACAGATGTTAGAAGTCGCTTTCTCCCTCCGGATGTGCTGCTCACGGGTTTGCAAAGCCATTCTATAAGCTTTCTGCCCGAACGCATCCTGCGAAACACCAATGATACGACCTGGGATAGAGCGCTTGTACTCATCTTTGGTAGCGAAGAAACCAGCGTGCGGTCCGCCGTAACCCATCGGAACCCCGAAGCGCTGAGAAGAACCAACCACTACATCGGCTCCCATCTCACCTGGGGATTTCAACAGGGTTAAGCTTAAAAGATCAGCAGCAACGGCTACCGGTACGCCTGCGGCATGAGCTTGGGCGATGAAGTCAGTGTAGTCAAATACCTCACCATCTGCGGCTGGATATTGTACCAAAGCACCAAACAGGGTGTCGTCCTGAACGTTCAGTTCGCGGTGATCGCCAACAACCAGTTCAATACCCAGCGGAGTGGCGCGGGAAAGTAATACGTCAATGGTTTGCGGCAATACCTGGTCAGATACAAAGTAGCGGTTGGCGTTTTTGCGGGCGCCTTTGCGCAGAGAGTATTGCAGGTTCATGGCCTCGGCAGCGGCAGTGGCTTCGTCCAACAAAGAAGCGTTAGCGATGGCCATACCCGTCAGGTCAATAATCAAGGTCTGGTAGTTGATCAACGCCTCTAAACGGCCTTGGGCGATCTCCGCCTGGTAAGGGGTGTAGGCGGTGTACCAGCCCGGGTTCTCCAGAATGTTACGCTGAATTACCGGCGGTAAAATGGTGTCATGGTACCCTAACCCGATGTACGATTTATAGAGTTTGTTCTGCTTCGCAATCTTGGCGAACTTCCGAAGGAAATCGCGTTCGGTTAACGGAGCTGGTAAGTTCAGCGGTCTTTTCAAGCGAATAGCCGGCGGAACAGTTTCATCTATCAATTGGTCTAGTGACGCTGCCCCAATAGTTTGCAGCATTTCCTGCATCTGCTCTTTTACAGGGCCGTTATGGCGCTCTTTGAAGATGTCGGCAGGCTTGGTTTTAAAGATCATTTATCGCTGGAATTTAGGTAGATAAGTTTCTTTCGTTCTGTAACAAACGTTTGGTGCAAATGATTTAACAAAAGTACAGGTTAAAATTCACTATTTACAGAGGGAGCCCTTAAATTGCGGAACAGGCTGCGAGGGAGTTATGGTTTTTGCCTTGTTTTTGGGAAAACGGCCTCTAAATGTTCATCATGCTCTTGGATCATCCCCTATGAAAAAGCTTAAAATTGGTGTGTTGCGCGAAGGCAAAGTGCCGGTAGACAAACGGGTGCCCCTTACCCCCAAGAAATGCCTGGAAGTCTTGCAGACGTTTCCGCAAGTGCAGTTGGTGGTGCAGCCTAGCCCAATCAGGTGTTTTTCAGACGAAGAGTACACCGATTTGGGCATTCCGCTGAAGGAAGATCTGAGCAATTGTGACGTGCTGTTTGGCGTGAAGGAGGTGCCAGTAGATATGCTGATTCCCAATAAGACGTACTTCTTTTTTTCGCATACTATCAAGAAACAAGCCCATAATCAGAAGCTGCTGCAGGCCATTCTGGAGAAGAAGATCACCATGGTGGATTACGAAACCATTACCAATGCCCAGGGCGAGCGAGAAGTGGCCTTCGGCCGTTGGGCCGGGATTGTGGGCGCCTATAATGGACTCTTGACCTACGGACGTAAATGGAACCTCTACCACCTGAAGCCTGCGCACCAATGCCATGATTTGGAAGACATGCTGGAGGAGTTCTTCAAGGTAAAAACGTTGCCCAATATCAAGATTGCGGTAACTGGCGGCGGAAGGGTAGCGAAGGGTGCTATTGAAGTGCTGGAACGCATGGGTATCAAAAAAGTGAGCGTCTTTGATTACCTCTACAAAGAGTTCTCAGAACCGGTGTTTGTGCAGCTACGCTCCTCAGACTACCACGCGCGTCCCGACGTGGAGGTGTGGGATTCCAAGGATTTCTACAAGAATCCGCATCTGTATAAATCTACGTTCCAGAAGTTCGCGAAAGTGACAGATTTGCTGATGCCCTGTGCTTACTGGAACCCAGCGGCCCCCGTGCTCTTCACCCAGGAAGACATGCAGCAGCCAGATTTCAAGATCAACACCATTGCTGATATTACCTGTGACGTAGACGGGTCTATTCCCTGCACCCGGCGGGCGGCCACTATCGCAGATCCGGCGTTTGATTATAATCCCTGGACAAATGAATTAGAGGCAGCCTACAGTTCTGAGAAGAACATCACGGTAATGGCGGTAGACAATCTGCCGTGTGAGTTACCCAGAAACGCTTCGCGCGATTTTGGCCGTCAGATTATTGATAAGATATTGCCGCACTTATTTAACGGCGACAAAGATGGTGTCTTGAAGAACGCTACTATTGCCAAAGATGGGAGCCTGTGTGAAAGATACAGGTACCTGGAAGACTATGCCTATCCTGCCAAAGCCTTGGGTGAGACCTCTTCGTTGACTTAACTAGCTGACGCTATTTCTGCTTGGGTAGAGAAAGAAAACTCGTGTTCAGAATCAGCTGAGTTTGAGATCCATTTCAAAGAAGAGGCCACGTCTTCAAAATACTGCAGTTCAAAGGGGAGGGAATGGTATTGGGAATACACCAGTTGGTTTAAGTCTAGCAAACCGGCGCTGGAGGCAGATTCCAATACGGCTATTTTGCGCAGAGACGTTTTCATGAGTTGTGGAAAGACCTCGTCAATAAACCAATCCTGATCTTGGGGCGGGAGGCTCTTCAGCTTTCGAAGGTCATAGATGCAGGCAAATAACCTCTTGACTTTTATGAGTTCTATCAGAGAGAGCAGCGTTTGCCTGAACGTAGCACTAGGTATAAATCTCTCACACTCTACATGCGCAGCACTAAGACTAGCGTCTACATACACATTAGTGTACGGTGATTTTGGACTTGTAAAATTCACAATAAACGGCGTTATTCTTCTAGATTGTAGGAGGGGAGACAAATATAGTACCTTCCTTGAAACTTATATCATTATGCCGTAAAAAAATTGAATAATTTTAAATGGGCGTAAATAAAAGTACCTCTGCTGGTAAGAACGTCGTTTTCTTACCAGCAGAGGTACAGCAATGTAGAAATACTTTTACTGGTTCTCTGTCTTATCGGCTACGCCGTCTTCTACCGGTTCATCTCTCACGGTGATGGTATCTGTGTCTGCTGGAGAGAGAAGGGAATCTGCTTCAGCGGCTACGTCGTCGGCGGCTGATTCAGCGGTGTCTTCCACATTTTGGGCCGTTTTTGATTCACAGGAAGCAAACCCGAAAGCAGTGGCAATAAGGGCTGCGGCAAATATTTTGGATGTTTTTTTCATAGTGGTGGTACGTTGGTTTCTTTGGGAAGTGTATACGGTAAATACAGGCTTAAGATTAAAGCCCGTGTGGTAAGTAGCATTCTGAGGTAAAAAGCCAGCAAGATACTGAGCTGCCGCAAATATAATTATTTGTATTTTCCCATAACTAGATAGAACAGGCAGACTACAGGATTTCAAATGAAAAGTCTAATTGTTCTTCATGCCTGCTAGCGCTGTAAACAGGCCAAGGACGTAAGTGTGCAGCAGGAGCAGTGCGTGGTTGGTTCATTTTTGGAAGTTCAGGTTTGAAAGTAGAAGTCTCTGCGTATTAATACTGTTTTTTAGAATTGTTATCTGAGCCGGATTGCAAGCTAATTGGTTGTGACAAGATTGTAAGTAGTTGTAAATAAGCAATATGTATGTAGTTATATATTATTATGTTATTGCATTTAAATGATTTTTAGTTGAAAAATACTTGTCCATAAAACAATAATGATCGTTTAGAAAGTGGGAAGAAAATTTTAATTCACCTAATTAAAAACCCTATGTTTTATCACGATCGAAGATTACAATACAAAGTAAGGGTAGATAAACCCAATCCCGCATTTGCTAAAATGTTGCAACAGGCCATTGGCGGTATTGAAGGAGAAATTAGGGTATGTTTACAGTATCTTTTCCAGGCTTGGAGTACCAGAGGCCCTGTGAAATACAAGAACATGCTCCTGGAAACCGGTACTGAGGAGATAAGTCACATTGAAATGCTGGCTACTGCGGTTGCCCTTAACCTGGAGGGTGCTACCAGTTCCTTGAAAGATGAGATTGTAGGCGCAAACCCACTGGTAGGCGCCGTAATGGGCGGTATGGACCCCCGGCATTTCCTTTCTACCGGTTTGGGCGCTATGGCCGCAGATGCAAACGGGGTTCCGTTTAACGGTTCGTGGGTAGTAGCTACAGGGAACATCGCTTCAGACATGATGGCCAACGTGCACGCGGAATCCAGCGGACGGGTGTTGGCCACTCGTTTATGGGAAGCTACTGATGACCCCGGCATGAAAGACATGTTGTCCTTTTTGATTGCCCGTGACACCATGCACCAGAATCAATGGCTGGCAGTGATTGAAGAACTGGGTGGGTTCCATCAGCAGTTCCCAATCCCTAACAGTTTCCCACAAAGCGAAGAAGTGCAAGGCTTCAATTACTCTTTTGTAACTACCAATATCTTCAAAGACCAGGAGGCCGCCGGACGCTGGAGCGAAGGCCCGTCTATTGATGGCAAAGGAACCTTCCAAATGGTGCCAGGTGAGCCAATGGGCGATATTCCGATTTTGCCGCCACCAGCCCCTGAAGGACACGCGCAGGTAGAGCAAATGACTGGCGCCGAAGGCGGTGGACTACTGAACAAAATAAAAGACGCTCTTTAATACAAGACACTAACGTATTCAATGAAAAAGCCTTCCTTCAATCTTGAAGGAAGGCTTTTTTATGCCGGGCGTAACTGCTCCTGGCGGTATAACCCGTCTAAGGCTCTTTTGCCCTGCTTTAACGCAAAGAAAGGAGCATCATCAGAGACGCTCCAGTAAATATCAGTGATCTCGGCAATGGGGCCGGTGGGTTGGTCGGCGGGTCTTACCCATTCGCCAAAGGTGAAGGGCAACCACTGAATGGACGTGAAAAGATCTGGGCGCACCTTGAACTCTTCATCTGAGTAACGCAAAAGCAACCACCCGTTTACCTCGCCAATCTTTTCAAATACTTTGTTGTGGGGTTCTAATGACTCAAACTCCCTGCGGTTTGCCGGATGGATATGGGCGTAGCCATACCCCGGAAACCAGGAGTACAAACCAAACTCAAGGCTTTTCTTAGGCATAATTCCTTCTGTTTCTGTACCAACTGCCGCGCTTTACAAGGAAATCTGCAGTTCCTGGGCCGTGGTCAGTACTATCTCTCTCGCGTAATTCTTTGAAATAACCAGCTGGCCCGTCTGGCTGTAATGGGTAATAATGCTTTGGTCCAGAAGCATGGGCGTAGCATACGCTCCGTAGCGTTCAATCAAGGCGCGCTGCACTGTGCATAGCAACTCCCGGCGGGCCTCGGTCTCCGGCGTCTTCAACCTGGGCGGAAAAGAATGAGGCGGCAAGCGGTTAGGGATTTTCCGCTTATCGGCTTCTTTCAAAGCGCCGTTCAGAATGCGTTGCAGTTGCTCCTCGTACCGGTCTTGCTGCAACCGTCCGTGAATGCCTTTGGTATGATACAGCCAGTCATTGATGCTTTGCTCAGGGTTGCTGAGGAGTTGCATGAGCGCATTGGTGTTAATGATTTGCCCTGCCGGGAGGTTCCATTTCTGCGCCAATTGATCCCGAAAATCATAGATGGGTTTCAGGATAAACTGTTGCAGCAAGGTAAGCCGCTGCGGAAACTTGATCTTAAGGTGCGGGTCTTCCTGTTCTATGTACGTGATAGATTCCAGCAGTTTATCTTCCTCCTCCAGCCAGGTCATGCGGCCCAGTTCCGCTACTTTAGCCACCATGGCGTTTTTGAGGGCATGCAGGTACAAAACGTCCTGTGCGGCGTATTCCAGTTGCCGTTTAGACAACGGCCGCTGGTTCCAGTTGCTCATCTGCTGAGACTTGTCCAATTTAAGACCCAGTTCCTCTTCCAATAAGGTGCCCAGGGCAGCTTTGGCGTAGTTCAGGATTTTGGCGGCCACGGCGGTGTCTACCAGCGTACGCACCTGGCAGCCCAACATGCTCAGGAGCATGAGGTCATTGTTGGCGTGATGGAAGATCTTCGTGGTAGACGGATTTTCCAGTACATCCCACAGCGGTTGCAGGTCATCTAGGGGAAAAGGATCAATTACAAAACAGGTATGTCCGTCAGAAATCTGGATCAGGCATAGCGTAAAGCCGTACGTGTAGTGATGTTGGTCAAATTCCAGGTCTAAGGCTAGCTCTGGCTGCTGGCGTAAATGGGTCACCGCCTCTTGCAATGCTTCATTGGTTTGCACCACATGAACAGGCGTTCCCTCCAGAGTAAATGCAGGTTCCTTCATAATCTTCCAAATGTACCCAAAAAACAGGATAGTTGCTTGACGGGGAATGGATGTTTGGCGTTGCCGATTTTTGCTTGTTTTCGCAAATACAGAACGAAAACGCTATTCATAATGAGGTAAACCAGGGAATATAAAAGCGTGGCGCAAGCAGAGAAAACGGCCGCCTTAGCCATTCGCTCTGTTTACGCCACGCTTTTAGAAAAAGAGAAGTAAAACGGGTGTGGTTATTCCAACAGGAAACTCACCTCTACCGCAGCCGTAACCGTGATCTCGCCTAAAGCCAGAGTAGACCCACCGGCATCCATCATAGATTCGCCCCGTAAAGCAACTTTCCCGTACATAACAGGCCGGGGGCCGCTGTTGCCGCCTTCATTGATCTGGTAAGGCCGCCCTACTTTAGAACCTAATTCAGAGGCCAGCAGCACTGCTTTTTGCCGGGCATCTTGTACCGCTTTCTTGCGGGCTTCTTCCTGGTATTTTTTCAGCTGGGTGGTTTCATAAGTGATACCGTCTACCCGGTTAGCACCTGCTTTGTACAGACCGGCCATCAACTCATCAAACCGATTCAGTTTTTTGAGGGTAACCGAGATGGTTCTGGTGGCTTGGAAGGACTGGGGCGCGGTTTGGCCGTATTCCTGACCCGCATAGATGGGGTAGATTGACAGGTTCTCGGTCTGCACATCTTTGTCATCTATGCCGTTTTTCTTCAGGAAACTGATCAAAGCGGCCGTGCGTTGGTCTGCCACTTTGCGGGTTTCTTCCAGCGTCTTTTCCCGTATCTCTACCCCAACCCTGAACGTGAGTTGGTCTGGCTGTACTTTCACTTCGCCCAAACCAGAGGTGCTTACCAGCGGCGGCAATTGGCCTTGCTGGGCCCGGGCAGGGCTAAATAGAAAAGTTAAAGCGAATGCAAACGCGAAGGACAGTGCTGTTTTCATAGTTTTAAGAATAGGTATGAAAGCAGATTTACAACTTCCATGCCGAATTTATACGGATAAACCGGTTTAACGGACGCTATTAAGCCAAGCGTATGGACCAACCCGACTTGGTGTGTATCTTTGCGGCTCCAACAGTCATTCATTTTCCCTTACTTCTATGCAGCAGCACCTGACTATTTTTGATCCGTTTGAGGGAATGCGTTTCGGGAACCATATCTGTTTTCTGTGCGGTACCACCATTAGCGTAGATCAACAGACCACGGTTTTCCCCGCCTGGCTCATGCAAGAGTATGGTTTTGCCCATGAGCCGCTCCGCCTGCTGGACCAAAGCGTAGTCACGTACCAAGACCTTAAGATTCCCTGCTGCCACCAGTGCCAGACCCAGCACCTGCAACCCTTAGAGAACAAGGTGCAGCAAGCACTGGCCCAGGGGGTGACCGGAATAAGGGAACTGGACCCTAAACTGCTTTTCCAGTGGATGGGCAAGATGTTCTACGGCACCTTGATCACCGAACTCATTAAAGAGCAGAACCCGCTGGTGGCACCTGAGTACGCCGTGAGCGAGCAGCCTAAAATGCTCATGAAGTTCCAGGCCTTTTTCAGGGTGCTCCAGTCCTTGCGGGTGCCCATGGAGTTCTCTGACTTTATTCCGGGTTCGCTGTTTGTGATAGACGTAGATGCCTCGGCGGAGCCTACCCGCTTTGAGTTCAGAGATGAGCTGTCTACCATGATGTTCAGCCTGCGGCTGGATAATGTCCTCATTGTTTCCTGCCTGTTAGACAACGGCATGATCAAAGATGCCATGAAGCGGGTTTGGCAGGAAATTGAGCCTAGGCAGTTACAGCCCATTCAGGCCGCCGAACTAAGTGCCCGCATATTTTACGCTGGGTATCTGCTCAACGTGATTCCAGATTACCTGGTGCGTGCCGCCAAGCCCGACGCCGATCACTTGGTCATGGACACGCTCATTGATGATGTCACCAACGTGATCTTCAACCCTTGGCAGCACAGTTCCTATGCCAAGTTGCTGGCCACCATGTGGAGCAAATGGAACATTTCCCAAGAAGACATTCTGCGCGCCCCGCAGGAACCTATGAGCATGCTCTTCAGCCCCGAAGGAGAGTTCATTGAGTTCCCGCAGATTCCAGGGCAAGTATAACCGGAAAGCACCGCTTCAAATTACTTACTGAATCACCTGTAACAAGTCTGCCGATTTTCACCTGTTTCCACAAAAGCAGGTAAAAATCGGCAGACTTGTTTTTTTGTTTCTACTAGATGATGCGCGGGTAATAGATAGAGAACTCAGTGAGGAAGTGCCAGATAGGCTTTTGCTGCATTCTTCCACCTCAAGGAATACTTATTTTTTCGGGAGTCCAACCGTTTTCAGAACCTCGTTCGCCTTATCCAGCTTTTCCTTGAACAGTACTTTCGTTTTATATTTCTCCAGTGCTTGGTCAATGGTTACTATGGGGAGCTTGGCTCTATTTAATTCATGTATGTCCATGGCCGTAAATTTATTTCTTTTTACGTTTAACAAGAAAGGCATCGTAAGTAATTCCTTTTTGAAAATCTTCCCATTGGTTTTCTCTCAGTCCGTATACGTCAAAGTCTCTTTGAATCTCTAGTAAATTGTTGGTGATTCCCATTCGGTAAAGGCGTGTCCTGATGGTATTACTTCCAGTAGCGTAAATCCAGGCGTCTGGGTATTTGTCTGTAAAAGCGTAGACTGTTGCCGCTACCGTTGCCAGTACTTTCTGGCTGTCTCCATTGTTGGTGATGACCTTGTCATCAATGTCTCCTGTTTGCTCGTCTTTGTCACCGAAACCAAGATTGTAGAAGTCTTTCAAGTTGGTCTCGCTATACTGAACCAGCTTTTTTACTTGTCCTTTCGGTCCATCACTAACGAACTCGAAAACCGTTAAAGTGTTTTCTGCTTTAAGTTCGTACCTGTCTAATTTCATTTTCTGGAACGGTTTCTACAAAAATAAGAATTGAAATGGGTGCTTTCTCTTGTTTATTTCCTTGCAAGCTCACCCACTGGCATATACTCTAATTTACTGCATTTATGATTCTTACCCATAGCCGCTTGGTTGTAAATAGTTGATAATAAACCTCTCTTGAAAAGCTTCGTACGCACTTATACGGTTGTGCCGTACAGATCTTAACAAACTAAAACTATGGCTGAAATAAACATTGAACCCAAAAAGCGCTCTAGCTGGGCCTGGATTATAGTACTGCTGATTTTACTGGTAGTGGGCTATCTGTTGTACAGATATTTCTTTGAGTCACAGGGCGGCAGCATTGAAACCAGCGGAGCCCCAACTTCTGGCATGATCATGCCTTTGGCCCCCGCATTTCTATCCTATTAACAAGGCACCTAAAAGCTAGAAACAATGGCATATAACGCAAATGATGGGCTGCCAAGGCTGGCCCCTTTACATGATTTAAGAGATTTCAAAGTGGCCAACCACAACCTGGATGTGCGCGGCTGGGAAGTAATTGGCTCAGATGGAACGCGCATAGGCAAAGTAGATGACCTCATTGTAGACCGCGAGCTGATGAAAGTGCGATACCTGGATGTAGACGTAGACCGTGACCACGTACTCACAGACACAGATCCCCGCCACATACTGGTGCCCATTGGCGCCGCCCAGTTAGACGATGACCGCGACCAGGTATTCGTGAGCATGGACCAGAGGTCTCTGGCCCGCTTTCCGTTCTACAAAGGCGGCGCGGTTGACTCAGAATATGAGTACCGGGTTATGCACGCCGTTACCAGCCCTAATGAAACCTACACGCAGCCGCAACCTACTACCACCCAGGTTTCTCCTACTTCAGAGTTCTACGGGCGTGAGCAGTTCAACGAAGACCGTTTCTACGCTAACCGGCACCAGCGGTCACAATCCATCCCGCAGGACCAAAGCCATTTCCATACCTCCAACGCTGGTATGGATGGCAGGCCGGTGCAGGAAGACATTGCCACCATTGAACGGCTACGCGCCATGCTGGAACAGGGAACCATTACCCAGGAAGAATTCACGGCGCTAAAACGAAAGGCGATTGGCCTGTAAGAAACATTGTTTTAGGGTTATTTTCCAGAAATAGCCCTGAAACAATGCTGATTAGGATAGAGGTTTACTTATTCCGTATAAAAAGAGAAGGCCTGCTGTTTACAGCAGGCCTTCTCTTTTTATGTACCCTTCATTTTGGTATCAAGGGTAATTGTTTGTGGGTGCAAGGTCAGGATTATGGTCATCATGGGCAGGATAACTCACCTCTTCTTCCGGCGTATACGGATGGTGCGGGTTGGCGTATCTCGGCCAGGTTCTTTTGATGCGGGCATTGGTTCGGCTGTTTTTCCGTTTCTTGGTAAGCGCGTAGGTGGCCAAACCTGCCAACGCTACTAACCCCGCCGTCGCCAGTACCTTGGGAACGGTGTTGTTTACCGTGGGCGGCAGTTGGACCACCCCTTGCTGGTCAGTGATTGCGGCTTCGGGCACATAGCGTCCTTTGGCCGGAATAGCCAGTTGGTCAAATAGCCGTGCCAGTTCATCTAAACCTTGTTTCAGCTCCTGGCCGTGCATAGGCAACCCGTGCCCGCTGGCCGCAATAGCCGGTTGCAAGTCATGCAGTTTCCGCACCGAGGTGCGCGCCGCTTCCCAGTCTGGCGTGAAATACGCCGGTGGGCCGCAAACTTCCTGCTTCTGGGTAAGCACTGCCAAGGCAGATTCCGGTTTACGGGTCACAAAGGCATCACCTACCAGCAGTACCCGATCATGTTCTCTAAAGAAAGAAACGTGCCCCGGCGAATGGCCCGGCGTTTCCAGCCACTTCCACTCGGGCAGGAACGGAACCGAACCGTCTGAGGGAAGCAGTTCCAGTCTACCTTTGAAGGTAATGGGTTTTTTAGGGTACATGAACGAGAGGTACGCCATGCCGCCGCCACCCACACTGGAGTCGGGCGGTGGGTAGCTGGACAAACCGGTCAGGTACGGCAATTCCAGCGGGTGTGCGTACACCGGCACCTGCCAGATATCGGCGAGGGTTTGTAAGGCGCCTACGTGGTCAAAGTGGCCGTGCGTGAGTAAAATGGCTTTAGGCGGATTGCCCTTGCCAAACTTATCCTCGGCGGCTTTTCTGATTCTATCGGCGGAGCCGTACAGCCCGGCATCTATCAGTACCCAAGATTTGTCTTGGTTCTCTACGTAGTACAGGTTCACGAAGACAATTTCCATGCCCATGGCCCCTGGTGCTACTGTAAAGCAGGAGTGCTGCTTCTGCCGGAGAAGGTTGTTTAACTGATCTTGCATATCACTTTGCCCGGGCGCGTGCGACTAGCTATCCATCCGTCCGAACACGCTCATCTCATCCCCACTGTCATGCCGTGAGTTCTTTTCTCCGTCTGCGGTGCTGCCGCCTTGGCCTCCCTGGCTGTTGCCCGGTTGCTGACCGCCTTGTTGGAAGCTGGCTTTGTCATTGGCCCCGGCACCTGGTTCTTCAGAGGTTTGCTTCAGATCACCGGCTGTTTCTTTGCCAGTCGGTAATTTTTCCTTCTCATTGTATTTGTTGTCATTATTGTCGTTTTCCATGGCGCAATATGGTTTAGGGTGTAAAAACAGTTTAATACCAGATAAACCGGCATGTGTTTGTACGAACAGATGCCAAAGAGGGTGTCTTTCTAAATACAAATTCTGAGGGGCAGAGTTGGAAAAGTCAGAATTGGTGCGTAAACTAGTCATAACAATACCCCGTAGGTATGTGTTATCTAAGCGGTAAAGGTTAGTAAACCAGGCATGAAGAGATCATGCTTCGCCGGAATTTTTCTCACCTGTTTATAGTTACTAAGACATGGTAAATCTGATCTATCCACCTAGCTATATGGCGGTATACGCGAAATGCATTGACGCCACTCTTCCTAGTTTTGAGCCCGAAGAATGGGTGCAGGAAGGCCACGTATACATTGTAAAACATTTCACAGAGCCGCTTAACCAGGAAGAAGGGATGGCGGTGACCATTATTGACGAAGAAGGAGAAGAGATTCACCCATCGCCGTCGCACTGGAGCTTCTCTTCCAATAGATTTGAGCTGTTCTCCATTTTCCTGAACTAACCTTTTTAAGGCTCTTTTCTATAAAAGAGCCCGAAAACAGAAAGGGCTGGCCCATTGGGTCAGCCCTTTCTGTTTTTAACAGCAGCTTGCGTGCTTAGAACTGGAAACCGGCCCTAAGCAGAAATTGATTCTGTTCCGGCGAGGCCGCGTAGCCTACGGAGATTACTACCTGGTTTAACGGAGAAAGCCAAACGCCGCCTCCTTGGCTTCTGTGCCACTTGTTGGAGTCTTCGTTCTCCATCCATACCCGGCCAATGTCATGGAACCCGAACACGCCAATAGAAGCGGGGAACAGGTACGTGGTGAAACTGAACAGGCGCAGACGGGCCTCAGTGTTGTTGTACAGGCTGCTCTGCCCGGCAAACCGGTTTCGGCGGTAACCGCGCAACATACTAGGGCCATCTATAAACTGCGCCTGGAAGAACTCAAAATCATCACCGAAGGTGTGACCGCCGCCAAAACGGGTAGCCAGGGTGAGTTTCAGAGGAATGCGTATTGTTTGGTACAGGGCGAACTGGGAATGCACCCGCGCCACGTCTTTTGATTGGGCGTTAGTGCCTTTCAACAAATCTGCCGCTACTTGCCAGTGCACGCCTTTAGACGGCAGGGCCGCCATGTCGCGTGAGTCTAAGATGTACTCCAGTCTGGCTCCGGCGTAAGATTTAGGCACATAATACCCAACCGCTTGTTCGCCTTGCAGTTGCTGCGGCAGTAAACGGGCCGGGTTATAATCTACGTTCACGCTCTGGTAAACCGGTCCTATGAAAACGCTCTCATAGGTGCCAATCTTTCTCCCTATCAAGGCGTTGGCGTAGAACTGCGTTGACTGAAACCGGAAGCTGTCTATTTCTGTGTTAATGTCTGGATTGAAGCGCGTTTCATTCCCTAACCCGAAGAAGTTTTCGGCGTAGCCGGGGCTTTTCCAGTTCACGTTCAGTTTCAAGTCCAGTCCCATTCTGAGGCTAGGGAAGTGAGCCGCGTAGTCTACCAAGAATGACTGGGTATTGAACGCGTAACTGCCCACCAAGCGCTGCATCATGCCGTACGGCTGTTTATTGAAGCCCTGGGTTTTAAGCAAGACACCGCCACCCAGCAGAAAACCATCATCGCGGTTGTACTCTATAGAGGCCAGTGGGCCCAGGTAATTGTAGACGAAGCTTTTGCGATCATACACCGGGGTGTTGCGCAGGCGCGTAAGGTTGCGGGCCTCTGGGCCTAAGTGAAGCTCAGCACCGTTAGGTTGGTCATACACGTACGTGAGGCGGCGCAGCCCCGCCACGCTGGAGTTGTCTGTGATCTTGTCCTGACCATCGCCGCCAATAATACGCACTCTAATGCCGTCTTCGGCTTCGCCCTGTACTCTGAATTCATCGGCACCGCCTAACCCGTAAAGTCTGATTTCGCGGGTTTCATGGGGTAGGAAGCGGCGTCTGTAGAGTGGGTTTTCTGCGTTTGTAGCCTCTTTTTTGTAAATGGTCACTAAAGTAGCGCCCCCGGCTTCGCGCTGTACTTCAAAGCGTTCGTCCAGGTCGGTGCCTTTCACGTCTACTTTCTGGGCCAGGAACTCATAGTAATCTTCGGCGTCACGTCTGATGTAGGCGCGGCGGGCTTTCAAGGTGTTGGCGAGGCGCTCGCCGGAGATTCTCTGGATTTCAGGCGGTAATTGCCGAACTGCCTCGTCAATGGCTTCATCTGTGAGGCTGGCCCGCACAGAATCTGCCATGGCAATCCAGTGAGAGCGTTCCAGGCCGGTGAGAAAATCGCGGTCAAAGTAGCGGTTGTTGAAGTTGAAGCCTTTGATGTCGCGCAGGCTTTCGTCAAAGCCCTGTACCTTGGGCAAAATCCATCGCCGGCTGGCGATGTTAGGAATCACCCCCTGGTTCACGAAAAAGGCCTGGTCACGGTCGCGCGGAATGGCTCTGTAGATTTTCCCTTTGCCTTCTTTCTTGAATTCGGCCCAGCGCCATTGGTCATCGTGGCGGTCCCAGTCAGCAATGAAGAAGTCCAGCAGGCGGGAACGCAGCAAACTCAGTTGGTCTACTTGGTCGTTCTGGTCTTCCAGGGTATTTTCCAGCACTTTATCTGTACCTACCACGTTTTCAGAATTCCCGAAGCTGGCCATGTCAGACATATCCTCGTCAGGGCGTTCCTCAAACATCCCAATGGTGTTGGCGAAGCCTTTCAGATACCGACCAAAACGCGGGTCGTCTGGAATGATGAAGTACTGCGGATTGGTATGGTACACGCCCACGGCATCGGCGAGTTTAGGAACCACCAAGGCCCCGTACGGGTGCGAAGCCGAAATCTGGTCTTTCACCACATCGGCGGCCAGGGTCTGGCGCAGAATGCGGGGCAAGGCGGCATCTGGGTATTTTTCTACGGAGCGCAGCACGTACTGGCGACCGGTACTGTCTTCCAGACGCAAAGAAACGGTCTGGAAACCGCCGCCGCGCTGCACCACTTTGAGGCCGCCCTTCTGGGTCCCAATGTCAAAAACCGGCAAAGAAACGGGTGTTTGCCACTCTGGACGGTAATTCTCGCCTAACAGCCATTCTCTGAAACTACTGGCTTTGTAGACTTGGCTGGCGGGCAGCGTACTTTTTTGGCCCGCAAAGTTGAGGTTCAGTTTCTTTGTCTGTTCTTCCAGTTGCTTTTGGGTGGTATTGCGGGAGAGAAGTACCCGGTGCGCCACCTGGCCTTGGGCACTCTGCATGTCTGCGGCCGTCCAGATTTCCAGCCAGGTTTCCCCGTTGGGGAAGTACAGCAGCTTGGCGAAGCCGGCCGTGGCCTGGCTGTACAGCGAAGTGGCCTCTTTAGGAGCTTTCAGTTTCTCCATGCCCAGCCCGGCCCCCACAAAATGGATGCTGTCTTGGGTGCTGTGCGACAAAGCCGCGGAGTTTCCTTCTACATGCACTAACCCTTTGTGCTCCGTGTACATTTGGCTTATCTGTCGCTGCATGATGCGGTACTCCAGTTTAGACATCTCCGGCGAGACGCTCATGGCCACCAGCAGGTTTTTATCTTCGTTGGCACGCAACAAGTCATCAAAAGCGGCTAGTGTGGCAGTACCACCGGTGGTGGGGCAACCCCGCTGCTCGTCTTCCTCGTCCATGCGGCGGTTAGGCAAGAGCCATTGGGTGTCCAAGAGGAGAAGATGGACGTCATCGGTCAGGGCTACTTCGGCAGGGCCGGGGCAATGGTTTTCTGGCTGAATAAGATTTTCGTTCTGGAGATACTGAGAGATAAACCGTTCCTGGTTTCTTACTTCGGGAACCAGTTTTCCTTTGGCATCGTGCTCTCCCGGCATTAAGATTAGTTTTCCGGAATAGCCTTGTAGATAGGAGAGCTGTTTCTGCAGTTGGGCTTCCAGTTCCTTGCGGTTAGCCGCCGAGACACTGGGCAAGGCCGCCGGTTGGAAAGGGTTGCCAATGAACACCATGGCGCTGTTCTTGCCGGCGCTTTTCAGTTGTGCTTGCAGTAGCGGCAAAGGGGCAGCAGTCGTTTGGCCCGGTGACCATCTGCCCGCCAGCAGCACCGTATAGGAAGGCGACCCAGACGGCAAAGATGGCAGTTGGGCCCAGGCCGTAATAGGGCAGAATAGCAAGGCGCAAAGTTGAAGCAGGATTACCCGTAGGGGTAAAGTTTCTCTCATGTTCATGGTGTAAGATGCTGGCAGCTCTGTTGTTTTAGGCTTCTTTTCAGGAAAATGCAGTTAATACAACAGAACGTGTAGTATAAAAACTGGGGGTAACCAGGTACGTTTGCCGCTGTTTACGCAGTTTGGGGCTGTTTAGGTTAAATGAATTGTTCTTTTCCTATATAGAAAGCCGCTGCACAAGGCAAACCCAGAGATTTGTAACCGGAATTGAATACGTAGGGCCTCCTGTTTGTTCTAGTAAAAAGCGAACCGTTTCATGCCAACTTTAGAAAAAGACCTCCGGAAAGCCATTTTGGCGCTGCCCACCGCTAGAAAAGATAGATTACTGGTTCAGTTGCTGGCTTCCCAACCCGTGCTGCAGGAACAACTTGAGTTTGAGTTGCTGGAAGGCCCCGAAGGGCTGGAGGCAAGAAGGGAAGCGCTGGCCGCCCAGGTCCAGACCATTGCCACCGGCTTTTACTACAATGCCACTGAGTTGCTGATCTGCCTGCGGCAGGTATGCCCGCCGCTCAGCCATCATGTGAAAATAACCGGCGATGTGTATGGAGAAATCAACCTGCTCCTGCTGCTCTTGCAAGAGGTACTGAAACACCAAGGGAAAATGCTGCAGGAACTTACCGGCGCCACCGAAGCTTTAGCCCTGTTTTTGGCAAAACGGGCCGAAGAGATGCTCCAGAAACTAAACAAGCTGCATGAAGACCTGCACGTAGAATTTTCTGATGCAGTAAACGAAGTGCTACCCAAACTGCACGCGTCCGTCGCAGGCTACTCGGCCCGGAAATTGGGTGTGCCGGTTAGGTGGAAGTAAGGAGATGTTGATTAGATAAAATTACTCCCAATTTTTTGTAAGGATGCATCTTTGGCGTTCTGCATTCTTGCCGGTGGTTCTCGGTGAGTCTGGAGACTCGCTTCATCCTCCGTCACGAGACTTCAGTCTCGCGCCAGTTAGTTGTACACCTGTCAGGTCTTAGAGACATCACAGGTGTTTGCTTTCGGGCTATTTCCCACAAATTAGCCCGAAAGCAAAGGCAGGATTTTCCTTTCTATACTGCCAAAGGAAACTACGCCGCCTCCAGCCAATAACTCTCCGGGGTTCCCTGGTGCAAGCTCTTAATCGTAAAAAGACAGCCTTCCAGATCTTCCTGTAACTGACAGCCCCAAATCACCAGCACCTGCCAACCGGCGGCTTTCAGCTTTGCCCGGTTTTGTCTGTCTCTTTCCTGGTTCCGTGTGAATTTCGCTGTCCAGAAGGGGATATTGGTCTTCGGCATGGCCGGAAGACAATGCGGACAGCGGTGCCAGAAACAACCGTGGAGGAAGATAGCAAGTTTACGGCCGGGGTAACAGACATCGGGCTTGCCCGGCAGTTGTTTCCAGTACAAGCGGTAACCGCGCAAACCGCCTTGCCACAAAGCCCGGCGTAGCAGGAGTTCTGGTTGCGTGTGCTTGGCCTTGTTCCCGCGCATGTAACGACTAATCCGTTCCTGGGCAGTGAGCGGCGTATGGTCTACGGCGGCGTATTTCTTCTTCTTCGGCATGCGGGTGATGTGTGCAAATAAAAACACAAAACTGGCTGGGAGAGTGCCTTCACTGAGTTTTCTTTTCCTGAAAAATTCAAGCCTGAATTAGAAAAACGCAGGAGCCGTTTCAAAGTCGTTTATTTAAAAACAGGCGTGAAACGGCTCTGGGGAGAAAGATGTAAGGCTAAAACTGCTTTGTTACTGTGCGCTGAAATGGGTGACTTTGTGCTTGATAGGTGCAAGACTCTGTAAATACGCATAGATGGCGGCCAGGTCTTCGCGCTCCATACCCGCAAACATGGTCCAGGGCATGATGGTGTTGAACTCCCCCTTGCCCACTGCATGCGGACGGTACGAAGGGCCTGCGTACTGTTTGAACCGGTTCACAAACGCTTCCTGGGTCCAATTGCCTAGGCCGGTTTCTTTGTCTGGCGTGAGGTTGGCAGATTTTGCATGGCCGCCGGAGGGTAACGGAAATTCCATACCGCCGGCAAACTCCATTTCCAGAATGTTCTGTCCTTTTTCTTTCATGGTGTGGCAATCTGCGCACGCGGCGGCGGTGACCAGGTATTTGCCATATAACACCGGGTCTTCTTTGGAAGGAATTGGCTGGAGGTTGGCTTTCTTAGGAATGGTGTTGATGATAAAATTCATAGGGAAATCCGCTTCGGAAGCGGGTACCTTGTTGTCAATGGCCGGAAGGGTGCGCAGATAGGCAATGACAGCTTCAATGTCTTCCTGGGCAACCTGGCCGTAATACGGATGCGGCATGATGGGAAACAGCGCCTGGCCTCCTTTGCTTACGCCCGTGGTAACCGCCCTGAAAATCTCGCCATCTGTCCAATTACCAATGCCGGCGGGTGTGATGTTGGCGACGTGAAAAACGCCGGGTAATCCCATCTTATGCGAGAAAACTTCACCACCTTTGCCCCAGGTCCCGTCCTTGATAGGAGCTGAAAATGCTACCTGGGCCTGAGTACCGGCAATCTTAAGGTCTGGCGCATTCCCTACGTCCGGCAGAGCCATTTTCACATACGCCAAGGCAGACAGCACTACTACCAGCAGTCCTGCAACGCCTAACAGGATGAATTTTCTAGCCTTTTTCATGTGCCTCATAATCAGATGACTATGCGGCGCAAGTATATGATTGTTGCTATAAAATCCTAACTATTTAACATTTTATGAAACAAAGAGGCTCGCTTATTAGTATAAGCGAGCCTCTTTTTACAGGAGAAGGGCAACCGTTACGGGTGAACTTCTTCGGCGTCTTGGAACCGGTTGCTGTTGCCATAAGACACCAGTACAATAGCGCCAATGGCTACTGCGGCCACAGACAGAATCATTTGCACCGGGCTCATTTTTTGTCTAACAGTCAATAACATTCTGCCAGCATCTGAAAGTAAGTCTGGCAACACGTCATGGTCACCTTGGTACACACTCACAATAGACTCAACGGTTCTGGCGAAGTCTTTAGGTTGTGTAAGTTGGGTCGAGGTATTTGGTGTTTGTTCCATAGTTGTTTTGGTCTCTGGTCAATTCTTGTGACAAATAAAAAAATCCCGGTCTGCGCTACAGGGCAAACCGGGATTTTTATACGCAAAAGATAGCGCTTGGGTCCATCTTTTTTTGCAGGTTACCCTACTCGGCCCCCTGCGCTGCGTACGGCTTCGTCAATTTTCTGAATAATCTTATCTGGACTGAACATCATACTGGCCGGGAAACTTACCTGTACGTTGTTGATCTGCAGTGTTTGCGAAGCTTCTTCGTACGCGTACTCTGCGTTAACGCCTTGTTTGGAGACGCGCCCGCTGGTACCGGCTAGTTCTATACCGGCAGCGCCTAGCTGACCTTTCAATTTGTTGTAAGCTTCTGGGGTAATGCCAGTGTAGGTAGCACTGTTTGCCATAAGGGTAGAATTAAAGTTGTGGGTAGAATAGTTCTAACGCAGGAAATAACGCCAAAGTTAATCTCTGCGGCAGAGGTTTAAAGATATATGTTTTCTGGCAGTTTCCCGTAAAAAGAAGCGGCAGACTTTCACTAGCCTTGCTAACCTTTCATGTCTAATTGAGGTAAAGCTGAACTCTAATGAAACCGCTTACATGAAGAGAAGGATTTTGCTGGCATTAGTAGGAGTGCTTTTCCTATATGGACTAGTGCACTTTTTCTTTGCCAATCCAACTCCTGAAGACAGGAATCCGGCACCCGCTGTTGTCACTAATTCAGACAGTGTGCTGGTGAGTGCCAGCCCTTATTACCAGAGAAGCAAGGTAGGTGAGTTCTTTCTGGGCAGGCACTATCGCCCGGTGTGGGCTGTTCCCGTAAAGGCCAAAGTCTTTCGCATGCAGGAAGCTGAAGGCGGCCTTGCCATTGAGAAGATAGGCGGCGGCATGCAGACCACCAGCATCACCCTCCTGAATTCGGCTGGCAGAAGGTTTGCCCTGCGGTCATTGGATAAAGATCCCATCAATGTGCTTTCTCCTTTCTGGCGCAGAACGTTTATAGGTTCCTTTGTGCGCGACCAAGTATCTGCCACTAATCCGTATGCGGCTCTGGTAGTGGCGCCTTTGGCCCAGGCTGCCCATGTGTTCCATCACACGCCGCGTTTGGTGTATGTACTTCCTTCAGACCAGAATTTCAAACAATACTCCAAACAGATAGGGGGTAGGCTTTTCATGATGGAAGAGAAATTCAACTCCAAAGCTTCTCTCACCAAAGCATTTGGGCCCGCCATTGACCTGGTAGACACTAACGTAATGCTGACTCGCCTTTACCGTTCCAATAGCCACCGCATTGATCAATGGGCTTTCGCCCGAGCCCGTCTGCTGGATTTTTTGATCAGCGACTGGGACCGGCATGAGGGGCAATGGGATTGGGCGGTTTATTCCCAAGAGGGCGAAGTCTGGTACAAACCTATTCCCAAAGACCGTGACCAGGCACTCTGCCTGTATGACGACGGCGTGATTCCGTGGTTGGCTACCCGCAAATTCGCAGCCCGCAAGTTTGAGTCTTTCCACCCTCAGTTCAAAGATGTCTTCGGACTCACCATCAATGCCGCTTTCTTAGATGCCAGGGCTTTGTCTGAAGTAACCCTGGTAGATTTTAGAAGGATTGCCCGGGAACTGCAGATCGCTTTGTCAGATTCTGTCCTGCGAGCCGCCACCAAACGCTTGCCCCCACCGGTGTACAAGTTAGTAGGAGAAGAAACCTTCCAGAAACTGAGGAGCCGCAGGCGGTTGTTGGTGCAAGTGGCGGAAGAGTACCATAAAATCCTATCCAGAGAAGTGGCCGTAGCCGGCACCGATGAGCCGGAGCGGTTTGTGGTGCAGCGTCTTCCGCAAGGGAGAACCGTGGTAGAAATCTACCGGTTAGGCAAAAACAACAGGAATAACGGTAAAGTGTACAGCCGTACCTTTTTTGCGGGTGAAACCGAGCAGATCAACCTCTTTGGCCTTAACGGCGATGATGTCTTTGATCTAAGTGGTGCCGCCAGCAAAGGAAGCTCCGTTCATATTTACGGAGGAACTGGAACAGACCAAATAACCGACAAGTCAAACGTGGAAGGCTGGCGCAAGAAAACCGTGGTGGTAGACGAGACCCAGGGAGTCCGGTTACAGAAAGGTCCCACCACCCAAACTAGGCTCTCAGACAATTCAGCCGAGGTTCCCTCCTTTGTACGAGTCAGAATTCGGGGGGAGTAGAAGCCATCCTTTTAAGCCTGTTCTGCGGAAAGTGGGCTCTAAACAGCATTGGTGCAGATACATATGAAAGCTGCGCGTACTATGAGGTCCTTGGACAAGCGGTATTGCTGAAAACAGGCCGGAAACGTGATCCTTGTGAGGTCTCCAAGGTCTCACAGGTATAAAAAGTGCCGGCGCGAGACTCTAGACTCGATAGGAACCACCATCAGTTATTTTTAGCTAATTACTCAGCCCTATTTTAGGCTGTTTTCTTGAAAGTGCACTAAAAGCAGAAGACCATTAGGTAAGTAATTGCAAGCCAGCACTGGTGGCAGCGGAAATCAAATAAATAGATCAGTTATACCCTCCAATATTTACTTTCTTCCAAAATATTTCTGGCGTAAGCGTCCGCCTGCGTAGCAGATCTGCAAAACGGGAACACAAGCGGACGCTTGCGCCAGAATTTACTTAGTCTAAGATGGAAGGTCCTTCAACTGACTAGGTATTAGAATTTTCTTCATCCATAGAGAAGAAAAAGAATAGGTCTTCCCTAAAATTGGTGCCTCTTTCATCTAGTTTTCAACCGGTAAGTATAAATACTTATTTTAAAATCTTTTCTGCCTGCAATGATGTGCCGGATGGTACGTTTCTCCCAGAGGGAATACGGGCTGGAAATTGAATATTGGCAGGAAAGGAAGAAAAAGCAGGAATAAAAGAGTCAGTTCAGATAAAGGTTTGTCCCTTATCTATTTATCTATAATTTCGCCAAAACCAAAAATTTTCACGTATCCCATACATGAGATTTATACGCACAAGCCATTGCTTCAGAGAACCAATAGTAAACTAATGATTGAAGCTTTATATTTGCTTATGCGAATGCATGGTTATGTGTATTGATGAGGATTTTATAATTTGCCGAAACTAAGGCATGTACTATCAATTTTTATGGATAAATACTCATATATAGCCAATGCACACGGAGCGTACATTGATGAACTGTACAAGCAGTATCAGCAAGACCCAGCCTCCGTGGATTTTGGCTGGCAAAAATTCTTTGAAGGATTTGATTTCTCCCAAACCTATCCGAACGGTAACGGGCAGGCGACCACTGCGGCGGCTCCCACGGCTGCACCAACAACTGGGGCAACCGCTTCTGCAAGTGAGATAGAGAAGGAAATCCAGGTGCGTAATTTGATTTACGCTTACCGTTCCCGTGGTCACCTGCGCTCCAATACGAACCCGGTTCGTCCGCGTAAAGACCGTAAGGCCTTGTTAGACCTGAAAGATTTCGGGCTGTCTGAGGCTGATTTAGATACTAAATTCCAGAGCGGGTCCGAGCTAGGCTTAGGTGCAGCCACCCTGCGCGATATCCTGGCTACCCTGAAAAAAGTATATGAAGGAACCATCGGGTTTGAGTTCATGTACATCCGGGACCCGGAAGTTTTGGCCTGGTTTAAGGAAAAAGCTGAGAAAGAGTCGGTTGCTTTTAACCCATCAGTTGACTATAAAAAACGCATCCTGTCTAAGTTGAACGAGGCAGTAGTGTTTGAAAACTTCCTGCATACTAAATTCTTGGGTCAGAAGCGTTTCTCCTTGGAAGGTGGCGAAACCACTATCCCGGCGCTAGATGCCATCATTGACAAAGGCTCTGAGCTGGGCGTGGAGGAAGTAGTGATTGGGATGGCGCACCGCGGCCGGTTGAACGTGCTGGCCAACATCATGGGCAAAACCTATGAGCAGATCTTCTCAGAATTTGAGGGAACGGCCGTACCAGATTTGACCATGGGCGATGGGGACGTGAAATACCACATGGGCTTCTCCAGCGAGGTAAACACGCCATCAGGCGGTAAAGTGAACTTGAAACTTGCCCCTAACCCTTCGCACTTAGAAGCGGTGAACCCAGTGGTAGAAGGCTTTGTGCGCGCCAAACTGGACTCCATGTATGGCCGTGACACCAATAAAATCCTTCCTATCCTGATTCACGGCGATGCGGCCGTGGCCGGACAAGGAATTGGCTATGAGGTAACCCAAATGGCAAACCTGGAAGGCTACAGCACCGGCGGTACCATCCACTTCGTAATCAACAACCAGGTTGGTTTCACCACCGACTTTGAAGACGCCCGTTCTTCTATCTATAGCACCGATTTAGCCAAAATCATTGACGCACCGGTGCTGCACGTAAACGGTGACGACCCGGAAGCAGTGGTGTTTGCCGTACGTTTAGCGACGGAATATCGTCAGCGTTTCCATAACGATATCTTCATTGACATGGTGTGCTATCGCCGCCATGGGCACAATGAGGCAGATGAGCCTAAATTCACGCAGCCGCAGTTGTACAATCTTATCTCCAAGCATGACAACCCACGGGAAGTCTATAATAAAGACTTAATCAGACGTGGTGAGTTAGACGCGAAGGTAGCCGAGGAGATGGACAAAGAGTTCCGTCAGATGCTGCAAGACCGTCTGGACATGGTGAAGCAAAAGCCATTGCCGTACAACTACCAGGTACTGGAGAAAGAGTGGCAAGAGCTTCGTCGTTCAAGACCAGAAGACTTCAACCAATCACCAGAAACTGGTATTTCTGCTGAGGCTATTGAAAAAGTAGGGAAGGCCCTGACCACTTTGCCAGAGAACTTCAAGCCGTTGAAGCAGATTGAGAAACTGACCAAAGAGCGCCAGGATATGTTCTTCAATAGCCGTGCACTTAACTGGGCATCCGCTGAACTGCTGGCCTACGGTTCACTTCTGTTAGAAAACAAGATTGTGCGCATGAGCGGCCAAGATGTGCAGCGGGGTACTTTCTCGCACCGTCATGCCGTATTGCATGATGCCAATACCAGCGCTGCATATACTAACCTGAACCATATCCAGGAAAATCAGCAGAAACTGCAGATCTATAACTCATTATTATCTGAGTATGGCGTGTTGGGCTTCGAGTTCGGCTACGCCATGGCCAACCCTAATGCCTTGGTGATCTGGGAAGCACAGTTCGGTGACTTCGCTAACGGCTCACAGGTGATGATTGACCAGTTCATCTCGTCCACGGAGTCTAAGTGGCAGCGTATGAACGGAGTGGTAATGTTGTTGCCGCACGGTTACGAAGGCCAGGGCCCTGAGCACTCCAATGCTCGTCCTGAGCGCTTCCTGCAGTTGGCTGCTGAGTACAACATGTACGTGACCCAATGTACCACCCCGGCAAACTTCTTCCATATGCTGCGTCGTCAATTGGCTACGCCGTTCCGGAAACCATGTATCCACATGTCGCCTAAATCTATGCTGCGCCACCAGAACGTGATGTCGCCGCTGGAAGACTTCATGCAGGGCTCGTTCCAGGAAGTGCTTGGCGATAACTTCGCCGAGGCGAAAGCGGTGACCAAAGTGTTGCTGTGTACTGGTAAAGTGTACTATGATTTGCTGGAGGAACAGCAGAAAACCAACCGCAAAGACGTGGCCATCATCCGTCTGGAGCAGTTGCACCCGTTCCCGCAGGTACAGTTAGACCGCGAGTTGAGCAAATACCCGAACACACAAATCTTCTGGGTGCAGGAAGAGCCATACAACATGGGTGCTTGGACGTACATCCTGAGCGTGATGCGCAAAGGCATTGATGACGTGGTTTCCCGTAAACCAAGTTCCTCACCTGCTACTGGTTACAACAAAATCCACCAGAAAGAGCAGCGCGCGGTGGTAGAAAAAGCATTCAGTATCTAAGTAAAAGGTATGTCCGTTTAGAGCCTGTTTTTCTGAAAACAAGCCCTAAACGGACTTTTAACAACATAACTTAATCTAAAAAGAGATTATGGCATTAGACGTAAAAGTGCCGGTAGTGGGCGAATCCATCACGGAGGTAACCATTGCCAAGTGGCTCAAACAAGATGGCGACCAAGTGGCCATGGACGAGGTGATTTGCGAACTGGAATCAGACAAAGCCACCTTTGAATTGCCCGCTGAGGCTGCCGGAATTTTAAGAATCAAAGCCCAGGAAGGCGATACCATTGCCATTGGAGAGGTAATCTGCTCTATTGATGGCGCCGGACAAGGTGCTTCTACGCCTCAGCCTACTACTGTTTCTACAGAGCACACTCTTACCGAGTCTAAATCTGTGACTGATCCGCAAAGCACTGTAGCTGCTGAAAATACGCCAAGCCAAGGCATGCCTAACCAACCGCAAGGTGGTGGAGCTGGTCAAACCTTAGACGTGAAAATCCCAACGGTAGGCGAGTCTATCTCTGAGGTAACTATCTCCAAATGGCTCAAAGCCGATGGCGACCAGATTTCTATGGACGAAGTTCTCTGCGAACTGGAGTCTGACAAAGCAACGTTTGAATTGCCTGCTGAAGCGGCGGGTGTTCTGAGAATTGTGGCCCAGGAAGGGGATACTGTTGAAATTGGTGCTACTATCTGCCGTATTGAAGTAGGTGCCGGTTCTGGTGTTTCTACGTCTCCTGCGCCACAGGCAAGCGCACCGGCTGCTCAACCAGCGCAAGCGGCGTCTTCCGGGTACGGTGGATCTACCACATACGCGAGCGGTACGCCATCGCCAGCTGCCGGTAAAATCCTTTCTGAGAGAGGTATCTCTGCTTCTGATGTGAATGGTACGGGCCGTGACGGACGTATCACCAAAGAAGACGCACAAAACGCCCAGGCTCGTCCGGCTGCTCCGGCACCCCAGCCTGCCGCCGCTTCTGCTGCGCCAGCCGCCAAGGAGTCTGCTGGTTCGGCTCCGGCCGCCCCAGGTTCCCGCAACAGCCGTCGCGAGAAAATGAGCAGCTTGCGTAAGACAGTAGCCCGGCGTTTAGTGGCGGTGAAAAATGAGACGGCCATGTTGACTACCTTCAACGAGGTTGACATGAAACCGATCATGGACATCCGGGCCAAATACAAAGACAAGTTCAAGGAAAAGCACGAAGTAGGTTTAGGCTTCATGTCGTTCTTCGTGAAGGCTTGTACGGTTGCCCTGCAAGAGTGGCCAGCGGTAAACGCCCAGATTGACGGTGCCGAGATTGTGTACAATGATTTCTGTGACGTGTCTATCGCGGTTTCTGCGCCGAAGGGCTTGGTGGTACCAGTTATCCGGAATGCCGAAGGTCTGAGCCTGGATGGTATTGAGAAAGAAGTAGTACGTCTGGCCAAGCGTGCCCGCGAAAACAAACTGGGTATTGACGAAATGACCGGTGGTACCTTCACCATCACCAACGGTGGGGTGTTCGGGTCTATGATGTCAACGCCAATCATCAATGCTCCGCAGTCTGCTATCTTAGGGATGCACAACATCGTGAACCGTCCGGTGGCTATCAACAACCAGGTGGAGATCAGACCAATGATGTACCTGGCGTTGTCTTATGACCACCGCATCATTGACGGTCGTGAGTCTGTGAGCTTCCTGGTGCGCGTGAAAGAGTTGCTGGAAGACCCGATGCGTTTATTACTGGGAGTCTAAACTTGTGCTTTACGCGTGAATTCGTGAAAATGAGTTAAAAAACGAAAGGCTCCGTGCTGCTGGACAAGAGCGGGTACGGAGCCTTTCTTCACATAAAAAGAAAGAACATGAAATACGATGTAACGGTAATCGGTTCCGGTCCGGGTGGCTACGTGGCAGCAATTCGCTGTGCGCAGTTGGGTCTGAAAACCGCCATTATTGAGAAATATTCAGTATTGGGAGGAACTTGCCTCAACGTAGGCTGTATTCCGTCTAAAGCCTTGTTGGATTCATCTGAGCACTTCCACAATGCCGCGCATACCTTTAAGACGCACGGCATTGAATTGGAGAACTTGAAGGTGAACCTGGAGCAGATGATTGCCCGCAAAAGCGATGTCATCAAGTCCAATAACGACGGGATTGCGTACCTCATGAAAAAGAACAAGGTGGACGTGTACAACGGCCATGGTTCTTTCGTGAACAAAAACACCATTAAGATTTCGGGCCAAGACGGAGCTGAGCAGCAGATTGAAACGGACAAGGCTATCATCGCGACTGGTTCTAAGCCTATCAACCTGCCGTTCCTTCCGGTTGACAAGAACCGTATTATCACTTCCACCGAGGCCTTGACTTTGAAAGAAGTACCGAAGCATCTGATTGTAATTGGTGGTGGGGTAATTGGTCTGGAGTTAGGTTCTGTGTACGCCCGTTTAGGCTCAAAAGTGTCTGTAGTGGAATACACCGATGCCATCATACCTACCATGGACCGTTCCCTTGGAAAAGAATTACAGCGCGTGTTGAAAAAGACCCTCGGCTTTGAGTTCTTCTTCGGGCATAAAGTAACCGGTGCTGAAGTGCAAGGCGAAGGTGTTGTGGTAACGGCCGAATCTCCAAAAGGCCAGACTGTAACGTTTGAAGGTGACTATTGCCTGGTATCCGTAGGCCGTAAACCGTACACCGAGGGCTTGGGTCTGGAGAACGCAGGTGTGCAATTAGGTGAGCGCGGCATGATTGCCGTGGACGATCACTTGCAAACTAACGTACCGGGCATCTACGCCATTGGCGACGTAATCAGGGGTGCTATGCTGGCGCACAAAGCCGAGGAAGAAGGAGTTTTGGTAGCCGAGATTATGGCGGGCCAGAAGCCGCACATTAACTACAACCTGATTCCGGGCGTAGTGTACACCTGGCCAGAAGCGGCGGGCGTAGGCTTCACCGAGGAGCAATTGAAAGCCCAAGGCGTAGCATATAAAACCGGTTCCTTCCCGTTCAAAGCATCAGGTCGGGCCAAAGCGTCTATGGACACTGATGGTTTCGTGAAGGTGCTAGCAGATGCGAAGACCGATGAAATCTTAGGCGTGCACATGATTGGGCCACGTGCTGCGGATATGATTGCCGAGGCCGTGGTGGCTATGGAATTCCGGGCTTCCGCCGAGGACATCGCCCGCATGAGCCACGCGCACCCAACCTATACCGAGGCTATGAAAGAAGCTTGTTTGGCTGCCACTGAGAACAGAGCCATCCATATTTAAGCAAGAGTTTACAGTAACCATAAAAGCGAAGGGCTCTCCTGATGATTCAGGAGAGCCCTTCGCTTTTATGGTTTTAAAGGCGTTTTCGTTAAAACAGGACTTAAACAGTTTTAGAAATTCCAGCCAACCGTAGCGATAAAGTTGGTGTTCTTATGCTTGTTGGTCACCGTAGGCGTTGATAGACCTTCGAATTCAGAGCCAGGCACATCAAATTCACTGTTCACGTAAGGAGAGTACACGCTGTTGTATTTGCTATACACCAAAGCGCCGTCAATAAAGAAGTTGTTCTGTCTGATCCCGAACCCACCGGTATAGTAAGTTCTGGCTTGGTTTACATCGCTGTTTTTAAACGGGTCGCCTTGCAGGGCATAACCGGCTCTTACTCTAAAGATGTTAAAACGGGCTTCAGCGCCTAAGCGGTAGTTAAGTGCTTTGTCATACACATTCTGGATGTTCTGGTTCTCGGTTTGGAAAGAATCATCAGCATCTAAGCGAGCATTGCTGTAGTCCACGTATTCTACATCGGCGGTGATAAAACCGTTTTTGCCCAGGAAGAAAGCTGCTCCGCCACTGGCTCTGAAAGGAGTAGTTAGGCTGTACTCATATTCCCCCAAATCAGAGGCAAAGTACTGATTCAAAGAAACCCCTTCTGCTGGTGCCTGATTGAAGTTAACGGCCAGGTTAGTGCTGAATTGGTCAACCATGGTGTACCAGGTAGGCGTTTGTACCGAGAAGCCAAGGCGCAAAGCATCACTTGGTCTATAGATGGCACCCACCCGTAAACTCAGACCATTACCTTCGGTGGTCAACTCATCTCTAAGGCTCAAGTCTGTTATGTCTGTGGCTGGGCCTTGTTCAGAATAGATTCTGGTTTGCTTAAAGCGGATGGTGCTTAAACCTAAAGAGGCCCCTATAAAGAACTTATCGCGGAAACTGGCTCCGTAGGCAAAATCCCATTGGTTCTGAGAACCGGTGGTTTCAATATTTTCCTGGAACGTGTTAGAGGCAGATACATTCGGGGAGAAGTAGCCTAGGTTATCCTTATCAATCAGATACGTCTCATAAGCAAGTTCCTGAACTGAATTAGCCGGCAACCCAAAAGCATTGGCTCGTTGAGCAGCATATTGGCCAAACGTCATGTTATCACCACCGGCGGTGCCTTGGTAGAAACTGCGTTGGTTGAAGTTATTCTGCCGGGTGAACCCTATCCCAAAAGAACTGGAACGCCAGTCGCCTTCCTCGTCATCTGCTTTGCGGGTAGAGAACACTGCTGAAAAACCAGGAATATTGAGATTATTGCGGCTGTTGGTGCCCATAGAGCCATAAACAGTGCTGTTTACCTCATTTACGTTGACACCGGCAGAGACGGTGATTTCAGATCGTCTGAAAAGGCCTAAACCGGCCGGGTTGGAAGAGAAAGAACCAGCATCGCCGCCAAGGGCTACGTTGGCACCAGCAAGGCCCAGGGTACGAGCGGTCCCGCCTAAATCTGTGCGGGAATAACGAAGAGCATCTACCTCATTTTGGGCAAAGCTCTCTCCGGCACTGCCTAGCAACGCCAGGCAGGCCAGAAGAACACTATATCGTTTCATGTAGTTTTTAAGGGAAAAGGGTTAATTTCTGCCTCTACGGCCACCACCACCTGAGCTGCTGCCGGCACCACTGCTGCTACCAGAAGAAGACGAAGAAGAACGGGATGGCTCATAGGAGCGTGATGGTTCATACGAACGGCTTGGTTCATAAGAACGGGTGGGAGCAGGTGTGTACTCTGTCCGTTGGCGTCTGGTAGGCTGGGCAGTGCCTTCAGAACCAGTGCTGGTGCGTGATCTTCTTTCCAGGGCCGGAACACTAATGCCCTGGGTCTGGCTTTCTGACGGAGTAGAGATCATTCTGCGGCGCGGTTGCACGGTGCCGTCTGGATTGATTGCGCCAGTTCTGGCGTTGGAGCGCGTTCTGTTACTAGGTTGAATAGTAGCGTCACTAACTCTGCTGCCTGGCTGGATGGCGTTTCTGGAAGATCTGTTAGTAGCAGGAGCCGCAATGCTGCCGCGGTTTTCACGGGAGATGTTAGGGTTGCGTCCTCCCACGTTAGAACTTCTGTCATCACGTCGACCATAGGCCACCCGGCTAGCTACTGCTCTTCCGCCACCATAATAGTTGTCATAGTAGCTACCGCCGTACAAGCCGCCGTATCTGTAAGGGTTACCATAGCCATAACCATATCCCCAAGGATTGTAGTACCTTCCAAAGCCCAGGCCTATGCCAATAGAAATGCCGGTGCGCGGCCAGAACGGATCATACATGGCCATACTTGCCATGCTTGGGCCGTAGAACGGATCGTAAAAAGGATCCATCCAGGGGTCCATCATCACCGCCCTGGAATAATAGCGTCCCGGATAGTAGAAAGGCGAGGCATACGCATAAAACGGGTTCCCGAACGGGGCATCGTAATAAGAGTACTGGTAAGGGGTATTGTTTCTGCGGTTGGTTTGGGCGTAAGACCCTGGATCACTCACGCGTTCGGTAATGTCCTGCGAGGCATCATCTGTCTCCGCTGCATAAGCTTCTTCCGTTGCTTGCTCCGCAGCCATAGGCTCCACATAGGTTACCTTGTCTTGGGAGGAAAAATAGACATCATCTACCTCGCTGGTTTGCAAGTTAGAAGATGTGGTACACCCGGCAGCCAGAAAACCCAGCAACGGGAGTATCAGCAGTTTATTTGTAGTATATTTCATGGGAGTATAGTAGTTGGTAATGGATGTCAGATCAATTCACGAAGCCCAGTCACACGAGTATCCGGTTCGCCAACGTTTCTATTCAGATTTATTAACGTATTTTTGAACCGAAAAGGTATAGAATTCTTCAAAAAAGAAGCAAATTCTATGCCGAGTTATTCGAGATTCGCTATATATTTCTTCTTTATCAAAGATACAAAAAATGAGCAAAGGGTTGCCTAAACGCAGTGAAGATTATTCCCTGTGGTATAATGAGTTAGTAAAACGGGCCGGACTGGCCGAGAATTCGGCGGTACGCGGCTGTATGGTCATCAAACCGTACGGGTACGCCATCTGGGAAAAGATGCAGCGGGTGCTGGATGATATGTTCAAAGCCACCGGACACTCCAACGCCTATTTTCCGCTATTTGTGCCCAAAAGTTTGTTTGAGGCCGAAGAACAGAACGCCGAGGGTTTCGCCAAAGAGTGCGCTGTGGTTACCCACTACCGCCTGCAAACCGACCCCGACAAACCCGGTAAACTGCGCGTAGACCCTAACGCCAAACTGGAGGAAGAACTCATTGTGCGGCCAACGTCTGAGGCCATTATCTGGAGCACCTACAAAGGTTGGATACAGAGCTACCGCGATCTGCCTTTGCTTATTAATCAATGGGCCAACGTGGTGCGCTGGGAGATGCGTACCCGCCTGTTCCTGCGTACCGCTGAGTTCCTATGGCAGGAAGGCCACACCGCTCACGCTACCGCGCAAGAAGCCATCGCTGAAACAGAGCAAATGCTCCACGTCTACGCTGATTTTGCCGAGAATTTCTTGGCCTTGCCAGTAGTGCGTGGGAAGAAAACGCCAAATGAGCGTTTTGCGGGTGCTTTAGATACCTACTGCATTGAAGGTTTGATGCAAGACGGGAAAGCCCTGCAAGCCGGAACTTCGCACTTCTTAGGCCAGAATTTCGCGCAGGCGTTTGACGTGAAATTCGCCACCAAAGAAGGCGGACTGGAGCACGTATGGGGAACCTCCTGGGGTGTAAGTACCCGTTTGATGGGTGCCTTGGTCATGGCCCACTCAGACGATGAGGGTCTGGTATTACCTCCAAAACTCGCGCCCATTCAAGTAGTGATTGTGCCTATTTACAAAGGCGAAGAGCAATTGGCACAAATCTCTGAAAAGGTTTCAGGCCTGAAAAAGCAACTGGAAGCAAAAGGCATCTCCGTGAAGTTTGACGACCGCGACACCGAGCGCCCCGGCTTCAAGTTCGCTGAGTGGGAACTGAAAGGCGTGCCGGTGCGCATCGCTATTGGTGGGCGTGACTTGGAGAACGGCACCGCCGAGGTAGCCCGCCGTGATACCAAAGAAAAGAGCTCGCAGCAGTTTGATGACCTGGTGAACACCATTCCAGCCCTGTTGGATGAGATCCAGGCCAACATCTTCCAACGCGCCCTAGATTTCAGAGAAGCCAACACCACCAAAGTAGATTCTTACGAAGAGTTCAAACGCGTGCTGGATGAAAAGCCTGGATTTGTGCTGGCCCACTGGGACGGCACGCCAGAAACCGAAGAACGCATCAAAGAAGAAACCAAAGCCACCATCCGCTGTATTGCCTTGGACTCACCAGAGGAAGAAGGCGTAGATATGGTGACCGGTCAGCCTTCCAGCAGACGCGTGTATTTTGCCAGAGCTTACTAATGATTTGAAGGTTTGGAAATGAGGAAATGAGGAGATGTCTTTCTCTCTCTGTAAACGAAACAGGAGCTGCGTTAGTGGCTCCTGTTCTGTTTTAGATCTGTTTTTGGAAATGTGGCGTCGTTACACCGTAGCGACGTGTCTCTATAAAACGGAAAAGTTTCTCCCTTAAATCAACTTTAAATCATGGCAGAAGCTATTGTTGCAGGGGAAGGGGTTTGTATTATTAGAAGCCATGTCGCTGCGTGGAAACACGTCGTTACGTGTAGCGACGCTACGTGTCATAGAGAACTGTTTCGTACCTTTGTCTGCCTGTAACGTCAACGTATTACATATGAAAAGCATTGCTATTTTTTGCGGGGCCAGCAGCGGTCATAATCCGATTTACCGTGAAGCCGCCCACGGGCTGGGAACGCTGTTCGCGGAGAAAGGTATTAGGTTGGTGTACGGCGGCGGGAAGGTGGGATTGATGGGCGTTATAGCCGATGCGGTGCTGACTGGCGGCGGCGAGGTGGTAGGGGTAATTCCGCAGAGTCTGGTAGACATGGAAGTGGCGCATACCGGGCTCACCAAACTGCACGTGGTACAAACCATGCACGAGCGCAAAGCCCTGATGGCTGCTGAGTCTGATGCATTTGTGGCTATGCCGGGCGGATTCGGGACATTTGATGAGTTCTGCGAGATTGTGACCTGGAACCAGCTCAGGATTATCCAGAAACCCGCGGCGTTGTTCAACGTCAACGGCTACTTCAACCCGTTTCTGCAGATGATGGACCACAGCGTGGCTGAAGGTTTCGTGAAGGCCGAGCACCGCCAGAATATCATCATTGCTGAACAAGCCGATGAGTTGTTGAACCGGCTTGTACACCATGCCCCTGTCATCACGGAGAAGTGGGTGGACTTGAAACGCATTTAGAGCGCGTTTATCTAAAAGTAGATCTAAAACAGAATAGCCCATAAAAGGAGAAGCCCAGGCAAATGCCTAGGCTTCTCCTTTTGGTTTTTGAATGATGCGGTAAGCAACTACTTATGCCTCCAGAATCATTTCGGTCACGGCGTTGATCCAACTTGGATGTGTGTTCAGGCTCTCCACCAATTGCCAGTGTTCGCCCCCGGCGGCTTCAAACTCTTCTTTGAATTCCTTGCCTACTTCAATGGTGGTTTCCAGACAATCGGCGACAAACGCAGGGCTGAAAGCTAAGACGCTTTTCACACCCGCGGCGGCTAAGTCTTTCAGGATGAAATCGGTGTACGGTTGCAGCCAAGGGTCTTTGCCCAGCCGTGACTGGAACGAAACGGTGTACTTGTCTTCTGGTATGTTCAGAGCCTTGGCTAGTTGCCGGGAAGTTTCAAAGCATTGAGCCCGGTAGCAGTAACGATTGCGGCTGTGGTAGGTGTTGCAGCAGGCGCCCAACTGGCAGTAGCTTTTGGTGCTGGCCTTCAGGATCTGGCGCTCGGGCAGACCATGGTAGCTGAACACAAAGTGGTCATAGTCGCGTTTAGCCATGTGCTGGCGCGCAATCTCGGCGAAAGTACCGATAAAGCCGGGATGGTTGCAGAAGGTGCTGATGAACCTGATATCAGGAATCACTTCCCACTTGCTCACAATTTCCATCACCTTCTCCTGCACAGAACCCGTGCTGGCCGAGGCGTACTGCGGGAACAGCGGCAGCACCACAATGCGGTCCACCACTTTCTCCTGCAATTCTCTTAACGCGTTTTCAATGCTGGGGCTCTGGTACCGCATGCCAAACGCCACGTGGTAGTCTTTGCCTAACTTTTCCTGCACCAGCCGCTGCAAATCCAGACCGTGGAACAGCAACGGCGAACCGCGTTCGGTCCAGAGCTGTGCGTAGATTTTCGCCGATTTAGGTGCCCGGAAAGGGGCAATCACCCCATTCACTAACATGTATCTGGAAGGCGCGGCAATGTCCAGCACCCGTTTATCCAACAAAAATTCGCGCAGGTATTTGCGCACGTGCGGTACGCTGGGAGAGTCCGGCGTGCCGAGGTTCACTAATAATACTCCTGTTTTGCCAGTGGCTCCACTTTTCATACGCTTTCAATTGAGGGGCAAAGATACGGAATTGAGCAGCAGTTGGCGCGAGCCAAAAAGGTGATATGCATCATTTTCCAATAGATATTAATTATGCCTGATAGAGATGGTTTTCCTGTTCTGAGCCTATTTCTTAAAAACAGGCTCAGAACATAAAGCGTTAGGAACAGATAAATGTTTCAACTTCTTCGCGGGCTTCCCTTAAAACCAAGAGGCAAGTACCCACCATTTGCGCGAGCCTCTGGCTCGTGCAAGCACGCATTCCTGAACGCTCTCCCTTATTTTGTCATCCTGAAAGGGCCTTGTGCACGAACGGTAATACCATTTACTGCAACGCCTTACGGGTTAGCCCACAAGATCTTTCCAAGGTGACAAATAGGAGGTAAATCCGGGTCAGAGAAGTTAAGGCGGGTTCTAGCCAGAAAAACCAGCAATGCGTCCGGACACGAGCCGGAGGCTCGCGCCAGCGTTCTATTCATGTTGCGTTTAGGGGTTGTTTCTCAGAAAAAGCCTCTAAACGCAACGGTGAGGACCTCGTAAGCAAAAGAATGGCCCTTGAACTCCTGATTCAGAACTCATTAAAAAGCTGTACCTTTGCAAACTATTTCAAAATGGAGGTGATAAAAATGGAAGATAAGCCGCACAAAGCAGGGTTTGTAAGCATCATAGGCAAGCCGAACGTAGGCAAGTCCACGTTGATGAACGTGATGGTAGGCGAGAAACTGTCCATTATCACCTCAAAAGCCCAGACCACCCGCCACCGCATCATGGGAATTCTGAATTCCGAGGATTTCCAGATTGTGTACTCAGATACGCCCGGCATCATTCAGCCGCAGTACGAGCTGCATGAGTCCATGATGCGTTTCGTGCATGCTTCCCTGGAAGATGCCGATGTTATCCTGTTTGTGACTGATATCTATGAGAAGCACGACGAGAGTGAAGTGGTAGAACGTTTGCGCAAAGCCAAAGCCCCCATTCTGCTGCTCATTAACAAGATTGACCAGGCCACGCAGGAAGAGGTTGTCGCCAAGGTGGAGTACTGGAAAGAGCAGCTGCCCGCCCAGGAATACATGGCCATCTCGGCGTTGCACAGCCAGGGCACGCCCGGCGTGTTCCAGAAAATTCTGGACCTGCTGCCCGAGCACCCGGCGTATTATCCCAAAGATGAACTAACCGACAAGCCTGAGCGTTTCTTTGCGGCCGAGATGATACGGGAGAAGATTTTCCTGAACTACAAAAAAGAGATTCCCTACAGCTGCGAAGTGGTGGTGGAAGAGTTCAAGGAAGACGAAACCATCATCAGGATGCGCGCTGAAATCAGCGTGGAACGCAAAAGCCAGAAAGGAATCGTTATCGGGGATAAGGGCGCGGCACTGAAAAAAGTAGGTACGCAAGCCCGCATTGACATGGAAGAGTTCTTCGGAAAAAAAGTGTTCCTGGACCTCTACGTACGCGTGAACGAAAACTGGCGCGCCGATAAGCGTTTGCTGGACCGTTTCGGCTACAACAGCATTTAGTATCAAGACGCACGTATCATGTATCACGATTCTCAAGCAAAGTCGTGCTACTCGATACGCGCTACGTGATACAGACAATTCCCTAGCGGCGCCACGAAGGCGATACCGCAGGTTTAACCCGCGTTTTGGGAGCGATTCCCGAAAAGGAGCCTCAAAACGCACATTTCAAGTTATATGGCACAAAATACAATCGCCATTGTAGGACGCCCCAACGTGGGCAAATCAACCCTGTTCAACCGTTTAGTAGGGCACCGCAAAGCCATCATGGACAATGAGAGCGGCGTGACCCGTGACCGCCACTACGGCCACGGCAACTGGACAGGCAAATACTTTACTGTGATTGACACCGGCGGTTACGTACGCGGGTCAGATGACATCTTTGAAGAAGAAATCAGAAAGCAGGTAGAACTGGCCATCAAAGAAGCCGATGTAATCCTGTTCATGGTAGACGTAGACGCGGGTTTGACTGGCTTAGACCAGGAGTTTGCCGACGTACTGCGCCGCACCGATAAGCCCGTGTACATTGTAGCCAACAAAGCCGATACACACGCGCGTGGTCACCTAGCCGGTGAGTTTTACGCCTTAGGTTTTGAAGGCGAGATTTACCCGGTTTCCAGCCAAAACGGCTCAGGAACGGGAGAACTGTTAGATGAGGTAGTAAAGCACTTCCCCGAGGAAGGCATTGAAAACCCCGAGGCAGGAATTCCGCGCATTGCCGTGGTGGGCAGACCAAACGTGGGCAAGTCTTCGTTCGTGAACCTGTTGTTAGGCGAAGAGCGTAACATTGTAACGGATGTGGCCGGTACCACCCGTGACTCCATCCACTCGCATTATAATGCGTTCGGGCAGGAATTCATCATTGTAGATACCGCCGGGCTTCGGAAGAAAAGCAAAGTGCATGAGGACATTGAGTTTTACTCGGTGTTACGTTCCGTGCGCGCGCTGGAGGAAAGTGATATTGTGATTGTAATGCTGGACGCCACCCGCGGCATTGAAGCCCAGGACATGAACATCATCGGGCTAGCCGATAAAAACCGCAAAGGTCTGGTGATTCTGGTGAACAAGTGGGACCTGGTGGAGAAAGAAACCAACACCATGCGCGACATGGAGAACGCCATTAGGGAGAAGATTGCGCCTATCGCGTATCCGCCCATCGTGTTCATCTCTGTGCTGAACAAGCAGCGCGTACACAAGGCCATTGAAACGGCTATTCAGGTGCACGAGAACCGAACCATGAAAATTCCGACCTCCAAGCTGAATGATGCCATGCTGAAGGAGATTGAGCGTTATCCGCCGCCGTCCATCAAAGGGAAGTTTGTGAAGATCAAATACGTGACGCAGTTGCCTACCAACACGCCTACGTTCGCGTTCTTCTGCAACCTGCCGCAGTACATCAAGGAATCCTACACTCGCTTCCTGGAGAACCGCTTGCGCGAGCATTTTGGTTTTGAAGGAGTGCCCGTTAATTTAGTGTTCAGAAAGAAATAAGCGGCAACGCTTATTTCTTTCTTCTGCGACTTACCTACTAAACCCTATTTAGCTTTACCCTTTATGAGGATAATTTTATTTTTTGCAGCAGCGGTTCTATTGACTTTCACTGCGTGCGAATCTAAACAAGTGGAAGAGGCTTCTGCGCCTGCTTCAGAAACCATGGAAGAAGCGACCACCGCCACTGATATTGCGGAAACCACTGCCGCACCCATTGATACGGCCGGATTTTCACAAGATTCTCTTGTCGTAGACAAGTAATCACCGTTAACCTTAAACGGTATAACAACAAAGGCGCGGGTCCTTCCTGAATTCGTTCAGGAAGGACCCGCGCCTTGTTCGTTTAGAAGAATCTGATTGTATTGTTTTTATATTCTGGCGTGAAAATATATCCATTTCCCCATACACCCGTACATATCCCCTAAAGAATCAAAGTTCTTTACTTCTCTTAGGACTGGTAAAAGTCCAGCGAAGAAAAGAGCGGAAGATGACACGTTCGTACAAAATAAGACTATGAAAAAGACATTGTTTCTGTTTGCTTTCCTGGGAGGAGTAGCAAGCTTTTCGGCCTGTGATTCTAAAACCGAGAACAGCATGGAAAAGCAGGCAGAGAAAGTAGAAACGCACGCTGAGATGGCCGGTGACACTGCTTTGGCCCGCCAGGCCAGAGAAGTGAAGGACAGTGTTGACCAGGTTGATCCTGAGTAAGAAGAACCATCTTCGCGAAAGCGATTCCCGTTTCACGTACAAAATAAGACTATGAAAAAGACATTGTTGGTAATGCTATTATCTGCAGGTATGATGACCTTCGGCTCCTGCCGTGACACCACCGAGCAGCGCGGCGAGGAAGCCACCGAAGAAGTGGAAGACGCTACTGAAGAAGCCGGTGATGAGATTGAAGATGGTGCTGAAGAAGTGAAAGATGAAGCCGAAGAAGTTAGAGACGACGTTAAAGATTAATCTCACCTTTACCCATAAACAGAAGCGGGCACCCCTACAGGTGCCCGCTTCTGTTTATAAACATTTACATACCTAAACGCCGCTGAATAAGGCTGTCTACCCGGTGAAATAACTGGGGCGGAGCCAAAGTACGCCATGGAATTTTGTCCAACTCACCCCCGAAGTTGATGTAATAATCCACATGAAACTGCTGCATTTCCTGCACCACAAAGTCCTGGAACCCGATGGCCGCAATCCAACCGTCTTCTACGTCTTCAAACCACTCTTCGTAGTACGCATCATCTGAACCATGGAAGTTGAAGACGTTCTCGCCAATCAGAATATAATGGTTGATTCCCTCACCAATCATCAAATCTAAGATGTTGCGCTTCAAAGACATGATATCATTATTGAGCGTATCATTCCACTCCCCAATGAATTCAATGATGGCGTAATTGTCATGGTAATCCACATACAGGATTTTGAGGAAAAGCGTCTCAGACTCAATGTCGTCCCACTGCGGGTGTATGTAGTAGCCGTAAATGGTATGGGTGTATTCGTTTTCATTGTTCTCTGCGCCATACAGCGGAGAACGTTCATCTTCTGAAGCTGAGTAGGCTTCTATCCAATTATAGAAAGGTTCAATGGTGTGCATAGTGAAAGAGAATGACTGCAGAAATCCATAACGGAGAAACAGCCTTTAGGGATGGCAGAATGGCATAAAAAAAGATTCGCCGTTCACCAGCGAATCTTCTCGGTTCGTTTTAGCTTCCTTTTGAGAAAGCAGGGATAAAACGCAAATCTTAGTGCTCAGCGGAGGCGGTAATGGCAGCGCGCACGCTGCCGTGTAAGTCTAATAATTCTTTGGCCTTTTCTTCAGACGTGTTCAGTTCTTCCATGATCATGCGCACGCCGCGGTCTACCAGTTTGTGGTTAGTGAGCTGCATGTCTACCATCTTGTTTCCTTTCACGCGACCTAACTGAATCATAACAGATGTGGTGAGCATGTTCAGGGCTAATTTCTGGCCCGTACCGGCTTTCATGCGGGTGCTGCCTGTCAGGAACTCAGGACCTGTCACCACTTCCACGGGAAATTTCGCTACGGCGGCTACTTTGCTATCTGCGTTGCAGACAATGCAGCCGGTGGTAATACCACGTTCGTTGCAGGCCTGTAAGCCGCCAATCACGTAAGGAGTTCGGCCGGAGGCCGCGATGCCCACCACTACGTCTTTCTCGTTCACACCGTACGCGTCTAGGTCAATGATGGCTTGCTGGTCATCGTCTTCGGCAAATTCCACGGCTTTTCTGATGGCGGTGTCGCCCCCGGCCATAATCCCGATGACCATGTCAAACGGTACCCCAAACGTAGGCGGACACTCAGAGGCGTCTACCACACCCAACCGGCCGCTGGTACCCGCGCCAATGTAGAACAGGCGACCGCCTTCTTTCATCTTGGCTACGGTGGCTTCTACCAGTTTCTCTAGCTGCGGAATGGCTTTCTCCACGGCCAAAGGCACGGTTTTGTCTTCTTGGTTGATGTTGGTGAGGAGTTCCTGCACGCTCATCTTTTCCAGATGGTTGTAGTTTGATGCGGTTTCTGTGGTGCTCATACAGTGATTTTCTGTTGGTGGTACAGGCTCAGACCTGCAATAGGACTTTCTAAAATCTGACCTACGGTAACGCCGTGCCGTTGGGCTACTGTGCGCAGAATGTCTGCAAAGTAAAAGGCAATGGAACCTACAAAATGCGTCTCTTTCTGCTCATAGTCTGGGTATTTTACTACGGTTTTCAGGAAAAAATCGGTAAAACACTGGCAAATGAGCTGGTAGATGTAGGGGTGCTTCTGGTGGTCAAAGAGAAACTTGGCGTAACTGGCCATGTAGCGGTTAGGGTACGGTTTGCGGTACACATGGTCTACAATCTCGTCGCGGTCTGTGTGGTAGCGGTCCAGGAACGCCTGGTGCATCTCTTGGGGCAGCTCCTGGTTCAGGAACGCTTGTACCAGAAGCTTGCCCATGTAGCCGCCGCTGCCTTCATCGCCTAGAATAAAGCCCAGGTTAGGCATGTTCTGCACAATCTTTTCGCCGTCATACAGGCAGGTATTGGAGCCGGTGCCCAAAATGCAGGCAATGCCTTCTTTGTTTCCGCATAAGGCGCGGGCGGCGGCCTCTAAATCATGGTGCACATGAATCTCCGCTTGCGGAAAGATTTGAGCCAAAGCTGATTTAACGATTTCCTGTTTGTCTGGGGCGCTGCAACCTGCACCGTAGAAATAAATCTCCTGGGGAGCGCTGCCGGGCAACTGCGCTAAAAGGCTCTCTTTCAGCGACTGGGCAATCTCATCTGTGTTCTGGTAATAGGGGTTGATGCCTATGGTATGGGCTTGGGCCGTGACACCCTCGTTATCTAGTAAACGCCAGGCCGTTTTGGTGGAGCCGCTATCAGCTAGTAGAATCATAAAAGTAGGTGAAGAATCTGGGCCAAATCTCCGAAAACTTGCCCAAACAAAAACTATTTTTTCAGAATTCCTATCACAGAGAACTTGTCAAACACATACGCGGTGTGCGGGGCATCGGCTAGTTCCTGCGTTAAATCCTGGCCCGCCCAATGCTCATAATGGTTTCCCCGCCGCCATAACCTGGACTTGGTCACATCATAAATCTCGCCGTTGTACGCCACCCAAATCTCATCACGGTCCTGGCCGTTCCGGAGGGCCAACTGGGCACGGGTGTATTCTTGCATAGTTTAATGTGCTAATGATTTAATATGCTAATGTGCTGATTTTTGAATGAACTAATGTGCTAAGAGTTTTCCTTCTTTAGGCTGTTTCTTGAAAAACTGGCACAAAACGCTTTTTGCAAACTTCTCCATCCTTTTTTTCTTTTCTCCTCGCCATTTCTTCTTTTCTCACCTCGTTCCCTTCTTTGCATCACTCTTCCTCTTTTGTCATCCTGAAAGGACCTTGTGGGCGAACTGTAATGCAGTACACTATACAACTAGAAAGGCTTTTCCAGAGAGTTAAAGGTTATAAATGTTTGCTGTTTCATTTCTTCTGTCCACCTAGCTAGCCCACAAGATCCTTTCAGGTTGACAAAAGAGGGAAGGGCATTGCCTCAATTGATGTTTTTCTAAACCATCAAAAGCCTGTGCCATAAAGCAAATCATCAGCACATTACCTCATTAGCACACTACCCCATTAAAACCGCGCTTGCATCAAAACCCATCTGTTGGGCACCTCGCCATCTGCGGCGGTGAGATAGTCCTGGTAGCTGCACGGCACAATCATTGGAGGACGTGAGCCGGAAAGGTCGTCTATCTGCATCCACCATTTCTCTGTATTCCGGTTTTTGTAGAACAACATTTTGTGGGGGTTGTCATGGAAACCAACGGAGAACTTGAGAAACTGCTGGCTGGTGAAATCCAAGGTGCCCTGGCGTTGGTAGAAGCCTTCAATGCTGTACCAGACCATGGTAGCCAGCGTGGTAGCCGTTAAGGAACGGTGGTCCAACTCAGGACGGTAGCCGTAGAAACCCAAAGAACTGAGCTGGTCGCTTTGCCCGGCGTACCAGCAGAGCTGACAAGCTTCTTCGCCGGTAAGCCCGAACGGATTGGCGTGTTGCTGGCCGGGCGCGTCCTGGTGCTTGATGGCAGAAACGTCAAAACTGATGAGGTCGGCTTGCCGAATGATGGGTTCTATCTCGGGCATCTGCTGGCGCACTTGGCCTACCCTGAACAACTCAAAATGTAGCTTTTCAAACGCTGCCAGCGTACTGGAATCTGAAAGGTACGCTTGGTGTGCAATATGGCTGAACCCAAAGAGGAAATTGGGGTCATGCAGGAGAATGCGGTGCAGGTGGTGTTGGTCAGGGGAGGTGTCTTCCAACGCGGCCATGTCCAGTTGGCTGTCAATAATGGTCAGGTTCACCGTTTTGGACAGGTGCTCGTAGCCCAGAAACTGCCCATAGGTAAGGTCATGGGAGCCGCCCAGCAGAATAGGGAATTTACCGGCATCTACCAGTATCTCCACCACTTCCTTCAGGCGCAGATACGTATCTTCCAGGTGAATGCCCGGCAGCAGGTTGCCTAAGTCCATGACCAGCCAGGAGCCCGTTCCTTTCATGAGCCGGTAGAGTTCCTGCCTTATTTTGTTGGGGCCTTGGTAAGTGACTTCCGTAGCACCGGCGGTGCCGCGGTATTCCGGTAAACCAAGGAGAACGACCTCAGAAGAACGCCAGTCTGGAAAAGAATGGATAAACGGAGCCAGGTAGCCGCCCACGGTTTTAGGAGCATCTGCCTGCCCGAAAGGTTCTTCCGGAAGTGGTTCAAAAAAGATGGAAAGGTTCATGGCGGGCGTAAAGCAAAAATCAAATTTAAGCAATTATCAGCCAGCGGGCCGAAGCATTTTTAACAATTCAGTTGGGAAAGCGCAGCAGGGTTTTGTTTTTTTTAAATAGATAATGCGTTATATTAACGAACCAAACAACATACAAGGACTAATCTATGAAAGTAACCCGGGTTTTTGATTTGCTAACCAACCAGTTACAGCAGTTTCCTCAACCAGACTGCCTGGCGGCAAAAATCAATGGTGAATGGGTGAAGTACAGTACCCAACAGGTACAGGAGACGGCAAATAAGTTAAGCCTAGCGCTGATTAAATCTGGAATAAGGAAAGACGACAAAGTGGCCCTGATCTCCATGAACCGCCCCGAGTGGACTTTCTCTGATTACGGCATTCAGCAGACTGGTGCGGTAAGTGTACCTTTGTACCCAACCATTACGGTAGAAGATTACCGCTACATTCTCAAAGACTCCGAGGCCAAACTGATTCTGGTTTCTACCCAGGATTTATACAACAAAGTAAAGGAAGCCGCCACTGACCTGCCCGGCATCCAGGAAATCTACACCTTTGACCATGTGCCCGGTGCCAAACACTGGAGTGAACTCCTGAAACTCGCTGACGGGGAAGACGCGGCCACGCTGGAACCCTACAAAGCCGACGTGCAGCCTTCAGATTTACTTTCCATTATCTATACCTCCGGTACTACCGGCGCACCCAAAGGCGTGATGCTCTCGCACAACAACCTGGTCAGTAATTTCACCAATGTGAAGCCCTTTGTGCCCGTAAACCAAGAACACCGCGCCTTGAGCTTTTTGCCGCTCTGCCACATCTATGAGCGCATGGTGTCTTGTATCTATTTCTCAGTAGGTGTGTCTATCTACTTCGCTGAGAGTATTGAAAAAGTAGCCGATAATCTCAAGGAAGTAGGGCCGCACATCTTCGTGACCGTGCCCCGCCTTCTGGAGAAAGTATATGATAAGATTGTCGCCAAAGGCGGAGAGTTGACCGGGGTTAAGAAAGGCCTGTTCTTCTGGGCGTTGGGCCTGGGGCAGAGATATGACACCCGTACCTCGCCGGGCTTTTTGTATGACACCCAACTGAAACTGGCCCGTAAACTCATTTTCTCTAAATGGCAGGAAGCCCTAGGCGGAAATGTAAAGGTGATTGTATCAGGTGGAGCCGCCTTGCAGCCACGGTTAGCCCGTGTGTTTTGGGGAGCCAACATCCGGGTAATGGAAGGCTACGGCCTCACGGAGACCTCGCCAGTGATTGCGGTAAACCGCTACGAGCCGGAGAATAACGTGATTGGCACCGTGGGCCCAGCCATCAACAACGTGGAAATCAAGATTGCCGAGGACGGCGAAATATTGACTCGTTCTGAAAGCGTGATGGTAGGCTACTACAAACGCCCTGACCTTACTGCCGAAGTCATTGACCCAGACGGCTGGTTCCATACCGGCGACATAGGCGAACTGGTAGAAGGCAAGTTCCTCAAAATCACCGACCGCAAAAAAGAGATGTTCAAGACCTCGGGTGGTAAATACATCGCGCCGCAGTTGATTGAAAACAAACTCAAAGAATCACTGGTGATCGAACAGGTAATGGTAGTGGGTGAAGGCGAGAAGTTTCCGGGAGCTTTGATTGTGCCCGCCTTTGAAGGGCTGCAGGAGTGGTGCAAAATCCACAGTATTCCGTACACCACCAACGAGGAAATGGTGAAGAAGCCCGAAGTGCTGGACAAGTTCCAGAAGGAAATAGACAAAGCGAACGAGCATCTGGCGCAGTACGAGAAAATCAAGAAGTTTGTGCTGCTGCCTAAGCTCTGGAGCGTGGAATCTGGCGAGATGACTCCTAAACTCAGCATCAAACGCAAAATCATTACCAATAACAACCGCGCTTTAATTGAAAGCCTGTACCGCGCGGTATAATAGAACCTAAACAGAAGAGGAGACGCCGCAACGTCTCCTCTTCTGTTTTAGAGTGTTTCGGCTTTAGCCCTTCTTTCCTAGAAATAGCCCGTAAATGCAGTTCCCCGGCGAAGCCGTAAAAGCAGGCAGTTAACAATGTGGTAATCTAGTCTTGTAATAGCAGCGGTTGGGTAAGGAAATGAGGGCGGCACATCCTTTTCATTGCTAGTCCGTAAATTTTTTTATTTATAGTATGCAAGCATAACAAATTTTTCTAAATTTGGTAAGAGACAAAAGACGAGATGAAAGCAGAAGAAACGGTAGACTTTAATATTAAGGTATGTTGGCACGCCATCGCGCGCATGTACAACGCCCAGGCCGTTAAAAATGACATTACCACGTCCATCGGGTTTGTGCTCCTGAACATTGACCCCGAAAAAGGAACTCCCGCGACCAAGATTGCCCCTCTGTTAGGCCTGGAAGCCAGAAGCCTTACTCGTATTCTGAAAAGCATGGAAGAGAAAGGGTTAATCTACAAGGTAGCCGATGAGCAGGACAAACGCTCGGTGCGCATTTTGCTTACTGAGCTGGGGCTAGAGAAACGGGAAGTGAGCCGCGTGACCGTGAAGCAGTTCAATAAGAAAGTGCGCGAGGTAATTCCAGAAAGTCAGTTACAGGTCTTCTTCCAGGTCATTGGGCAGATCAATGAGCTGATAGAAGCCAAAGAGGTTTTCAAAAATACCTAGAAACGCACTGTTTTCGGGCTGATTTTCTGACAACAGCTTAGAAACAGCGCCTTCAACAAAGAAAAATCGTGTGTCTTGCTACGCACATCGTGATATAAAAACTGAGTAACTATGAAGAGAATCATTAAGAAAGTGGCGGTGTTAGGTTCGGGCATTATGGGCTCGCGCATTGCCTGCCACTTCGCCAACATTGGCGTGCAGGTGCTACTCCTGGACATGGTGCCGCGTGAGCTGCTGCCCGAAGAACAAGCCAAAGGCCTCACGCTGGAAAACAAGCAGGTACGTAACCGCATTGTGAATACTGCGCTGCAGACGGCCATCACCTCCAACCCTGCGCCGCTTTACAAGAAAACCGAAGCCCGCCTCATCCAGACCGGAAACTTTGATGATGATCTCAAAGGCATCTCTGAGTGCGACTGGACCATTGAGGTAGTAGTGGAGAACCTGAAGATAAAGCAAAGCGTGTTTGAGCGCGTAGAGCAGTTCCGCAAGCCGGGCACCCTCATTACATCCAACACCTCAGGCATTCCCATTCATTTAATGCTGGACGGCCGTTCCGATGACTTCCGGAAACACTTCTGCGGCACGCACTTCTTCAACCCGCCGCGCTATTTGAAGTTGCTGGAGATTATTCCCACGCCCGAGACTGACCCCGAAATCACCCAGTTCCTCTTAAACTACGGCGACCTGTACCTGGGCAAAACCACCGTGCTGGCCAAAGACACGCCCGCTTTCATCGCAAACCGTGTGGGTATTTACGGCATCATGCAGGTGCTGCACGTCATGGAGAAACTCGGCCTAAACGTAGACGAAGTAGACCGATTAACTGGTCCGGTAGTAGGCCGCCCAAAATCCGCTACGTTCAGAACGTCTGACGTGGTAGGTTTGGACACTTTGGCCAAAGTAGCACAAGGCCTGTACCAAACCGGTGAAAACGATGAAGCCCGTGACCTATTCCAATTGCCCGCTTACGTTCAGCAAATGCTGGAGAGAAACTGGCTAGGCGATAAAACGCGACAAGGTTTCTACAAGAAAACCAAAACCCCTGAAGGTGCCACCGAAATCCTGACGCTGGACCTCAAAACCATGGAGTACGGGCCCAAGCAGAAAGTCCGGTTCCAGAGCATGGAAACGCTCAAGCCTATTGAAGACCTGCGCAAACGCCTCAAAGCCTTCAGCCAGGCCCAAGACAAAGCCGGTGAGTTCTTCCGGGAAACTTCCTATGGCCTGTTCCAATACGTGACCAACCGCATTCCCGAAATCTCTGACGAACTCTACCGCATTGACGATGCCATGCGCGCCGGGTTCGGGTGGGAACTGGGTCCGTTTGAAACCTGGGACGCCTTTGGGGGGCGCGAAACCGTAGCCGCCATGGAAGCCGCAGGTTACAAACCCGCCGCCTGGATTTACGAGATGCTGGAAGCTGGTCATGAAACGTTCTACCGCAGCCAGAACAACCAGCGCCAGTACTATGACCTGCTCACCAAAGACTACCGCCAGATTCCGGGTACCGAAAACTTCGTGCTCTTGGATGTGCTGCGCGGAAACAACGTAGTCTGGAAAAACGCGGGCTGCTCCATCATTGATTTGGGTGACGGTATCCTGAACGTAGAATTCCACTCCAAGATGAACGCCATCGGGAGCGAAATCATCCAAGGACTGAACAAAGGCATTGACCTGGCGGAGCAGAATTTTAGAGGGGTAGTGGTAGGCAACGAAGCCGCGAATTTCTCGGCGGGAGCCAACCTTGGTCTCGTGTTCATGTACGCCCTGGACCAGGAGTATGATGAGCTGAACCTCATGATTCGGCAGTTCCAGAACACCATGATGCGCATGCGCTACTCGGCGGTGCCGGTGGTAGCTGCGCCGCACGGCTTGACACTGGGCGGCGGCTGCGAACTTTGCCTCCACGCCGATAGGGTGCAGGCCGCTGCTGAAACGTACATCGGGCTCGTAGAGTTTGGCGTAGGCTTAATCCCTGGCGGTGGCGGAACGAAGGAAATGACCTTGCGTACCTCGGCCGCTTATGAAGAAGGCGATACCGAATACAACGCGCTGCGCAACGTGTTCATGACCATCGGCACGGCCAAAGTCTCCACCTCGGCCGCTGAAGCGTATGAGCTGGGCTTTATGCGCCACGGCGATGGCATCACTTTGAACACCAACCGCCAGCTCGCGGAAGCCAAAGCTGAAGCCATTCTCCTAGCTGAGGCCGGTTATACCATGCCTACGCCTAAAACCAATATCAAGGTACAAGGCAAAGGCGGTCTGGGCATGTTCATCACGGGAGCCCACGCCATGCACGCCGCTGGTTTCATTACCGAACATGACCGCAAAATCTCGGAGAAACTGGCCTACGTGATGTGCGGTGGGGACCTGTCTATGCCGTCTGAGGTCTCTGAGCAATACCTGCTGGACCTGGAGCGCGAAGCCTTCCTGAGCCTCTGCGGCGAACGCAAAACTCTGGAGCGCATCAAGAGCATTCTGACCACGGGTAAACCGCTGCGGAATTAAGATTGTGAATTCAATTGTTTCAGGAAAAGAGGGATGTCGCGTTTAGCGCCTTTTTTCTCCAAAACACCTCAAAAACAGAAAAGAAAATGCAAACTGCTTATATAGTTGCCGGATTCAGAACCGCCGTGGGGAAAGCGCCCCGCGGAGTATTCCGGTTCACCCGGCCCGATGATTTAGCCGCCGATGTGATCAAACATTTGCTGGCCTCTGTGCCGCAATTAGACCCCGCCCGCGTAGATGACCTGTTGGTTGGAAATGCGGTACCCGAGGCTGAGCAAGGTCTGCAAATGGGACGCATGATTTCCCTTTTGTCCCTGCCTATCAACGTGCCCGGTGCCATCATGAACCGTTACTGCGGCTCTGGTATTGAAACCATCGCCACGGCGTCTTTCAAGATTCAGGCGGGCATGGCCGACTGCGTGATTGCCGGTGGTGCGGAGTCCATGAGTCTGGTGCCGGTGGTAGGTTGGAAAACTTCGCCTAACTACAAAATTGCCAAAGAGCACCCAGAATACTACCTGAGCATGGGCTTAACTGCCGAGGCCGTGGCGCATGATTTCAAGGTAAGCCGCGAAGACCAAGATGCTTTTGCGTACGCTTCGCACCAGAAAGCCATCAGAGCCATTGAGGAAGGTCGGTTCAAAGACCAGATTGTGCCTATCACTGTGGAAGAGACTTTCCTGGACGAGAACGGCAAAAAGAAAACCCGCTCCTACGTGGTAGACACCGATGAAGGTCCGCGCGCCGATACTTCTATTGAGAAATTAGCCAAACTTCGTCCGGTATTTGCCGCTAATGGTAGCGTGACGGCCGGTAACTCGTCCCAAACCTCAGACGGTGCGGCTTTCGTGCTGGTCATGAGCGAACGCATGGTGAAGGAACTGAACATAGAGCCCATCGCCCGCCTGGTGTCCTACGCCGCCGAAGGCGTAGATCCCCGCATCATGGGCATGGGGCCAGTGAAAGCCATTCCGAAGGCCCTGCGTAACGCCGGCATGAACCTGCAGGACATTGACTTCATCGAAATGAACGAAGCTTTTGCGTCACAGTCTATTGCCGTAATGCGGGAACTGGGCATTGACCCAGACAAACTGAACCCCAACGGCGGCGCGATTGCCTTAGGCCACCCGCTTGGTTGTACTGGTGCAAAACTGAGCGTGCAATTGTTCAGTGATCTACGGCGTCAGAATAAAAAGTACGGCATGGTGACCGCCTGCGTAGGCGGTGGTCAGGGTGTAGCTGGTATCTATGAGTTTTTGAAATAGATGTTAGACACTGGATGTTAGATTCTAGACATTCCCATGCATAATTTCAGAGAGTTAAAGGTGTGGCAAGAGGCGATTACGCTTGCTAAACAAGTGTATGAGTTGACTGCATCTTTTCCCGCAAATGAGAAATACGGTCTAACATCTCAGATGAATCGTGCGGTTGTTTCCATTACTTCTAATATTTCAGAAGGAGCAGGGCGTAATTCAGACAAAGAGTTTGTCCAGTTCTTAGGTTTTGCGCTAGGCTCAGCCTTTGAAGTGGATACCCAATTAGTCTTAGCGCATGCTTTCGGTTTTGTGAGAGAAAGCGATTATCAGAACATGTTGCAAAAGATGAATCAAGTGCAGCGCATGATTTATGGCTTCCAACAGTCTATCATCAAAAAGAACAAATAGTCTACAATCTAACTACTAGAATCTAGAATCTTAAAATATGGAAACTACCAGCAGAACACTAAAAGGCGGTGAGTTCATCATCAAAGAAACCAACGCCGCAGATATTTTCATCCCAGAGGATTTCTCTGAGGAGCAGCGCATGATGGCCGAGATGGCCCAGCAGTTTGTGAAGACGGAGGTGCACCCGTTGGTGGAGCGTCTGGATAACCATGAGGAAGGTCTCATGGAAAGTCTCATGAAAAAGGCGGGTGAGTTGGGATTGTTCGGCGTAGCCATTCCAGAGGAGTACGGCGGGCTGAACATGGATTTCAACTCGTCTTTGTTGGTGACCGAATCTGTTGGTTCCGGGCACTCGTTTCCGGTGGCCTTTGCGGCACATACCGGAATTGGAACGCTGCCCATCCTGTACTTCGGAACGGAGGAGCAGAAAGCCAGGTACATTCCTAAACTAGCCTCCGGTGAGTGGGCGTCTTCTTACTGCTTAACCGAACCTGGTTCTGGGTCAGATGCCTTGGCCGCCAAAACCAAAGCCGTGTTGGACGAGGCTGGCGAGAACTACATTCTGAACGGCCAAAAAATGTGGATTACCAACGCCGGCTTCGCCGATGTGTTCATTGTGTTCGCGCAGGTAGACGGCGACAAGTTCACCGGCTTCATTGTGGAGAAAGGCTACGAAGGTCTGAGCTTGGGCAACGAAGAGCACAAGATGGGTATCAAAGGTTCTTCCACCCGCCAAGTGTTCCTCACCGACTGCAAAGTGCCGAAGGAAAACGTACTAGGCCAAGTGGGGAAAGGCCACTTGATTGCGTTCAACATCCTTAACATCGGTCGGATTAAACTGGCTGCCGCTTGTTTGGGAGCCTGTAAAATGGTCGCTGATTTATCGGTGAAATATGCTAATGAGCGTATCCAGTTCAAAATTCCGATTTCAAAATTCGGAGCTATCCGTCACAAATTGGCTGAGCAGGCTATCCGCATTTTCGCGATGGAATCTGCCCTGTACCGAGCCGGGCACGACATCCACAACAAAGAGCAGGAACTGCTGGCCGCTGGAAAAAGCTACAATGAAGCTGTGCTGGAAGCCGCCCGCGAATTTGCCGTGGAAGCCGCTATTCTGAAAGTAGATGGTTCTGAGGTGCTGGATTACGTGGTAGACGAAGGCGTGCAGATTTACGGTGGTTACGGTTACTCCGCAGATTACCCCATGGACCGCGCGTACCGCGATGCCCGCATCAACCGCATCTTTGAGGGTACCAACGAAATCAACCGCATGCTCATCGTGGACATGGTCTTGAAGAAAGCCATGAAAGGTGAACTGGATCTAATGGGACCAGCCGCTAACGTACAACAGGAGTTAATGGAGATTCCAGACTTCGGCGACGAAGACACCACGTTGTTCGCTTACGAGAAGAAAGCCGTGCAGAAGTTCAAGAAAGCCGTGTTGCTGACTGCAGGTACCGCCGTGCAGAAGTTCATGATGACCTTGGACAAAGAGCAGGAAGTCTTGATGTACATCGCGGATATGGCCATCCAGACCTACATCGCGGAGTCTACCTTGCTGCGCGTGGAGAAACTGGTAAGCCGTAACGGCGAAGAAGCCCACGCCGTGCAATTAGACATGGCCCGTGTGGTCATCAATGACGCTGCTGACCGCATTAACAAAGCTGGAAAGGAAGCTTTGGCCGCCATGACCGAAGCTGGTGATGAGCAGAAATTACTGCTGATTGGCTTGAAACGCTTCACCAAACTGGAGCCGTTCAACACCAAAGAAGCCCGTCGTCGCGTAGCTGCCCAGATGATTAAAGCGAACGAATACGTGTACTAATTTGCGTTTAGCACCTGTTTTCTCAAACAAGGCAAAAACAGAAAGCCCCGCACATAGCGGGGCTTTCTGTTTTATGGGGTGAATCATTCTATTACTACCCACGAAGCCTTTCTTGGATAGTTATCAATAACAAGCTCAACAGGATTTGTTCTTTCTCACTGTCTGTGAAGGGATTTCCTCTATAAACGGAGAATTTACGTGATAAGAAGGATTTCTGCTTTTTAAGTAGAGCCACCTGTGTATTGTCTTGCCGGATAACGTGGTAGGAAGGGTTGAAAAAGTAACCTGTGAATAGTCCCAAGAAAGGAATTTTACTCAAAAGGGTGTCATTGAATCTAACCAAACCAGCTCCTTCTCGCACCGTGAGTACCTTCTGCAAGTACATGTTAAAAATATGATAATGCGCAGCCAACTCTGGAACCCACGTAGAGCGGGCTACATACCCTAGAACTTGTCCATGTTTATCCAGAAACCCAAAAGAGGCTGTGAAATCTTTCCATGACACGGCTTTAATGGTGTAAAGGACTTCAGTTTCAGATAAATCCCTGAAAATTTTTACTTCATCTATGAACGGATCAATATTCAGGAGACTGGATTCAGAAAACTCATCATAGTGAATCTGCTTCACAAAGTATATGGCTCGTCCATTGCTACCTGTTACCTGTAATCGGTTGGCGAAGGTGAATTTTTTAAATGTGAAATCCAGAGGGAAATCAAGGTCTTGCATTTAGCTTGGGCCTAAGATCATCTTCAGTAAGTAGAATTTCCGATTCAGGGCTATTTCCTGCAAAACAGCCCCAAAACATACCTAATCCTTAAACGTGATTCGGCTTAGGCGCAAGCCTGCTGATGCTTTGTTGGGGCGGTTCACGGCCGTGATGGTGCGTTCGTCCAGCCAGGTGGTGAAATCCTTCGCGAAAGCGAGTTGCTTGTCATTGGCTACGTTCAGCCCTACAGCTTTGGGTGGTTCAGAGACGCCGGTCAGCAGGTGAATGGAACGGGTGTAGAGGTCGGTTTTGCCATTGAGGGTTTCCAGGGTGAGCAGTTGCAGGCGGTTGCCGGTGAGGTGGGCCTTGTAAGAGATACCGGCAAAGCCTTCGGTGGCGGGTGCTGTCTGGTTTTTGAGAATGGCCGAGTTCCAGGTGGGGTGCAGGTATTCGTCATAGGCAAAGAGCAGGAGTTCTTTGGCGTGATAAGGACTGTTCTCACCGCCTTCGGTGTATTTTTTCTCGGCTATGACCAAGGTTTGGCCTTCATTGCTGATTAAGATGTCTGAGAGGTAAATGTCTTCCAGGCGTTTGGCGCCCGTGGCTTTGGTGAGCTTTTCGGTAAACTGGGGCGTAAACCGAAACTCATCGGCGAAGCGCATGTTACCAGCGGCGTAGTCAAACCGAACCATTTTCAGGCTGTGGTATTCGCCTTTCTTTTCTTCGGCCACCAGCACGGCGGCGTATAGGCTGCTGTCTTGGTGTATCTGAAAATACGTGTCCATCACGTACACCTTTTCGCCGTCAAAGACGCCGCCCAGCATTACTTCCATTACCTTGATCTCATTGTCGCGGTTGTTGTAGCGGCGCACGCTCAGGCGCATAGAGTTGTTGGTGAGAATGCTCACGAACTGATTGCCGTGGTTGTCTATCTGCACCTGGGCACTGACTTGGCTGCCTACGCCGGCCAGATCATAGGTGCGGTCTTTGATTTTGGTGAGCGTACCGTCATACACGGCGGCTTGCAGCGAGCGCAGTTCATCATTGCGAGTAATGGAATGGTAGGCGACCAACTTAGACCCGTCTGCCGAGGTGGCAACTGCCAACCTTCGGCTTTTACTGGGAGCCTCCAATAGTTTAGTCTGCTTGATTTCCTTGCCCGTGGCTATGTCAAATAACCTCCCATAGAGGGCTTGGCTACCTTGGTCAGCCATGACGCGGTGAGTAATCAGGAGGGCTGTCTGTTTGTTGTGGGAGAAAGCCTCTACCGTTTCCTGACCTATTAAGGCTACTGGAGTGGTCCAGGTTTCTTTTAGGTCTGCGCCGTACCGGAGGAGAGCGTACGTGTTATCTGACTTCCGGCTGAGGATCACAAAATCTGTGGGACTTACCGCAAAAGCTTTCTGGGGAATACGCTGGTTGTACTGGTCTCCTGTGGCCTCAGGAACATAGGTGAAAGCCGATGATTTTATTTTTTGGGCCTGCGCCTGGCCCATTCCAGTCCATACATTTACCAGAAGCAAAAGTGAAGTAAACAGAGCGCTGTAACGCATAATTGTAATATTTAGATTTTGGGCAAATATACCCCTTAACGCACGCTATCGCATTAATTATATGCTAGTACCGCAAACCTTATTTAAACTAATTGTTAAATGTGTAGCGGAATAGTGTAATTGTGGATTTAATCTCTACCTTTGCAACCGCTTGTAAAAGAGCAAGACAGACAAACAAAAACTTATTATAAAATATTAAAATATAAGAATGCACGCTGTTTTCACCTGTGGAAAACTTTCTTGAAAGAAGTTTAACCCATCGTTAGTAAGTCCGTACACTCTTAGGCTTGTCAAAATAATGATACGCCCATATGAGTCCAGTGCACTAAACCGGCTTATGACTAATTAGCAGAGACATATTTGTTAACAAAACAATATTGATTTGGTAATTATTGATTCTGGTGAACACACGTATTTTGCTTTAGAGTATTGAAACACATTTAATCTAGTACGCTTATGAAGTTTGTTTTTAAGATGTTAGTCTTGGTGGGAATGATTTTAGTGGGAAAGTTTCTAAAAGAAGATGCTACCAATGAAGTTGTCACCAATGCCAAAGTGCCTACGGAAGATAGTTATTCCCTCAACAATTCGCAGAACTTTCCGGCAACCCAGCAGACTAAGAATCTAGTAGTACCAACCGTTAAAAAAGAAAATACTGGAGAAACCTTTACGTACTCTTTGAATTAATTTCTCTTTCTTTTTCTGTAGAAGACCCAGACTCAAGTCTAGCTGATCCGGCTCCAGTTTACGGCGTTGGCACTCAGCGACCGGATGTGCCGCAACAGGTTGGCGTGCTCCGGAAGGCTTAAGTCCGGGTCTTTTTCTATAATGCCCAGGGCTGCGTGGCGGCTCTCTTTCAGAATTTTGGCATCTTTGGCCAAATCTGCGATTAAAAGGTCCAGTACCCCGCTCTGTTGGGTGCCCATCAAATCTCCCGGACCGCGCAACTTCAAATCAATATCCGCAATCTCAAAACCGTTGTTGGTGCGCACCATGGTTTCTATGCGCGTTTTGCCTTCTTTGCTCAGTTTGTAGCCCGTCATCAAGATACAGTAACTTTGGTCGGCTCCCCGGCCTACGCGCCCGCGTAACTGGTGTAACTGCGCCAACCCGAAGCGCTCGGAATTCTCAATCACCATGACGCTGGCATTGGGTACGTTCACTCCCACCTCAATCACGGTGGTGGCTACCATGATGTGGGTCTCGTGTTTCACGAACCGCTGCATCTCATAGTCTTTGTCCTTCGGCTTCATTTTGCCGTGCACCATGCTCACGCGGTACTCTGGGAAGGAGCGGGTCACGCTTTCGTAGCCATCCATGAGGTCTTTGTAGTCCAGGCCCTCAGACTCTTCTATGAGCGGGTACACAATGTAGATCTGCCGCCCCAGCTTTATCTGCTCCCGTATAAACCCGAACACCCGCAGGCGGTTGCTGTCATAGCGGTGCACGGTAATAATCTCTTTCCGGCCCGCCGGAAGCTCGTCAATGACAGAAACTTCCAAATCACCGTACAGCGTCATAGCTAGCGTGCGGGGGATTGGCGTGGCCGTCATGACCAGCACGTGTGGGATGACCCTGGGGTTCTTCTGCCAGAGTTTAGAGCGCTGAGCCACGCCAAAACGGTGCTGTTCGTCCACTATGCAGAGCCCCAGGTTCTGGAACTGCACTTCGTCTTCTAACAGCGCATGGGTGCCCACAATCATTTTCATTTCGCCGGAGCGAAGTTGTTCATGCAAAACCCGGCGGTCGGCTTTTTTGGTGGAGCCGGTGAGTTTGCCCAGTAAAATGCCCAGCTTATCGGCATATTGTTTCAGGCCCTGGTAGTGTTGGTCGGCCAGAATCTCGGTGGGTGCCATGATACAGGCCTGGGCGCCGTTGTCGGTAGCCAGAAGCATGGTCACGAAGGCCACAATAGTTTTCCCGCTGCCCACGTCGCCCTGTAACAGGCGGTTCATCTGCTTGCCACTGTTCACGTCTTGGTAGATCTCGCGAACCACCCGTTTCTGGGCATTGGTTAAGTCGAAAGGCAGGTGATTTTTGTAAAACTCGGTCAAAGTGGGCGTCTTACTGAAGACCTGACCGGCTAGCTCGGCTTTGCGTTTGGTGCGGGTGCGCAGCAGTTTGAGCTGGGTATAGAACAGTTCCTCGAATTTGAGCCGGAAACGCGCCGCTTGTAAGGTGTCCCAGTTGCTGGGGAAATGGATCTGCTGCATGGCTTCGCGCTTGGAAACCATGCGGTAGTGGTCTACCAGTTCGGGCGTAAGGGTTTCTGACAGGTGCGTGGGCGCTTGCTTCAGTAAATCGGCCATCATTTTACTGATCGCTTTGCTGTCTACCCGGTGGTTCTTCAGCTTCTCGGTGGTGTGGTACACCGGTTGCAGAAAGCTCTGGCCTTGTTTGACCTCGGTGGCTTCTTCCAGTTCGGGGTGAGGCATGTTAAAACGCCCGTTAAACAGACTGGGCTTCCCGAAAGCGATGTATTCCTGGTTCACTTTCAGCTGCACGTTCAGCCACTTCACGCCCTTGAACCAAACCAACTCCAGCTCCCCAGATGCATCCCTGATAATCACGGATAAGCGCTGTTTCCGGCCTTCGCCTAGCAGGTTTTTCTCCAGAATACGGCCTTTGATCTGCACGTATTGCATGTCTTCGGTGAGGTCTGCGATGGCGTGGAACTGCGTGCGGTCCATGTACCGAAATGGATAATGCTGGATTAAGTCACCGTAGGTGAAAATACCCAGCTCGGTCTGTAGCAACGTAGCGCGTTGTGGCCCAACGCCCTTGAGAAACTCTATTTTGGTATGGAAGAAGCCGGAAGACACGTAATAAGAAAAGCAGCTGTGTTTTACGTCTGTTTTAGGAAAATTGGCCTGTAAGCAGGAGCGAAGCCGCTGTGTAAAATTACAGAAAAGATAGCAGGCTGGCTAATGAGAATAGCCAGTTTGCGTAGATTGGTAACGAATATTGCTTTTGCCTGGGGACTGTTTTTCTTAGCCTTCAAGAAGCTTTACCCGTATGAAACTGAAAATTTTAAGGTTCCTTTAGCTACCTTGATCATGAAAATAGCCACCTACAATGTAAACGGAATACACGCCCGCCTGCCAGTTCTGCTCCGTTGGCTGGAGGAGACAGCGCCAAACGTGGTCTGTCTGCAAGAGTTAAAGACCCCGCAGGAAAAATTTCCCGAACAGGCCTTGCTGGACGTAGGCTACCAGGCCATTTGGCAGGGGCAGAAGAGTTGGAACGGCGTAGCTATTTTGGCGCGAGGTGTACAGCCGGAGGAAGTACGGAGAGGGTTGCCGGGTGACCCCGAGGATGACCAAAGCCGCTATCTGGAAGCCTTGGTGAGCGATGTACGGGTAGGGTGCCTTTACCTGCCCAACGGCAATCCGGCCCCGGGACCTAAATTTGACTACAAATTACGGTGGTTTGAACGGTTCACGGCCCATGCGGCTGAACTTCTCGCTTCAGAGACCCCGGTAGTACTGGCGGGCGACTACAACGTTATTCCCACTGAGCAAGACGCGTACAAACCCGAACGATGGGTAGAGGACGCCCTGTTTCGGCCTGAAACGCGCGCGGCGTTCCATAGCCTGATGGCCCAAGGCTGGACGGATGCCCTTCGCCAGCTTTACCCAAATGAGACCATCTACACCTTCTTTGACTACTTCCGGAATGCCTTTGGCCGGAATGCCGGTCTACGGATTGACCACTTTTTACTCAGTCCCAACCTTACCAATCGGCTGGTGGCCGGCGGGGTAGATCGTGAGGCAAGAGGCTGGGAGAAATCCAGTGACCATGCTCCGGTATGGATTGAGCTGAAAGATTGAAAACAGACACTAAACAGAAAGGCTTGTTTGGGAGGTGAATGCCATCCCAAGCAAGCCTTTCTGCACCTAAGAACTAATCGGTTTATTCCATTTAGACGCTGTTTTCCCGAAATCAGCGTCAAAACGGCGCTTCTACTTCACTTGGTCGGTCCAGTGCAGGGTGTTGAGCAGGTGTACGGCGTCTTTTTTCAGGTATTCAATGACGGGGGCCAGAGAATCATTGGAGGTGGAGGTTCTGAAGTAAAGGGCCCCTCTGAAGAAGTGTTTACTGCTGTCTGTGAGATAGAACTGGAATTGGCTGGGCACTTCACCCTCCAGTTCAAACACGCTGGCGGTAATGCCGGTAGGAGTTTTAATCTGGCTTTCTTCAATGGCGTAGGCCTTGATCTGGTGGCGGGACGTGAGTTTGCGCGCGTCTTCTACCAGGTCATTGAACATCTTAGGGTCCTGGTTGAAGTTCTTGTACGTAAGCTGAATATTCGCCTTAAAACGCGGATAATAAATATCAATCCAATGCGGTTCGGCAATGCGGGAAGAGTCTTTCAGGATTTTGGCGTACACCGAATGCTCAAACACGTAGGGGTGCCGCTCCTGCAAAGTCATGTACTTCGCTTCGGGCAGGTCAATGCGGTTAAAGCCTTTGGGTTTGGGCGTGTATTCTTCGGCGCAGCCGGCTAAAAACAACAGGCCACTCAGTAGGGAGACAAAATAGAAGGGATTATTCTTTTTCATTATGAGGGTGCGGTACTGCTTCGTGTACCCGTACTTTCTTTACTTTTTTACTGTCGGCGGCTTCAATCCGGAAAACATAAGGCCCCAGTTGGGTTTCGTCGCCGGTATGGGGTATGCGGGAGAAAAGGCGCAGCATCAAACCGGCTACTGACTCGGCATCGCCTTTGATGTCTTTTAGAAGCTCAGCGGGCGCGTCTACCACTTTGCAGAAATCGTGCAGAGAGGTGCGTCCTTCAAACAGGAACGTGTGTTCGTCCAGTTGCGAGTAATAATGGTCTTCCTCTTCGTCCAGTTCGTCATGGATCTCGCCCACAATCTCTTCAATCACATCTTCCAACGTAATGAGGCCGGTAGTTTCGCCGTATTCATTTACCACCAAGGCCATGTGCACGCGGCGTTCCTGGAACTCGCGCAGTAATTCGTCTATTTTCTTGGTTTCGGGTACAAAGTAAGGCGTTCTGATGAGGTTTTGCCACACATAGGTTACCGGCGCGTTGAGGTAAGGCAGTAAGTCTTTCACGTACAGAATACCGTCCAGCTTGTCCAGCCCATCGGTGTAGACCGGAATGCGCGAGTAACCGTACTGATGGACTTGCTTGAGCAGCGCGGGAAAAGGCAACCGCCGGTGCAAGGCAATCACATCTACCCTGGACCGCATGATTTGTTTGACCGTAATGGCGCTGAAATTCACGATGGCCTTCAACAAGCCCTTTTCCTCTGGCGAGGCAGGTTCTGTGGGTGCCTGGTCTAAGGAATGCGACAGTTCTTCAGACGGAGAAGGCGTACCGAAGGCGACTCTCGTTTGCCCTACCAAGCCCCGCAACGGCAGAATTAAGGAAACAAATGGCGACCCCAAGACTTGGGTAGCTTTCAGAACAGAAACCAGCACGGGGCCGGGAGAGGCCTCCTGCTTGCGCCTACCCCAATGGGAGAAATACCCCCGGAGTACCAATAGAAGAGTGGCCACCACCGCAGAGCCCCCCAGCAAAATGAGCCATGGGTTTATTGGGTAAAAAGCCAAAAGATGGGTGAAAAGCCAATAACTGCACAGACCCGCTAGCAAATGAAGCGTTGCCGTGAGGAAAACACCCGCCAACAGCACGTTCTCCGGCTTCTCATAGAGCGCTGGTTTGGGCGAGGCCGTCTTTGAGTTGGAAGTGCTGAGAAACTGTTGGTAAGCCGCCAGAGAAGCGGTTATGGCTAGGTTGCCGCCTAAAAGCAGCACGAAGAGGGCAAAAGGGAGAACCCATTCCGTTTCATGAGAAACCGGAAGAGCTAAAAGTAAGAGAGAGCCCCAACTGGAGGGCTCTCCTAATGGAGGTATACTTTCCAAAAGTCAAATTTTGGTTCAACAATAGATTAGAAAGGCAGGTCGTCTGGCTCTTCGTCATAGGCTACAGACTTGGAGCTTCCGCCTTTGCTCTGACCGCCGTTGCCGCCACTAGTGCTGTTTACGCTAGCAGCAGGTGCCTCGTTGCTGTAGCTTCCGCCGCCCTGCGCTGCGCCGCCTTCAGGCCGGCCGCCCAGCATGGTCATGTTGTCAGCCACAATCTCTGTGTTGTAGCGTTGCACGCCGTCTTTGTCCTGGTAGCTGTTGGTCCTGATTCTGCCTTCAATGTACACAGACTGGCCTTTTTTGACGTATTTCTCCGCCACCTCGGCCAGGCCGCGCCATACTACAATATTATGCCATTCGGTGCGCTCCTGGCGCTCGCCGTTCTTGTCTTTGAATGTTTCAGAAGTAGCTAACGGGAAACGGGCCACGGCCACACCACCTTCTAAGTGGCGCACTTCCGGGTCTTTGCCAAGGTTGCCGATTAAGATAACTTTATTAATGCTTGCCATAAAGTAGAATCTGGTGGTTTGAAATTGATTTAGCTTATAAAAATACTAAAAAAAATGCGCATGTAAAAACGAATGTATTAAAATTGGCTTGGGCAATGCTTCTATTTCATCCAAAGAATATAGTTGTAAGCCAATATTTTGTTCTGTTTCCTCCCTTAAACGAGAAGGAAGCGAAATGAGATAGAATTGAGCCGATATTTTTTGATGGCTCAGGACATGTTTGTACACCTTGCCGGTGCTCCTAAAAGGCATAGCCGGAAGGCCTAAAGTTTCCGAAATCTGGGCCTGAAAAAGGCTGGGGTCCGGATGCAGGGTGTCAGTTTCAACGGTGAAAAAATCGTAGAGACCTTGCCATATGTCGTTTCCGGGTCGTTTTTTCAAATAGAGCTTGTTTTCGTGCTGCAGCACCAAGTAATGGAAGAAGCGCTGGCGGCTGCTGGTGGTTTTCTCTTTTACCGGCAGCACATTGACCAACCCATGCTGAAACGCGAAGCACTCTTGCTGCAAAGGGCAGAACAGGCAGTCTGGTGCCACCGGCGTGCACTGGATGGCCCCAAACTCCATAATGGCCTGGTTGTAGGTGTCTGGATTGTCTACGGGAATCTGGTTATTGGCAATCTCTTCAAAAACTTTCTTACTGGCTGGGGCGGCAATGTTCTCGTGCCGCCCAAACACCCGGGCCAGCACGCGGTACACGTTTCCGTCCAGCACGGCCACGGGTTCGCTGTACGCGAAAGAGGCAATGGCCGCCGCCGTATAGGAGCCCACGCCTTTCAACTGCAGCAGGCCCGCGTAACTTTTGGGGAACTCGCCGCCAAACTCAGAAACCACCTGTTTAGCCGTGTAATGCAGGTTTCTGGCCCGTGAGTAATAGCCCAATCCCTGCCAGAGACGCAATACTTCATCTTCAGGGGCGTTTGCTAAATCATGAACGGTAGGGAATCTTTCTATGAACTTTATATAGTAAGGTAAGCCCTGCCGTACGCGGGTCTGCTGCAGAATAATTTCAGAAAGCCAGATGGCGTACGGGTCTGTGGTCTCGCGCCAAGGCAAGGGTCGGCGGTGGCGCGGGTACCAGTTAAGAAGGGCATTACTGAAGAAGGTAGGGGTAGAAGTGGCCATGAAAAGGCTTTAACATATTGGTATGCTGAGGGTAGGCAGCGCAAAGACCAACAGATTTTTGAAGAAATAGTTTTATTTTGTGAAAAGCCCGCCTACCTTTGTGCCCCGATTTCAGGGTGCTGTGAATTTACGGCATAAGGTTTGTACAAACATATTCATCTTTACTCAATTACCCTTAAAAGATTAAACAAGTGACTAAAGCAGAAGTTATATCAGAAATTGCGGATAAGACAGGGATTGAAAAATCTGATGTTGCGGCCACAGTAGAAGCGTTTTTCAAAGTGGTGAAGGACTCCATGGCCGATGGTAATAACATTTACGTGCGTGGCTTTGGAAGCTTTGTGAACAAGAAGCGTGCGAAAAAGGTAGCCCGCAATATCTCTAAAAACACGTCTATCATCATTGACGAGCACTTTATCCCTTCCTTTAAGCCATCAAAGACATTTGTCTCTAAGATCAAAAACAGCAAAAAAATCAAAGAAACGGTAGTTTCTTAGTTTTTTGTACCTTTGCAGCCTTAACTATTTGCGTCATAATAATTTCTGGATAACAAGCTTATGTCAAAAGGTCGGATAGCCCTTATTCTTTCTGCCGTGGTGCTGGCTGTTTTGATGGCGTTGTTACCTAAAGTCATTATCAACAAAGATAAGAAAGGCACGTTTGCCGCTAACGGAGCCGCTGCCAGCGCAGACCAGTCTTCCCATGACCCCAACCATGAGGGCCATGAAGATCATGCCGCTGAAAACGCGACTCCCGCTGCTGCACACGTGGTGGCTACCCCTGCCCAGGTGAAAGAGATTGCGGAGTTACGCACCAAGTTCAACCAGGCTGGCAGCCCGCAAGCCAAAGGAAAGTTAGCAGACGAACTGGCGCAGAAGTACGCGGCCATTGCCAAGCATGACAGCGCGGGGTATTATTATGAGCAGGTAGCCCAGGCAAGACCAGGCGAGAAAAGCTTCCAGAAGGCGGCTGACCAGTATTTTGAGGCATTCACCTTTGCCGCTACGCAGGAACGCTCGCAGGAGCTGAGTGCCAAAGCGCAAGGCTTGTATGAGCAGGTACTGAAAAACAACCCTACCAACCTGGACGCGAAGACCAACCTGGCCATGACCTATATCTCCAGCAGCACGCCTATGCGGGGCATTACCTTGCTGCGGGAAGTGATCTCAGCGGACCCTAAAAACGAGAAAGCCTTGTTCAACCTGGGCGTTTTGTCTATCCAGTCTAATCAGTATGAGAAGGCGGTAGAGCGTTTTCAGGAGTTGCTGGTGGTAAATCCTAACCACGTAGAGGGCACCTTTTACATGGGCGTTGCGTTAGCCGAGACAGGGAAGAAGGCCGAGGCCCAGAAATCTTTCCTGAAGGTAAAGCAGATAAGCAAAGACCCAGAGGTGCAGGCCTCGGTAGACAGTTACCTGCAGCGCCTGAACAGCGCGCAATAAAACAGAGTTAAAATATTTTTCACACATAAAAAATCAACACTATGCCTTGCGGTAAGAAAAGAAAAAGACATAAGATCTCTACTCACAAAAGAAAGAAGCGTCTTCGTAAGAATAGACATAAGAAAAAATAAGGTTTAGGCCTTTGATTCTAAGAGCCCACATTACCCTTTAAGGTAATGCTGGGCTTTGGTATATTCTTCCAACTAAGCATCTAATACATTGAGTAACGAATTAATTATTAATTCTACTCAAGATGGAGAACGAATAGCCCTTCTTCAGGATAAGCGATTAGTGGAGTATCACTTCGACCGGAATGATACCAACTACTCTGTAGGAGACATTTTCCTGGGAACCGTGAAAAAGGTAATGCCTGGTCTGAACGCTGCGTTCATAGACATTGGGTACACCAAAGACGCGTTCCTGCACTACCATGATTTAGGAGAGAACATCAAGACTCTCAATAAATACGTGAAGATGGTGCAAACCCAGAAGAATACTCCTGCCAAGCTTACTTCTGTGAAGTTTGAGCCCGAAATAGACAAACTGGGCAAGATGGCCGATGTCCTGAAAAAAGGACAGCAAATCTTGGTTCAGATTGTAAAAGAGCCAATATCTACCAAGGGGCCCCGGCTCTCTTGTGAGATTTCCCTGGCCGGCCGGTACCTGGTGCTTGTGCCCTTCTCTAACACGGTAAGCGTGTCAAAGAAGATTGTGAGCAAAGAGGAGCGTACGCGTCTAAAACGCCTGATCACCTCCATTAAACCGGAGAATTTTGGCGTGATTATCCGTACCGTGGCCGAAGGCCGCGAAGTGGCGGAATTAGACAAAGACCTCCGTACCATGCTAGCCACCTGGGAAGAAGGCATTGCTAAGTTACGCACCGCCAAGGAGCGCGACAAAGTAATTGGGGAGCTAGGACGCTCCTCCTCCATGTTGAGAGACATCTTGAATGAAAGTTTTGACAGCATTGTGGTGGATGACGCCAAATTGCATGACGAAATCAGAACTTACATTGAAACCATAGCCCCAGATAAGCTTAATATCTTAAAGCATTACACGGGCAAGGTAAAGACCTTTGAACACTATAACATTGAAAAGCAGCTGAAATCCCTCTTCGGGAAGACGGTGAGCATTCCCGGCGGGGGATACCTGGTGATTGAACACACAGAGGCCCTGCACGTGGTAGATGTGAACAGCGGAAACAAATCCAACTCCGAGACGGACCAGGAAGCAACCGCGCTGAATGTGAATCTTACTGCGGCAAAAGAGGTAGCGCGTCAAATGCGCCTCCGGGACCTGGGCGGAATCATTGTAGTGGATTTCATTGACATGAAATCAGCCGACAACCGGCAACGCGTGCAGGATGTAGTGAAGGAGGAGATGAAGAAAGACCGGTCTAAGTACACGGTTCTCCCAATTTCCAAATTCGGCCTCATGCAGATTACCCGCCAGCGCGTACGGCCTGAGCAGAACATTGTAACCGGTGAGGTATGCCCTACCTGCGGAGGCAGCGGCAAAATATCTGCCAGTATTCTGGTAACCGATGAGATAGATCAGACCATTGAAGATCTATTGACCCGGCAGAATCAAAAGAACATTACGTTGTACGTGCATCCGTTCTTGCATGCGTATTACACCAAAGGAATTCTCTCCAAGCAAACGAGATGGTTCCTGAAGCACTTTAAGCGGGTGAACGTGATGAAAGATACGGCGCTTGCCCTCACAGATTTCAAGGTGATGGATGAACACGGCGACGAAATTGAGCTGAAATCGGCTTACACCGAAGTAAATGGGTTACAAGACCGCGCAGTAGAAACCGAGTAAACTCCTTCTAATGCCTGCGATATAAAAGAAAAGCCCCCGTTGTGAAACGGGGGCTTTTTCGTTACTGTAACTATCATTTTAGGCCTGTTTTCTCTAAAAGAAGGCTGCAACGGAATTAGAACCCGCGCCATTGTTGGCGGTAACCTTGTAGCTATTAGGCTAAGTAGAGGTAGGGCTATTCGTGCCATTGTTGGTGTTATCGCCAACAATCCTTTTTTCGGTTCCTTTCCCAAAACTGCCCTCAAACTGAATGGAGTAGAAGATGTTGGTGAGAACACCAAAGTTTTCCTCTGCACGAGTACCTCGTTATAGGGTAACGAGGCTACATTTCTTTTGTAGCGCCGTTACCCTGTAACAGCGTAGGCATTTGAGAGCACCAACTACGGCGGAAAACTTTTCAGGTATCTTTCGTTTCAGAGCTGTTTTCTCTGAAAGAGGGCTGAAACGAAACTAAAACTTAATGCCGAAGTCTAGGGCGACGGAGCTGTTCTTGAGTTCTACTTTGTTGTCATTGAAGAGTTTGGAGTAGTAGCCGTTGTCAATGTCGGTGAGGCCGCGGTGGTATGACAGTCCGCCGAAAAGCTTGGTGCTTTGCCCTAAATCCCACTCGGCCCCGGCGCTTACCAAAGCTCCAATCTCAAAGGTATTGAAACGTTTGGTGAAGCGGTCGCCGCTGTCATTGTCTACCTTGCGGTCGTTGACCTTGGCCGCCAGCATGGTGTTCAAAGAACCGCCCGCCTGGAAGTAAAGCCGCGTACCGTCAGAAATCTCATTGGTGAAAAGCTTGATGGTAAGCGGAATCTCCAGGTACTGCAGGTTAATGTCATCAGAGCCTGACCGGCGTACGCCCATTGCATCTGGCGTGATGTAGTCATACGCTACCTCGCCTCCTTTTGCGTTGTACAGTAAACCGGAGCTGAAGGCGTAATTCGCCCCGAAGAAATAGTCGGCAATGATGCCCATGCCGAAGCTGGCGCGGGCTCCGTCGTTCTTGAAGTTATATTGGTCTCTGGCAATGGTGCGGGTAGAGGTAATGGAGGGAGATACTTTCACCCCAATCTCTACTTGGGCAGAGGCTTCCTGCGAGCAGAAGAAAAGAGCGGCCAGAACGAAAACCAGGGGAGTAAAGCGAATCATCTTCATAGGGTAAGAGGTATTAAGAATTAGTACGTTAAATTTGCTTAAAGATAAAGGATAGAAAAAGGATGCGAGGCTATTTGTTGCTGCTGATTACTGTATTGTTAAGTGTGGGTTGTTCCAAAAAGGAAACGTGCGAAATACCGGAAGAGATATCCCGTATTCCGGTAGACCTGAAAATAGACCGATTGGAGCAACGCTTTTTCCAGATAAAAACTGTGCCAGAGATGCAGGCCTTTCTGCAACAAGAGTCGCTCCTGCGAGACAAGTTCCTGCTGCGCGACCGCTATCCTTCCCAGGAGCTGATGGCGCAAAGCCTCCTTCGGCTGGCCACCGACACCAGCATCCATAAACTGGCCAGACAGAGTGACGAGCAGTTCAAGGACATGCAAGACATAGAGCAGGGGCTGGAGAATGGCTTTAAATACGTGAAACACTTCTATCCGTCTTTCCAGGTGCCCAAGGTGCAGACGTTCATCTCGGGCCTCAGCCGTGATCTGCTGGTGAGCGATAGTCTGGTGGTGATGGGGCTGGACTTCTTCATCGGGAAGAAAGCCGCTTATCGGCCGCAGGCCCCCGAGTACATTCTGAAGCGCTACGAAAAAGAGAACCTGGTGCCGTCTGTGATGCTGCTGGTGTCCAACAAATTCAACAAGACAGATTTCGTGAACAAAGAGATGCTGGATGAGATGATAGACTACGGCAAGTCTTATTATTTCACGAAGCAAATGCTGCCCTGCACCCCAGACTCGCTCATTATCTGGTACAGTGACCAGGAACTAGCCGATGTGAACTACAACGAAGGCAAGATTTGGGCGCATTTTATTGAGAAAGGGTTGCTCTATGAAACCAGCCAGTTCATCATCAGGAAGTACATTGGTGAGCGCCCCAACGTGCCCGAGATAAGTGAGCGTTGCCCGGGCCGAGTGGCTGCGTGGGTAGGTTGGCAGATTGTGCGCAAGTACATGGAGAATAACCCAGACGTGACGCTGCAACAGCTTATGGAAGAGAAAGACGCCCGTAAGATTCTGGATAGGTCTAAATACAAGCCGCAGAAAAAGTAACGTACTTCCCTTGTTTTGGGCCAGTTTTTATGAAAACAGGCCTAAAAGTTCTTCCCGTCTTCGTCTCTATGCATATTGCGCTGTTTCACCAGTATCACCATAACCCAGACTGCCCCGCTACGTGCCGGCATTACACGTTTATGGCAGAATTGGTGAAACGGCATAAAATCACGCTGATCACCTCCAACGCCTGGGAAAGCAAACGCCTTACCAACTTATATGACTGGGTTCCGCCGGGAGTAGAGCTGGTTTCCATTGAGGCGCCGTATTCCAATAAAATGGGAGTGGTGCAACGCCTGCAAGCCTTCGGGTCCTTCGCAAGCAAGGCGTTTGTAAAAGGACTGCGGATGCCTAAGCCCGATGTGATTTGGGGTGTCTCTACGCCTTTGACTACCGCCTGGGCAGCGGCGCAGGTAGCCAGGTTCAGAAAAGTGCCCTGGGTCTTTGAGGTGCAGGACCTCTGGCCTTCTTTCCCTATTCAGATGGGCGCAGTACCCTCCGCATTGGTTCAGCGACAGTTGTACAAGATGGAAGCCTCTTTGTACCGAAGTGCGGCTCACCTTATTCCGCTTTCTCCCGGCATGGAAGCGTACATAGCGCAGCAAGGCATTTCTCCCCAAAAAATCTCGACACTGGTCAACGGCACTGATATTCCGCCGCAGCCTATCTCTTTGATAAAACAGAATGCTTTACGGGAACGCTTGAAGTTGCAAGGAAAGCAGGTGGTGCTGTACGCGGGCACGTACGGTCGGGCCAATGATATTCCCTTGCTGGTACACACGGCGAAACTGCTCCAAGATCATCCGGATATCTGCTTTGTGTTCACCGGGCAGGGTTTTGATGCTCCTTTACTGGAAGAAGCCGCAAAACAGCAACACAATATTCATTTGTTGGCCCCGCTTCCCAGGCATGAGGTTTTCAAGTTATTCTCTATTGCTGCGGTATCAGTGGTGTCGTTTATTGATTTGCCGGTGCTGGCGGTGAACTCGCCGGGGAAGTTATTTGACAGTCTGGCTGTAGGAACGCCCGTAGTGGTCACGAACCCCGGCTGGACAAAGGAATTGGTGGAGAAACATAGCTGTGGCTGGTATGTGCCCGCCAGTGACGTACGGGCGTTAGCAAACTCTTTGGTACAGCGTCTTGGGGAAAAACAGGGGATGGCGGCTATGCGGAAGAACGCGATGCAGGTGGCACGTGAGCAATTTGACCGTTTGCAGATGGTACCCGTTTTAGAGGCTATTTTCGAAAAGGTGACCCGAAACAAACGGTAAAAGACTACTCCTGCAACGCAATGTTCACCAGTTTCTGACCCCTGTCACCCAAGTAGGTCTTAATCAGTTTGTCATAGGAACGATAGCCGTCGTCTACGTTGGTGAAGATGATAAGCCCTTTCTTGGATTTGGGAAAAGCAAAGAAGATGGCCGAGGTGCCTTTGTCTGACCCGCCGTGCGATAGGGCGTATTCTCCGTTACCCAGATCGAACACCTCAAAGCCCAGCCCAAAGTAGAGTCCTTCTTTTGTTTTATGCTGGTGCGAAACCATTTCATTGAACGTCTCTTTGGAGAGGCCAGCCCCGTTCATGAGTGAGATCAGAAGTTTGCTGTAATCTTCCACCGTGGTTAAAAGGTCATCGGCGGCATTGGCACTGGTGTTTTTGTAGGTTTCGTACAGATCGCCTTGCGTGTCATGCCAAAGCGCGAACCGGGTTTCGTCTACCGTTTTATCCCAGTAGAAGCGGGTGTCTTTCATGCCCAACGGTTTGAAAAGTAGAGAATCAGCGAGTTGGTCCAGGGTTCGGTTGAATTTCTTTTCCAGTGCCTTTCTCAGATACTCCATGCCCTCGCCAGAATACTGGTACTTGGTCCCGGGATCGAACTGGAAAGCTAGCTTTTTGGATTCATTCATCCAGCGCCAGTTAGGAAAACCCGTCTGGTGGGTGAGGACATGGCGGGAGGTGAGTTTCTTACTTCTGGGATCATGGGCAATGTCTGGATCGGTCCAGTATTTGGCCAGCGGCTCGTCCAGTTTCCACTTCCCGGCATCCACCAGTTTCATGGTCACCAGGGTAGTAACGGGCTTGGCTAGGGAAGCCACGTTGAAGATGGTGTTGTATGGAGCCGGAGTGCCTTTTTTCAGCTCCCCAAAAACTTTGATCTGCTGCAGTTTGCCGTCGTTGATGATACCCAGGGCCAGAGCCGGGAATTTGTTGTCGGTGAGCCAGGCTTCCAGATCGGCATCATTGGTGAACACCTGAGCGCCCTTGTCTGGGGTGGAGGCACTCTGGTGGTCATAGCTCAAGCCCCGCAGGAATTTCCAACTTCCGTTTTCCAATTGCCACACATGTGAGAAGCGGGCGGTGCTGGCGAAGGTCTCTGCTTTGCCCGCCTCTTTCTCATAGAACCGGTGCCGCCCTGTCTGGATAGCGCCATAAAGCACGTTGTTTTTGAACAGCGGAAAAACCGCGGAACTGCCAGCTACCAATTCCCGGCGCGACTGGTAGGTGGTTGGGGATTTACACAATCCGTTCTTAAAACCAGCAATAAACTCCGCCTTGGAAGAGGTGATGCCGCCTTTGTCATGGTAAAATTCGAAATCATTGCTGAGGAGGTTCTCAAACTGACCAATGTTACAGGTATTGAATCCTACATTAAACATCAGACTGTCTTGCCGCATGATGGCCTTGTGCAGTTCTGCCGAAGCAGGTTCCTGTGCCTGACTTAGGAAAGGAGCCGAAAAGAAAGAGAGAAGCAGGGCCAGAACCCTGCGCGTTGTGGAAGTTATCATCACCTTTGGTCTTTTCTTTTGGAAAGCAATGGTATCCAAAGCACTGCTAGAAGAAAGACAGGCTAAACCTCTTTTACCCTCTGTGCTTAAGGCAAAAGCGCGAAGATTTTAGCAGCAAGGTGTTTTAAAGCCGTTTTCTGAAAAAAGCAGGCAAACTATGTGTGATGGAAATACTCATGCCGGAACTCTGTCTTGATTGTTCTTTCTAGGTGATGGGTAAGCAGGAAAAGATTTTGGCTGTGTTTTGTTTCAAACGGCTAGCTTAGCCCAATTTATTCTGTGGGTCATCTGGTTTGTTGGGCCAGTTCTTTTGGTAATAGGCGCAGAAGTGAGTGAGGGGGCAGCGTTCGCATTGTGGGGTGCGGGCGGTGCAGATGTAGCGGCCGTGCAGAATAAGCCAGTGGTGGGCTTTGGGGACCAGATCTACCGGAATGTGCTTCAACAACTCCTTTTCAACTTCCAGGGGCGTTTTCGCTTTGCTACTCACCAGGCCCAGTCGTTTGGAAACCCGGAACACGTGCGTGTCTACGGCCATGGCGGGCATGTTGAAAATCACGGAGGCAATGACGTTAGCGGTCTTGCGGCCCACGCCGGGGAGTAGTTGCAGTTCTTCAATGGAAGAAGGCACTTCGCCGTTAAACCGTTCAGTCAGCATTTTGCCCAGGCCTGCCAGGTGCTTGGCTTTGTTGTTAGGGTACGAGATGCTTTTGATGTAGGGGAAGATATCCTCGGCGCTAGCCGTAGCCAAAACCTCCGGTGAAGGGAAAGCCTCAAACAGGGGCGGCGTAACCAGGTTCACCCGTTTGTCGGTGCATTGGGCGCTCAGGACTACGGCCACCAGCAATTCATACGGGTTGCGGTAATCCAATTCGGTTTCGGCCTCTGGGAAGTTCTGGGTGAAATAGGAGATTAAATGGCGGTACCGCTCTGGTTTGCGCATGGGAAGCTTACGTCTTTTTAGACCCAAATTTACGGTTTTCGCCGTATGATGGCTAACCTTTGCCGGTAGGAACCTTCTGGTGTTTCAAAGGGCCAGAAGCTGTAAGTAATAGGTTCACCTGGGGTAAAACAGCAAGCGCTGATTGCCAGTAGACAATCAGCGCTTGCTGTTAGATGGCCTGCCTCCTTTACCGGTGCAGGGGTACGGTTTTAGAGTAAGTGAGAATGGCGTCGGTGACCCGGTCGCTTGGTTGGGTGAGCGCTTCCTCCAAGCTTAGCTGGGTGAGGAGCAGATCAGCACAGGCTTCGGCTAGTTCCTGATCCACCATTAAGGCTTCTTCCAGGGCAAGTCGTTGCGTCTTAGGCAGTTCGTTGTAAAGGTACTGTACTAGATCATGATGGGTAAAGGTTTTGGTCATAGGCTGTTTTATCATTGGACATTTTTTTGCGCAAGTTGATCAATGCGTATCTCATTCTGCCCAAAGCCGTGTTAATGCTAACCCCGGTAGCCTCCGCAATCTCCTGAAAACTCATATCAGCGTAGTGGCGCATGATCAGCACCTCTTTCTGCGCGGCGGGTAACTGCTGAATCAGTTCCCGCAGACGGGCATGGGTTTCCTCTTTAATCCGGATGGATTCCACTGATTCCTCAGAGAAGCTTAACGTGTTAAACACATTGCTGCCGTCTTCCAAAGTGATCATTGGGCTCCGCTTCTCCCTACGGAAGTAATCAATAGCCAAGTTATGGGCGATACGGCAGATCCAGGATGAAAATTTACCTTCTTCGTTGTAACGACCGCTTTTCATGGTATGGATCGCCTTCACAAAGGTTTCCTGTAACAGGTCTTCAGCTGTGTAGGTATCTTTTACTATAAGTAGAATAGTGGTGTAGACCTTACTTTTATGACGGGTCACCAATTCCTCAAACGCACTCTCGTTACCAGCGATATACGACGTTACTAACGCCGAATCATTAAGCTGTACTGTATTCATCTAAATCTACAATTAAAGTAACGTAGAGGTTTATGCCATATTGTGAGGTAAGGTGATTATTAAGATGGGTTTTATCTGATTACCAAATATAGAAAATAAGACGTCTAAATACAATGGGTAAAATAAAACTAAAAATATTTTTTTCATTGGAGAGACCTTTTCAAAAATCTGCTCAGAAAGCAACAGAAAGAAGAAAAACAACAAGCCTCAAAAATCACACCAATGCACTAGATCAGATCTTGAAGATACTACTTTCTACCAGAGAAATAAAAGCGATCTCCCCTTTTTTTTCTGCCAGAAAAAAAGAAAATATTTTTGGGTAAGAAGCATGGTGGCTCCTAACCTATTGAGGCAGAGCCTATCTGGGTAACTGCTTTTGGCGTTTACCTGCTACTTTCCTGAAATAACCCGAAAAAGAGAACCGGAACGAATTAATGGGAGAGAGGACGCTTCTTGATCATGCCGCCCGAGGTGTCATTGATGCTGTGGGTGATAAGGAAAGCGCTTGGGTCCAATTCCGTAATCAGGGATTTGAGGCGCTGCACTTCCAGGCGGGTAACCACGCAGTAGAGAATGTCTACCTCTTCGCCTGTGAAGCCACGCTGGCCTTTGTAAATGGTAACGGCCCGGCCCAACTGGGTGAGAATAGCCTGCCGCATAGTCTTGCTATGCACCGATACAATGGTGACGCCGGTGTATTCTTCAATCCCGTTAATGATAAAGTCAATGGTTTTGGAGGCGGTGAGATAGGTAAGCACCGAGTACATGGCCGGTTCGGCACCCAGGAGAAAAGCGGCGCCCAAGAAAAGGAACAGGTTAATGAGCAGAATCACGTCACCGATGGTGAGGCTGGTGCGTTTGCTTAAAAGCAAGGCCAGAATCTCAGTACCGTCCAGCACGCAGCCTCCCCTGATGGAGAGCCCAATACCCGCCCCCAGAAAAAAGCCGCCAAACACCGCTGTCAGCAATTTGTCATCGGTGATGGTGGGGAAATCCAAGGTGAGCAACAGCACGGCTAGTCCCAGTACGGCCAGTAAACTTTTCAGCGCGAAAGAGCGGGCGACCAAGGTGTACCCGGCAATCAGAAATGGGGCGTTTATGAAAAGAATCAGGAGCGGGAGAGGCGCGCCGGTGCTTTTGGACAACAGCATGGAAAGTCCTGTCACGCCCCCGTCAATAAAATGGTTGGGAATCAGAAAGCCTTTCAAGCCTACGCCCGCAGAGCAAATCCCGAAAACAATGAGCAGGGCATCACGGAATCTGCCCCAAGGACGCTTGATTTTTAAGGCAGAGAGTTTTGGGGGTAACGGCTGATTCAAGGAAGTGGAGGCTTTAGATTATTTAACCGCAGGGGACAGTGCCTGCAGTTGCTGGTTGATGGCTGTCAGTTGTTTGTTGAGGCCATTGTAGTAGGCTTCAATGTTTTTGCGCTCAGCGGGGGTAAGGTTGGCTTCTAATAGCGCCGTGCGTTGCTCCTGCAGTTTCACAATCTGCTCCAGCAACCGAATTCTTTTCTCCTCGGGCAGCGTGTAGGTCACTTTCTGCGCGCTGTTCCCCGCCGATACCATTTTGCCGTCTACCGTCTGTATTCTCACCTCGGTGTCTCCTACTACTTTCTTTTCGTGCTCTACTATGGTGGTAGGAGTGAAAATATCATCAGCTACCAGTACCACCCTGCCCTGCGGGTTGACGGCGTTTTTTGGCTTAAGGGTATAGTTCTGGCCATCTGGCAAACGTACCTGCCCGCTGGGTGAAACTACGGTGCCGCTGCTATATTGCACCGGCTCCTGCAGTTCATATAATTTGCCGCCCCGGTGCTGCACCAGCTTTCCCTGGTGCCAGAAAATGGTATTGTCCTTGATAGTAGCCCGTGTAATCAAATCTGCTTTCTGCTGCGCGAAAACTGCCTTTGGCGAGACAAGGAATGTCAGCATGGGCAATAAGCTGTATAGAACCAATCTTTTCATAGTCGTAGAAAGTGAATCTGGTGCTATATACGCGACTTCTTATCCCTACGATAAAGAGGAGAACAGTAGAAATTTGGCCTTTTGGTGAGTTTTAGTAAAAGGATGCAAAAAGGTTCTGTAAAAAGTTAAAATTTGGGTATATCCTTCTTGGTTTTAGGGGCGTATAGTCTAGTGTAAGGAATATGAAATAAGCATGATGTCTGAGTTAAGAAGTGAGTCAGAAAAGACTTAGAGATGAGAGCGAAGACAAATGCTTAGAATAAAGACTTCATGGCAACTAGGTGAGTTTTTTTCCGTTAAGGTAGTTGGTTGAAGCTATTAATGAGCTTTTTTCAATCTGTGATTAGCATATTGAGTAAAATAGATGCCTATGCTGTTAAAAACTTATAGAGTGATTAGACTGAAAACCAGTTGGTAACAGTTGATTTGATAAACATAAGCGTAATTGTATTATACTGGAATAAGGAAGTGTGGCGGCGATTTGAAAAGGTGTTGTTGGAATGCAAAACCGCCCGCTTCCTCTTCTTTTCTCTTTCCGAATGGCAGAATTTGAATAAGTGACCCGTACCGCCTGCCATCTAGTTATATCTGCATCCTAACCAAACAACAAAGGAAGCCCTGTAAGGCTTCCTTTGTTGTTTTATAGAGGAGCTTACTATTCCCAAACGTGAACTCAAGAATTCCCGTGCATTCCGTCTCTCTTGGAAGGGGGTAGGGGATGACAAAGCCCGTTGGAGAACCATCAGCAACAGCCATAAAGCAATTCAAAACGATTCTCGGGAATGCCTAATCAGCAAAAGTAATCATCCCCCTACCCCTTCCAAGGGGGACGGAATGCGTATTTGATTTAGGAAGAATGAAAGCTATAGAGACGGGGTGGATTGTCTCTCTTGTTTGATTCCTGGGTTCATGTGAAGCAAGGTTGTGCTGTAATACCCGACTACTAAGCATGTCTCTGCTTTTAGGGTACTTTCTGCAAAACCGGGCTCAAACGCTTTAGGAAGGTTTCACCAGTGGTGTGGCCCACAATCCCATTTTCATCTGGAAGATATTGGCAATGCTGGCGGCTTTCTGTTTCGCCTGTTCGGCCATAGCACCTACAAAAAGCTCGTCTACGGTTTGGGTGAAGAGGGCAATCCAGCGGGTAAAATGCGTACGTTCCACAGGCAGTGCCAGGTGTTTAGGGAACGGTTGTCCTTTGTAGGCCATAGAGCCAAACAACACGGTGCTCCAGAATTCATACATTTTGGGCAGGTGGTGTGCCCAGTCAACCTTAGCAAACTCGTTGAAGACGGGGCCTAATAAATCGTCCTGGTTTACGTGGTCATAGAAGGTGTCTACCAATCTGCGGATATCTTCTTCGGTCTGTAAATCTGCTCTGTTCTCCTGCATGCTCTTCGGCTTAAAATCTTTACTCTTTAACAACGCAAGAATAAGAATAGCTTCCTACGCCTGAAATGATTTTGGTCATTTTAGCTTCTTTTCTGGAAAACAGGCCAGTAATTCCTCTGCCGCGTTTCCAAACCGATTTTGTAAAAACGCTTCTTAAATAGGAGGCGGTATAACGCAAAAGGCCCGGGAGGTGAACCAACCGGGCCTAGTTTTATAATTAGAAATCAAGGTCTACTTTTCTACCTCTACTAACTGGCATCTCTTCAGCCAATACAAGGCTTCGGTTTCTGAGGTGAAGCCCTCAAAATCTGCTCCTATTCCGTACCAGGGCAAGGTTCTCATTTCTTCCCCCGATGCTTTTGTTTCAGGGTCATTGGCGTGGGCGGGTGAAAGCAGATAAGCGACATGTGTAATATGCCCTAACTGACCATGCAAAGCGGGAAAATAAGACTCGCGCAACCAAGTTACGTCTTCCTTAGAAAGAGGCCCGCGGCTCCGGAGGTCAAACAGCCAGTAACGGGCATGTGTGTCCTGCGCCAGCTCCAATACTTGCTGGTACACTTCCCGCACGGTGAATGCATACACCGGCTGTGGCCAACGCATAAACAACACGTCCAGGTCTGGGCGATAGGTGAGTGCAACGGCGTCTAAAAATGATGGAGACATAAACGGGATTATTAGGAGGTAAACTTACAACTTAATGTACAATGAGGGCTATTTCGCAGGCGAAATGTTTGTCAGGAGCAGAGAATATAGAGAACATCTATATTCTCCTGAACGTTCGTTAAAAACGCAGAATAAATGAACTCCATTGAAAAATGCAATACCTTTGCCTTCTTGACTTTTAACCCGTGACGACACCTACTCCTTTCCCCGAGGAGCGGCATGACCCCTATGCCGTTCTCCGCATCCCCGAATTCAGACGATTCATTTCTGCCCGCTTCTGCATTACGCTGGCCATGCAAATACAGGCCGTAGTAGTAGGTTGGCAGATCTATGACATCACCAAAGACCCTTTTTCCCTGGGGCTCATTGGGCTGGTAGAAGCTATTCCCTCCATTACGGTGGCCTTGTACGCCGGGCACGTGGCCGATATCATTCCGCGCAAGCGCATCATTGCCACGGTGCTTAGTGTGCTGCTTTTCTGTTCATTGGCGCTGCTATTCTATACCCTAGATGTTGGTAAAATCCTGCACGCCTTTGGGACGCTGCCCATTTACTCGGTTATTTTCCTGAGCGGCATTGCCCGTGGGTTTATGGGACCGGCCGTCTTTGCCTTTATGCCGCAACTACTCCCAGACCGGAAACTGTACGCCAACGCCATTACCTGGAGCAGTACTACCTGGCAGGCGGGCTCAGTGGCCGGTCCGGCCATTGGCGGACTGGTATATGCGTTTGGTGGCGTATCGGCGGCTTTTAGCGTAGATGCATCACTGGTGTTTTTATCTCTTTTGCTGTATAGCTCCATTGCCGGACGCCCACTGCCCATCAGCGAAGGCCCTAAACTCAAGATCAAAGAAAGCCTGCAGACGGGTCTCAAATTCGTGTTCGGGAACCAGATCATTCTGAGTGCGCTGGCACTGGACATGTTTGCCGTGCTCTTCGGCGGCGCCGTGATCCTGTTACCGGTTTTCGCCTCAGATATTCTCAAAATTGGTCCGCAAGGATTGGGCTTGCTGCGCTCGGCACCCGCTATCGGCTCCGTAACTATGGCCTTGTTCATGGCCTACCGGCCGATCACGTTCAGTGCCGGAAAGAAAATGCTATGGGCCGTGGCTGGCTTTGGCGCCTGTATTATTGGGTTTGGCCTGTCGCAGCTTTTCTGGCTCTCATTCGGGCTGCTGTTGCTGAGTGGCGTGCTGGACAGCATCTCGGTCATTATCCGCTCCACCTTAATTCATACGCTCACGCCTGAGCACATGAAGGGCCGCGTTTCTTCGGTGAACAACATCTTTGTAGGCTCCAGCAACGAGATTGGCTCCTTTGAATCTGGCTTGGCCGCAAAGCTTTTAGGCGTGGTGCCCTCGGTGGTGTTTGGCGGGAGTATGACAATTTTGATTGTGGGGTTTACGGCATGGAAGGCGGATAAGCTGCGGAAGCTGAGTTTGTAGAGATAGCTGTGCATGCAGTTTGCCATTGCTGGCGTGGCGGTGGGTTGATGCGGTGCCCTTATGCTTTGTTGTTGCATGGTTTCCCTCCGTGCGCTCACGGCCGCGAGGCCCCGTCTTCCCCTCGCGCACTGCCCTTTCGGCCTGCAATGTCTTTTGCGCTTAGTTTTGCCAATCCAAGGCCAAAAGCGAGGCGCGCTCGGGAAAGACTGGAAAGGGGAAAGTAGCAATGGACTTCTGCCCTCTAAAGCAGAGACTCCCCCTTTGAAGGTAGAGCCG